>CAZRDB010000040.1:0-30797 GCA_964598695.1 uncultured Armatimonadia bacterium
ACATGCGCAACTCGTCTCCGATAGAGAACTACTCCATTTGAGCAAAGGTCATTAGGAGCCTTCGCGGCGTGGCATGGGCACCCACCGACTCGACGCGTGCCGCACTCGCCATCGATGCCTCACTGTCCTAGCAGACTCCGAGCGAACCGCTCTCACACTGGCGCTGCGTTAGCGCGGCTGGGGCAGGCGGGGATGGCCGGCACAGCCGCGCCCCACGCGGCCACCCGGCGGCCAACCGTGGTTTCGGGCGCCTCGACGGGGATCCCTGCCGTCGCCTCACCCCTGCCCTCGCGGTCGGGCGACGGGCCAGGCGCGGTGGAGGCGGCGCTCGGCGCCGTCCTTGCGCGCGGTCACCTCGATCGTGGGCGGCATCGGCGGGAAGATGTGCGCGAGGAAGGTCCCGTCCG
Organism: uncultured Armatimonadia bacterium; assembly: GCA_964598695.1. GTDB lineage: Bacteria > Armatimonadota > Zipacnadia > UBA1398 > UBA1398 > CAZRDB01. The sequence continues at coordinate 408 of CAZRDB010000040.1, forward strand.
GCTGGGCGAAGACCCTCTCGCCGTTGACGGTCACCTCGGCGCCCGGCTCGGCGATGCCCCGCACCCCGACGGCGATGGGGCCGGGCGTCAGCGCCGTCGACGTCGGTGGGTCGGTCTCGACATAGAGCCGGGGGGCGGTCTCGAGCGCAGCCAACTCCTCGAGCACCCCCCGGCGGAAGGCGAGGAGCCGCGCCCCCTCGCGCGGCCAGTCGATGATCGTCGGGACGACCTCAGCGGCGATCTCGTCGGAGCGGCGCTCCGGGTGGAAGAGGCCCTCGGGCGCGTTGAGACCGGCAAGGAGCGCCTCCGTCCGCTCGCGGAGCAGCCAGAGCAGCTCGTAGTCCTCGATGCCGTCGCGGACCGCCTCGTACCGGAGCGAGGAGACCGGCCCCTCGGGCCCCGGGTAGAGCACCCAGCAGTCGCCGGGCGGGAGCGTCTCGGGGCCGTCGCTCTCCCACGGATCCTGGTGCCAGAAGTTGAGGCCCCAGTGGAGGTAGCCGGGCATCGCGTAGCGCCAGTTGATCCAGTGGAGCGAGCGCGGGGCCGTGAGCGGCGCGTCGAGGAAACGGCTCGGGAACGGCGCGACGGGGTGGCAGCAGGTGTAGAACCACATCTCGGCTCCGCGGGCCTGCGCCGCGCGATAGTCGTCGATCCAGTGGTAGTAGTGCGTGAGCTTCGGCACCCAGACCTCGAGGCTGTCGCCCATGTCGGGCGCCTCGATGGCGTCGATCCGCCGGATCCCGGGCGCGAGTGAGTGGATCCAGGCCGAGACGCGCCGGAACTCGGGCACCGACTGCACGAAGGGCTCATCGGCGATGTGCAGCAGCGCCTTCTCGAGCCAGCCGCGCTCCGCGAGATGCGCCTCGAGCGCCGGCAGCACCGTCGGCAGGGCCTCCTCTGCCGCGACCGACCCAACCTCGCCCGTCGCGGCATCGGTGACGCTCCACGGGCCGAGGGGGATCGTGCCGTCCTCGCGGTCGCAGGCGCCGAGGAAGCTGATCTCGATGTTGTCGCAGACCCCCTCGGCCTCGCACATCTCGACCCAGCGATCGAACCGGGAGAAGTCGCAACGGAGCGCGCCATCGGCCGCCCGGGTGAGGCCGATCGCGCTCGTCGGCACCCACAGCATGGTCTGGCGGTGGGCGCGCGCCTCGCGGGCGTACAGGCTCGAGATCCGGTAGAACTCGTCACTCCACATCTCGACCCCGTAGCGCCCCGCGATGCCTTCGTGGCTGATCCAGTTCGTGAAGGCGAGGTGGCGCTGCTCCGGGATGGCCACCGGCCACACGCGGGCCGTGACGGGGACCTCGGCCGAGCCACCCTCCCAGGCGAGCCGGGCCGTCGTGCGGTACTCCCCGGCCGGGGTCCCGGGCGCCGTGCGCAGGCGCAGGTAGACGCACTGGGTCTCGCCAGCCGGTACGTTCACGCCCTCGGACGGCCACGGGGGGATCGGGTCGGGCACACGCTCGCCCACGAGCGCGATCCGATCGGCGGTGTCCTCCGGGAAGCCGAGGGGGCTGTTGTGTGTGAGTGGGACCGTCGCGACACGGAAGACCTCGACGGGGATGCCGGCGGCGCCGGCCTGCGCCGTGAGCGGCTCGGCCTCGACGGTGAGGGCCGCAATCGGCTCGTCGGCTCGAATGGCGATCTGGCAGCCCTCGTACTCGTTGGCGGCGAGGTCGAGGGAGGCCTCTGCAGCCCGGGCCTCGGGAGGCTCGGCAGTCGGGAGGACCTTGTCCAGCGCCCCCGGTACCCAGACCTCGACCGCGCCGATCGCCACCGTGCCCGCGAACCACAGAGCTGCCACCATGGGGATTCCCCTTCCTCGACGCCACCAGGGCGATGCGGGAGGGTTCGGCTGTAGGTGGGCGGGACCTGCGAGGAGGGGCCGGAGCGTCAGTCGTCGTCACCGAACAGGTCAATGTACGGCTGGTAGGCGAAGCGGCGGTAGCGAGGGCGCCCGGTTATCTCGCTGAGGACTCCATGGTCGGCAAGCCTGGCCACGAGCTGGTTGGCCGCCTGGAATGTGACCCCGCAGAGCCGCTGCAGGTCATCGACAGACACGATCGGGCGCTCATAGAGGTACTCGAGCACGCGGAGCCCGTTCCCGGCCGCCCGGCCGAGGTTGTCCATGATCGTGGCCCTGTCCCGCTCACGGAGCGCCAGGATGCGCCGCGCGGTCTCGGTTGCCTGCCGGCTCACCTCCGCGACGCCGCGGCAGAAGAACGTGAGCCACTCCTCCCAAGCGCCGGAATCGCGCACAGCCTGCAGATGCTCGTAGTAGGCGGATCGATGGCGCCGGAAGTAGTGCGAGAGGTAGAGAACAGGCTTGACGAGGACACCATGTTCACAGAGGAGGAAGGGGATCAGTAGGCGCCCTACACGCCCGTTGCCGTCCAGGAACGGGTGGATCGTCTCAAACTGCGCATGGGCGAGCCCGATCCGGATGAGCAGTGGAAGCTCGGAGTTCGAGCCGTGCAGGAAGCGCTCCAGGTCGCCCATGGCCTGCGGCACCTCATGCGGCGGGGGCGGAACGAACGTGGCCTCGGACAGAACGCAGTTTGCGGGGCCGATCCAGTTCTGGCTCTTGCGTAGCTCGCCTGGCGTGAGGCTGGGATGCGAGCCATGGAGCCCCTCAAGCAGCTTGGCGTGGATCTCGCGGATCAGTCGGACCGAGACAGGCAGATCGGCGAGGCGCGCCAGGCCGTAGCTCATGGCTCCGATGTAGTTCACTACCTCGGCAGTATCGCGGGGGCGGTCGGGCGAGAGCACTTGAGCCTCGGCAGCGAGGACGTCCTGCAGGGAGCTCTGAGTGCCCTCAATCTGGCTTGAGAGGACGGCCTCCTTCCGTACATACATCAGGACGAACAGGTCAGGGTTGGGCAGCGTGGCGATCGAGCCGTCCAGCCGACCGAGGGTCCGGTCTGCCTCGGAGAGCGCGACGATGAGGCCACCACCTACCCGTACGGGCGGGTCCGGGGGCAGGGGAGCCGGAATGAACGCACGGTAGCCAGCGGGCTGGCGGATGTATCTGCCGGCGCGGGATGGGATGGAGGAGCCTCCCATCGCGTCCTCGGGCATGTGCCATACCTCCTGTTCCACCGGCGCCCTAAGCGCCACGCACCGGTGCCTTGCCACCTACCGTGGTGCCTGCCTGGCTTCCCATGCATTCGGCTGGCTCTCAGCCTTGTCCGGCCTGCATGGCGCTCTCCTGCTGCTCCGCCGCTGTGTCCCGCTGGCCTGTGGAGCTCTTGGCTAGTTCATCTATCGCTTCACGTAGCCTCCCAGTTCCTCAGCTAACTCATCTGTCGCTTTACTTAGCCACCAGACTTCTTGGCTAACTAATCGTTGCCTTTACTTAGCCACCGGACTTCTTGGCTAACTAATCGCTGCCTTTACTTAGCCATCGGATCCCCTGGCTAACCCATTCCTGTCTTCACTTAGCCACCGAACTACCCGGCCCGTTAGCCAACGGCCCTGCCCGGCCTCAGAGCCTCCCAGCTGACCGACGACTCACCCAGCCAACCCCCGCACCCGTTCGGGCCTACGTTCCTGCACGTTTGCCGCGGGCGTCTGGCTAAGGCCAGGCCCGAGCTGCTCGCAGGCCGTCCCCCTCCAGCCCCTTCCCGTTCCCACCTGCGGAGGCGCGTGCTACGATACGAGTCTCGCACTCTGGGGCAGCTTCAGGAGAGGACCATCGGACGTGTCGTCACAGAATGAGCGGTTCCTGGCCGACTTCCACACGGATTTCCCCGAATGGTACCAGGACGTAGTCCGCAAGGCCCGGCTCGCCGAGTCGGCGCCGGTCGCCGGCTGCATGATCATCAAGCCGTACGGCTACGCCCTGTGGGAGAACATGGTCCGCGTCCTGGACGGCATGTTCAAGGAGACCGGCCACGAGAACGTGTACTTCCCGGCCCTGATCCCCGAGAGCTACCTCCACCGTGAGGCCCAGCATGTCGAGGGCTTCTCGCCCGAGTGCGCCGTCATCACCCACGGGGGCGGCAAGGAGCTGGACGAGCCCCTCGTCTTCCGGCCGACCTCCGAGACGATCATCTGGCAGACCTACGCGGACTGGGTGGAGTCGTACCGCGACCTCCCGCTGCTGTACAACCAGTGGGCCAACGTCTGCCGCTGGGAGATGCGCCCCCGCCTCTTCCTCCGCACCCGCGAGTTCCTCTGGCAGGAGGGCCACACCGCGCACTCCACGAGCGAGGAGGCCGTCGAAGAGACTCTCCGCATGCTCGAGGTCTACCGCGCGTTCGCGGAGGAGACACTCGCGCTGCCCGTCTACCCCGGGGTGAAGACCGAGTCGGAGCGGTTCCCGGGCGCGGTCGACACCTACTCGATCGAGGCGATGATGCGCGACAAGAAGGCGCTCCAGGCCGGGACGAGCCACTTCCTCGGCCAGAACTTCGCCAAGGCCTTCAACGTCACGTTCCAGAACGACAAGGGCGAGCGCGAGTACGTCTGGGGCACGAGCTGGGGCGTCTCGACCCGCCTCGTCGGCGCCGTCGTCATGGGCCACGGCGACGAGCTGGGCCTCCGGCTCCCCCCCCGCATCGCGCCCTTCCAGGTGGTCATCGTTCCGGTCTACCAGGACGCGAGCCGCGAGCGCGTGCTGGCGGCGGCGCGCGAGCTGGCGGCGGCGCTCAAGCCCGTCGCCCGCGTGAAGCTCGACGACCGCGACAACCTCAAGCCCGGCTTCAAGTACAACGAGTGGGAGCTGTGCGGCGTGCCCCTGCGCATCGAGCTGGGCCCCAAGGATCTCGACCAGAGCCAGTGCGTGCTCGCCCGCCGGACCGGAGGCAAGAAGCGGCCCGCCGCTCTCGACGGCATCGTGGCGACCGTCGCCTCGGAACTCGAGGAGATCCAGCGCGAGCTGTACGAGGACGCCCTCCGGTTCCGTTCCGACAACACGCGACCCGTCGAGACCTACGATGAGCTGAAGAGCTGGATCGAGAAGGGCGCCTTCGTGAGCGCCCACTGGTGCGAGTCGGCCACGTGCGAACTGACGATCAAGAACGAGACCAAGGCGACGATCCGCTGCGTCCCGCTCGACCGGAAGGCCGAGGAGGGCAAGTGCGTCCTCTGCGGCGCACCCTCCCACGGACGCGTGCTGATCGCCAAGGCCTACTAGCGTCTGCCGGCTCGCTGCGCCCGGCGCCGGCCGGGCGCAGCGAGCCGGGATCTCGCTCGGAGGGATCCACCGGTGCGCCGCTCCCTGCTGGTCGCTCGCATCCTCCTCGCCGCCGTGCTCCCGCTCGCCGCTTGCTCGTGCCAGCGCGCCGAGCCCGCGGCGGCGCAGACGGCCGCTCTCGCCCCCGAGCCCGGGCGCGAGGAGCCCGAGGGCGCCGCGGTCCGCACCGAGCCGGCGTTGTCTCGCGACCCGGCGCCGTTCGCGCTCGCGCGCCTCGGTCGCCCCGTGATCGGCCACGCGCTCGGCTGCGGGAGTGAGCTGCCCCTGGCCTGCCTCACGGCGGACCAGCTCGCCGCTCTCGGAGCGGCCGCGGAACCCATCGCTCGGCTCCCTCTCCCGCAGGTCTCCGGAATGCGGCCCGTCCAGGTGGAGTGGCGGAGCGACACCGCCGAGCCCACAGTGGCCTGGCAGATCGGGAAGGGCGAGGACACGCTCTACCTCACGCCGTGGGGCGAGGTGCTGGCCGGGGGCCCGGCGCTCGTGCGCAGCACGAGGCCGGTCGAGGCGACGAAGCTGCTCGAGAGATCGCTCGGCGCGACCGAGGCGACCCTCAGCTTCCCCGCGCCCGAGGGCCAGAGCTGGGGCGCGCCCGACCCGCGGACCGTCGCGGCGCTGCGCTCCTGCTACCTGATCCAGCTCGGGCTCACGGCCGAGGCGCGGGCCGCCGCCGAGGAGGCCGGGGCCGAAGGCTTCGCCGCACTGCCGGCCGCGCTGGCCCGCACGGGCCATCAGGCCGCGATCGAGGGGCTCGTCGACGGTTGGAGCCATCATCGGGCCTGGTGGACGCTCGAGCAGGTGCGGGGCGTCTCGGGGAACTACGCCGGACAGACGGACCTCGTGCGAGCGCAGGACGTGCTGGAGCGCATGGCCGCGGAGGACCTGGCGCCGCTGACCAACCCGGACCCCCCGGGAGCGGCCGAGATGACCCCGGGAGGCGCGCGATACCTGGTCTGGTGCTTCCGCGATTCCGGCGGCCCGCCCGAGCTGCGGATGGCCGAAGGCGTCGGCGACCCGGTGACCCGTCTGCTCGCGGGCGGCACCGCGGCGACCGAGGTGCTGGCGGCTTCGCTCGACGACGACCGGCTGACCCGCCAGCTTGCCGAGCAGGGCCCCGAGCCGCTCCCGAGACTGCTCACGTTCGGCGACCTGGCGCTGGAGTTGCTGGAGGCCCGCCTGGGCACGTCGTTTCGCGAGCCGGGCGAGCCCCGGCTCTCCGCGCTCTCGCCCGAGCGGCGGGCGACCGTGATCCAGGCCGCCCGCGCGGCCATCGCCGCCCCGTGATCGGCCGGCAGGCCCCTCTCGCCGGCGAGATCCTGCTGGTCGCGGAACGGCGCATCCGCTAGGATTCGGCCGGACAGACGCCTGGTGCCTGCGCGGCCGCCACAGGAGTGGACGCTTGCTCACCCAGCGTATGGTCGGACTCGGCGCGATCGTCGCCTCACGCACTGACGCGGACGTGTTGGTCGCTCACGCGCTTGGCTCCTGTGTGGCCGTCTGCCTCTACGACCCCGGCAACCGCGCGGGGGCGATGGTCCATGTCGTGCTCCCCGAGGGCGACGGGCGTCGCGGACGCTCCCCCGGGATGCACATGACAACGGCCGTGCCCGCGGCGGTTCGCGCGCTGACGGAACTGGGCTGCAAGAAGCGCAGCCTGCTGGCCGGGATCGCCGGCGGGGCGGCGATGTTCAGCCCGGACACCGACCTCTTCGCCGTCGGCCAGCGCAACGCCGAGGCTGCCCACCGGATCCTCGCGGAGCACCGAATCCCCCTCATGCTCGCCGATACGGGGGGAACGCTCCCGCGCACGGCGATGCTGGAGATCGAGAGCGGAACGCTGATCGTCTGCCAGGTGGGCCTGCCGCCCCATGCGCGGAAGGCGGGTGCGCAACACGGCGGCCAACCTCGGATCGCGCGTCTCGGCGCTGTCGACCCTGCCAGCGGATCGACCGGAGGGGTCGGCCCACGCGTACCGGCCAACCCGCTCTACAAGGACCCCAACCCGCGGCGTTAGAGAGGTTCCCGTAAGCTCTCGCACGCAAGAGCGAAGACCCGCGGAGACTCTCGGGAACCGCGCTAGACCAGGTCGCCGAGCGCGAGCCTCTGGGCCTCGACGAGCTGCGCGACGCCCTCCAGCGCGCTATCGACGAGTTCGTCGTAGCGCTGCCGCGTGAAGGGGTGGCCCTCCGCCGTCCCCTGCACCTCGACCAGGAGCCCGTTGCCGGTGGCGACCACGTTCATGTCGACCTGGGCCTGGGAGTCCTCGGCGTAGCACAAGTCGAGCAACGTCTCGCCCTGGATGATCCCGACGCTCGCGGCGGCGACGAGGTCGGTGACCGGGAGACGGGCGAACGCGTTGCGCTTGCGCCGCAGCCAGTCGAGCGCCTCCACCAGCGCGATGAACCCGCCGGTGACCGCCGCGCAGCGGGTCCCGCCGTCGGCCTGCAGCACGTCGCAGTCGACCGTGATCGTCCGCTCGCCCAGGGCGCGAAGGTCCATCACGGCGCGGAGCGACCGTCCGATCAGCCGCTGGATCTCCATCCCGCGTCCCCCGACCTTGCCGCGATCGGTGCGGTCCTTCGTGGCGCGCGGCAGCATGCCGTACTCGGCCGTCACCCAGCCCAGGCCGGACTCGCGCCGCCAGTAGGGCAGGCCGTCCTGGACACTCGCGGTGCAGAGCACCACGGTGTCTCCCATCTCGATCCGGCACGAGCCTTCGGCATGGAGCATCACGCCGCGCTCGAGGGTGGTCTCTCGGAGGTCATTGCTCGCGCGTCCGTCGATGCGCGCCATGGGGCAGGGCTCCTTCCGGACCGGCGTACCGGTCGCTCTCGTGGCGGGGTTCAGGGCTGTGCGGGAGCGCGGGCGGCCCGCTGGGCCCGGAGCGTCTCCTCGATCGCCCCCGCGATGGCGACGGCGACCCGGTTCTGGAAGGCCTCCTGGGTGACGAGACGGGCCTCCTCGGGGCAATCCATGAAGACGACCTCGGTCAGGGCGGCGGGGATCGCGGAGTCGCGCGTCACGGCGTAGTCGCCCCGCCGCACGCCCCGGTCGGGCCGACCGAGCGCCTTGACGAGCGCGTTCTGGACGGCCGTCGCCAGCGGCTTGCCGGACTCATGGTAGTAGTAGGTCTCGGTTCCTCCCTCGCGGGGCGAGCCGATGTTGCAGTGGATCGAGAGGAAGAGATCGGCCCCCAGCTCATTGCCGATGTACGGCCGCTGGTAGAGGTTCGAGGTCGTGTCGGCCGTCCGGGTGAGGATCGCGGCGATCCCGCGCCGCATCAGCTCGGCCCGGAGCCGCAGCGTGAGCTGCAGGTTGACGTCCTCCTCGGCGATCCCCCCGACGCCGCGCGAGCCGGCCTCGGCCCCGCCATGCCCGGGGTCGAGCACGACCAGGCCCTGGTAGCCGGCCGAGAACCGCAGCGAGAGCCGCCAGGCGTTCGGGACCGCCGAGTCGGGTGTGAGGTCGTAGGGCGTGGGGGAGGCGAGATCGACGACCAGGCGCGAGGAGAGGCCCGCGCCCTCGCGCATCTCGCACAGGCGGATCCGCCGAACCGAGAGGCAGGCCCCTCGGTCGAGGTCGACCCAGCCGCTCGCGACCCCCTTGGTCGCGGCCGGCGCGGCATAGGGGATATCGAGCACGAACAGCGCCGGGTCGGCGAACAGGAAGGCGATCGGGTCGCCGGGGCCGTCGAGGATCAGCCGGAGATCGAGGTGCTCGGCATCGGATTCGATGACCTCGACCTTCGTCAGGTGCAGCTTCTGCTCCGGCCGGGCCTCCGGCGGGGTCGGCGGGTTCTCCGGCGTGCTCGGCCCCTCGGGCGCTCCGCCCTGGCTCGGACCGCCGGGGTCCGTGCCACCCGGGGTCTCACCCGGCGGGTCGATCGAGCCGATCTCGATCCGGATGCTCTGGGCGGGGCTCGCGGTCGCCGTGCGGAAGGTCGTCCCCCCCAGCAGCTCCACGACGACCCGGGTGACCGGCGGCTTGTCGGCGAACAGGCTCGCGCGCCAGCCGATCACACCCCCCGCGCCGACGTGCGCCTCGGCATAGCCCTGCTTCCACCGGGCATCCTGGATGTCCACCACGAGCCGCTCGGGCTTGCCCTCGGTCTCGGCCAACCGGAACGTGGTGAAGCGGACGGAGGCCGTCGCCTCGATCCGCAGCACCGCGCCGCCCGCCTTATGCGGGTCGCTCGCGACGCTCGTCACCCAGGTCTCCGGGGCCGGCGCCGGGTCGGGCGCGGCCAAGACGGCGCCCCCCACGGCCGCGAGCGCCCACAGCACGCCCGCTGCTCGGAAGACCTTCGTCACGCCTGCCTCACCCTTCCTACCGTGCCCGTGCCGGCGGCCGCGCCCACGCGACGCGGGCCACATGGCCGGCACTGGGATATTCCCGCGAAGGGGCGGGCTCCCTCTGTGGCGCGCCGTGCGCCTCGTCGCCTTGACGGCCCGCGCGAGCGCCGTGTACGGTTGCTCCGGGAGGGCGCGCTCGCGGGCGCGGCCCCGTGAGGCCACCCCATCCGGAGGCGATACCCACATGGCGATCACGCAGGAGGACATCGCGCACGTCGCGCACCTCGCGCGGCTGCACATGGAGCCGGAGGAGCTGGCGGCGATGCGCGAGCACTTCGAGCGCATCCTGGGCCACTTCGCGCGGCTCGGCGAGATCGACACCGAGGGCGTGGAGCCGACCTACCATCCCCTCGCGATGGTGAACGTGCTCCGGGACGACCGCGTCGCCGAGGGCCTCGAGCGCTCCGCGGCGCTCCGCAACGCCCCGAAGGCCGATGAGGAGTGCTTCCTCGTCCCGCTGATCATGGAGGATGAGTAGCCCCCATGGCCGAGACCGCACTCACCGCGCGCCCCGCACACGAGCTGGCCGCCCTGCTGCGCTCCGGCGCCCTCAGCTCCCGCGAGCTGACCGAGGCCGCCCTGGCGCGGATGGAGGCCGTGGAGCCGCAGGTCGGCGCCTTCCTGACCCCCACGCCCGAGCTGGCGCTCGAGACCGCCCGCGCCGTCGACGACGCCCGTGCCCGCGGCGAGCAACTCCCCCCGCTCGCCGGGATCCCAATCGCGGTGAAGGACAACATCTGCGTCCGCGAGGTCCGCTGCACCTGCGCCTCGCGGATCCTCGAGGACTACGTCGCGGTGTACGACGCCACCGTGACCGACCGCCTCCGCCAGGCGCGGATGCCGATCCTCGGCAAGGCCAACCTCGACGAGTTCGCGATGGGCTCGTCGACCGAGAACTCCGCGTTCGGCCCCACCCGCAATCCGCTCGATCTCGCACGCGTGCCCGGCGGCTCGTCGGGCGGCTCGGCCGCAGCCGTTGGCGCCGGCATCGCGCCCCTGGCACTGGGCTCCGACACGGGCGGGTCGATCCGCCAGCCGGCGGCCTACTGCGGCATCACCGGACTCAAGCCGACCTACGGCCGGGTCTCGCGCTACGGGCTGGTGGCGTTCGCCTCCTCGCTCGACCAGATCGGCCCCCTCGCCCACGACGTGCGCGACGCCGCTCTCGCGCTCGAGGCGATCGCCGGCCACGACCCGCGTGACTCGACCTCGGCCGACCTCCCCGTCCCCGCCTTCAGCGAGGCGCTCACGGGCGAGGTGCGCGGCCTCCGGGTCGGGATCATCGAGGAGTTCACCGGCGAGGGGATCACCCCGGCCGTCGGGGCCGCCGTCGAGGCCGCGACGGAGGTCCTCGTCGGCCTCGGCGCGACCCTCGGCCGCGTGAGCCTCCCCAGCGCCGTACACGCCGTGCCCGTCTACTACGTCGTCGCCCCCGCCGAGGCGAGCTCGAACCTCGCGCGCTTCGACGGCGTCCGTTACGGCCACCGGACCGAGCGCAAGGTCGCCGACCCCGTCGAGATGTACGCCCGCACGCGGGCCGAGGGCTTCGGCGCCGAGGTCAAGCGAAGGATCCTTACCGGAACCTACGCGCTCGCCGCGGGCTACTACGACGCCTACTACCTCAAGGCACAGCAGGTCCGCACGCTGCTGTGCCGCGAGTTCGCGCGGGCCTTCGAGCAGTTCGACGTTCTCGTCTGCCCGACGGCGCCGGATGTCGCGTTCCGCATGGGCGAGCACGCCAGCGATCCGATCGCCATGTACCTGGCCGACATCTGCACGATCCCCGTGAACCTCGCGGGCCTCCCCGGCATCTCCGTCCCGTGTGGGGTGGCGCCGGAGAGCGGCATGCCGGTCGGTCTGCAGTTCATCACCCGCGCGTTCGACGAGCAGACGCTCCTCCGCGCGGCAGACGCGTACCAGCAGGCGACCGAGTGGCATCTCCGCCGGGCCTCGCTCTAGCGGCGAACAGAAGGTGGCGACAGTGAACACGCGACCCCTCATCGGACTCGAGGTCCACGCGCAGCTCACCACAGAGAGCAAGATGTTCTGCGGGTGCTCGACCCGTTTCGGCGCCGAGCCCAACACGCAGGTCTGCCCCGTCTGCACCGCGCAGCCGGGCGTGCTCCCCGTGGCCAATGCGCGCGCGGTCGAGATGGTCATCCGCACCGGCCTGGCGCTTCGCTGCTCGATCGCGCCGCACAGCATCTTCGCCCGGAAGAACTACTTCTACCCGGATCTCCCCAAGAGCTACCAGATCAGCCAGTACGAGCTGCCGCTGTGCGTCGAGGGCTACATCGAGATCGAGACCGACGGCGGCCCGAAGCGGATCCGCGTCCGTCGCGTCCACCTCGAGGAGGACACCGGCAAGAACCTCCACACCGGCGACCGCATGAGCCGCATCGACTTCAACCGCTGCGGTGTGCCGCTGATGGAGATCGTCTCCGAGCCCGACCTCGGCTCAGCCGACGAGTGTCGCTCCTACCTCCAGAAGCTCCAGCAGATCCTTCGCTACATCGAGGTCTGCGACGGCAACATGGAGGAGGGCTCGATGCGGTGCGAGCCGACCGTCAACGTGATCGCCGAGGACGGCTCGGCCAAGACCGCACTCGTCGAGATCAAGAACCTCGCCTCCTTCCGGGCGGTCCACCAGGCCGTCGGCTACGAGATCGAGCGCCACACCGAAGCCCTGCTGCACGGCGAGGCCACCCGACGCGAGACGCGACGCTGGCACGAGGCGGAGGGCCGCACCAGCCCCATGCGCTCGAAGGAGGAGGCGCACGACTACCGCTACTTCCCGGAGCCGGACCTGGTCCCGCTTGCGGTGACGCCTGAGCGCGTGGCGGAGATCGCGGCGACGATGCCGGAGCTGCCCGACGCCAAGCGGGCGCGCTACATGGCCGAGCTAGGGCTCTCGGCCTACGACGCCACCCTGATGTGCCAGAGCCGCGAGTTCGCGCGCTTCTTCGAGGCCGCGACCGAGGCCCTCGGCGGCGACTCGGCGGCCTCGGCCAAGGCGGTCGCCAACTGGATGCAGTCGGAGTTCGCGCGGCTGCTCAACGAGAGCGGCCAGGCGATCGCCTCCTCGAGCGTGACGCCTACCGCCCTGGCCGGGTTGCTCGGCAAGACACGGGACGGCACGATCAGCTCGAAGATCGCCAAGGAGGTCTTCGAGGAGATGTTCACGACCGGCAAGCCTGCCGAGGAGATCATCGCCGCGAAGGGGCTCACCCAGATCAGCGACGAATCGGCCCTTCTCGAGGCGATCCGCGGCGTGATCGCGGCGAACGCCGAGGTGGCCCAGTCCGTTCGCGAGGGCAAGAAGAGCGCGATGGGCTTCCTGGTCGGGCAGATCATGAAGGAGACCAAGGGGCGCGCCAACCCGAAGCTCGTCAACGAGCTGCTCGCGAAGGAGCTGGCGTAGGGCGCCTGCTCCCCCCCCCGGGAATCAGCGCTCCCCCGTCGGGCCTCGACGGGGGAGCGCATGTGTCTCGGGTGCGCCTGCTAGACCTTCGGGACCCGCACGGTCTCCCTCGACTCGGCCGCCTGGGCCGCGGCGATGGTGATCGCGAGCGACTTGAGCGCATCGGCGTAGCTCGAGGCGACCAGCTCCTGCTTGCCCTTGCGCACGGCGTTGATGAAGGCGGCGCTGACCCGGCCCGCCTGGCCCTCCCCCGGGGCGACGATCCGGCGCTCGCCCTCTGCGGGCGTGATCACGCCGCCGCTGCCGTCGATCTCGCAGACCAGATCGTGGGTGATGACCTTCAGCCCCACCATGCCCCAGTTGCGCGCACAGCAGCAGTTGACGACATTGGCCACGGCGCCCGAGGCGAGCCGCAGGTTCACGCTGCCCACGTCTTCGACATCGGAGCCCTTCATGACCTTGTGCATCACGCGCTTGGCGTAGGAAGCCTGGACGTGGGTGACCTCGCCGCACAGGTAGCGCAGCAGGTCGAAGATGTGCGTCGTCTGCTCGATGTTCTGGCCGCCGCCCTGGTTGCGCTTGCGCCACCACGGCACGCATGGGAAGCCGCCGCACCACGAGCCGAGCGCCATGCAGATCGTCCGATCGCGGAGCGCCTTGCGGGCCTCGAGCGTCGCCTCGATGTACCGCCAGTGGTACCCGACCGCCGTGATGACGCCCTCCTCCGCGATCTTCTTCGCGATCTTCTTCGCGAGCGGCAGGCTGTTGGCGACCGGCTTCTCGATGAACATCGGGAGCTTCTTCTCGGCACAGGCAAACTCGATCTCGCCATGCACGTGGGGCGGGGTGCAGATGAAGACGCAGTCGAGGCTCTCGCTCTCGAGCATCTGCTCGTACCGCGTGTAGGCTCGCCCCCTGTACTGCTCGGCGCACGACTGCGCGCGCCCCGGGTCGACGTCGGTGAACGCGACCAGGCTCACGCCCTTCTGCGTTTCGAGCTGCCGCATGTGGTGCCCGGCGATCCCGCCCGAGCCGATGAACCCAACCTTCACTGCCATGCCGCTCCTCCTCTGGAGTCGTCCGGCGGCCGGAGCGCGGGCCCGAGGCCGCCGCCGTGCCGGCCCTACCGTGCCGGCAGAACGCGCCACTCGCAGACGCCGCCCGAGAAGCCCTCCTGGAGCTTCACCGAGAGGCGCAGTGCCGTGGTGGTAACGGGACGGAAGGTGACCGGGTTGAACGCGTTGACCGCCGTGCCGTAGCCGGAGGGGCCTTCAACCGCCTTCCAGGCCTCGCCATCCTTCCACTCGACGACCCACTCCGCCGGCACCTTGCAGCCGCCCGTGCCGGTGTCGTCGAACCAGTAGACACTCACGCCACCGACCTCGACCGGTTGCTCCCAGGTGTAGCAGAGCCACTCCTCGGTGCCCTGGCGGGGCCACCAGTCGAAGCTGATCTCGTTGGAGCCCTGCGGGATCTTGCGGTCCTTGGCCGCCGCCGGGTCGAGGTGCGGGTTCGAGGCCGTCGCGGTCGCCCGGTCGGCCAGACCCTCGGGCAGCCTGGGCTCGGTGAGGCCGGCCGACTCGGGCAGCCAGACGACCATCTGCCCCGCGGCGCGGTTGTCCCACGCGTAGTAGGGGATCGCCGTGATCGCCGCCTCGGCGCCCGGTGTCCCGTTGCGGTACAACTCCGACTCCCACGCCCCCGTCGCGCGCCGCGCCGTGCCCGTGACCTTGACGACGCCGCCGAGCAGGCCGGCGTCGAACGCGCCGCTCAGCTTCGCCTCACGCGGGAGATACAGGTCGCGCACGCTGCCCCCGTTGTCGACCGCCTCGAGGCAGTAGACCAGCGGGCCGCGCTGGAGCGCCACCCGACCGAGGTCGGCCTTCACGAGCGGCGTGGCCTCGACGCGCTCGACCGGCATCGCGAGATCGAGCACCACCCTCTGGCCGCTCCAGGTTCGCTGGAGGCGGATGTAGCCGTCCTCCCCGACCGAGGCCGGCTCCCGGACGCCGTCGACGGTGAGGCTCCACTCGTCACACCAGCCGGGCTTGCGCAGACAGAGCGTGAACGCGGTGGGCTCGGTCGGGGTCACGGTCAGCTCGACCCGACCCTCCCACGGGTACTCGGTCCGCTGCTCGACCTTGACCGTGCGGCCTGCCACCTCGCAACGCCCACGGCTCTGGGCGTACAGGTTCACGTACAGCGCCTCCGGCCCGGTCAGGTAGACCATGCCGGGGATCTGGGGGATCACGCGCAGGAGGTTGGGCGGGCAGCAGGCGCAGCCGAACCACGGCACGCGGTGGTGGCCGCCGTTCGTGGCCAGCGGGTTGACGTAGAAGAAGCGGTCGCCCGCCAGGTTGACCCCGGAGAGCGCGCCGTTGTACAGCGCGCGCTCGACCGTATCGGCGAATCGCGCGTCGCCCTCGAGCCGGGCCATCCGCTCGCCGTAGAGCGCGAGACCGATCGCGGCGCAGGTCTCGGCGTAGGCGGTCTCGTTCGGGAGGTCGTACTCGGTCGTGAAGCCCTCGTTGCTGCCGGAGGGGCCGATCCCGCCCGTGACGTACATCTTCTTCAGCGTGAGGTCGTTCCAGATCGCGTTGGAGGCCTCGCGGAGGCCCGCATCGCCCGTCCGGAGCGCGACATCGGCCGCGGCGCAGAAGAGGTACATCGCCCGAACCGCGTGGCCGACGACGCTGCGTTGTTCGCGGACCGGCATGTGGTCCTGGTCGTACTCCGCCCCACTCCTGCCGCGCTGGTTGACGAAGTGCCTCGCCAGCCGGAAGTACTTGTCGTCGCCGGTCGCCGCCGCGAGCTTGACCAGGGCCAGCTCGATCTCCTCGTGGCCGCAGACGCCGGGGTTCTTGCCGGGCCCGAAGACGGAGTCGATGTAGTCGGCGCAGCGGACCGCGATGTCGAGGAAGGTGCGGCTGCCGGTCGCCTGATAGTGCGCGACGGCGGCCTCGATCAGGTGGCCCTGGCAGTACAGCTCGTGCATGTTGGGCAGGTCGCTCCACCGCTTGCTGGGGTCGGTGAGCGTATAGAAGGTGTAGATGTAGCCATCCGGCTGCTGGGCCAAGCCGATCCACTCGATCAGCGGGTCGATCTGCTCCGCGATCTTCGCCCGCCGGGCCGGGTCGCGCTCGAGCGCGTACAGGTACGAGGCGCCCTCGATCACCTTGTACACGTCGGAGTCATTGAAGAAGGTGCCCTCGAATCCCCCCTCCTCGAGCCCGGCCACGGCGCGGAAGTTGTGGAGCCGGCCGGTCTCCTCGCACATCCGGATCTCGTGCGCGAGCGTGACATCGCGGAGCGTACGGAGCCGCGGAGCCCAGAAGCCGTCGGTCAGTTCGACCTCGGTCAGAGCCACCGACGTCAGGGCGGCGGGGGGGCGGGAGTCCGCGCTCGTCGCGCCGGCGCAGGCGCCGACGACGGGCAGGACCAATACGAGGGGCAGATGGGCCCCGGCGAAGCCGAGCCAAGACACGGTTGAACCACTCCTTCTCCGGTGCGCCCGGGCGCCGCGGCAACCCGGGACGGAGGGGCGGTTCGCGCCGGCCTGGCCGATCCCTCCCGCCCGAGGGCCGTCGCAGGGGGGACGGTGGGTGAAAGGCCGCGTCGCGCACAGAAACCCCTGAGGAACGTACCTGCCACGTGTCAGCGCGTCGGGCGGCTCCGCCGTCGCCGCGCGCGGGTTGCCTCGCCTCGCTGGCGGGCCCACTGGATCGCCTGCCTGCGTTCGGTTCGGTCCCGGCGCCGCAGATGGAGGTAGTGGAACGCCGCGACACCCACGAGCGCGACGGCCACCCCGGTCAGGTTCGCGGTCATGTGGGGCGCCTGCTCGTGGCCCGCCAGCACCCGCGCCTGGAGGGTCTCGGAGCCGTAGCTGAAGAGCACGACCAACGCCACGGCTCCACCGAGGACCTTCTCGAACACCGCGCCCGGGAAGGAGTAGAGCACCGCGCGACACAGGAAGAACGTCAGGGCCCCGAAGGCGCCGGCATGGGCGAGCTTGTCCAGCCCCTCGGCGTTGAGCCGCTCGAGCTGCGTCGTCTTGTGGTTCAGGATGTCGACGTAGACGATCGCCGCCACCGTGGCGCACACGGGCGCCCACAGGACGACCCATCGTCCCACCGCATACAGGATCCTGCCGTTGCCCGTTCGCATCGCCGGGGGATTCGGGGGACGCGGCGATCCTCCTTCGTCGAGTCGCCTCGCCGCCTCGGCCAGGGCAGGAGACGCGGCGTGGCGGGCGAATCTGGCACCGAGGCGGTGTCGGAGCGCATGGGGGGGCGTGGCCCGCGCGCGGCCGGGAGTGTCTGTTGGCGCCCCCCCAGATGGAGGAGTGGATCGGCTTGGAGAAGCTCTGCGTTGTCGGACTCGGCTACATCGGCCTGCCCACGGCCAGCCTCCTCGCCACGAAGGGTTTCCAGGTCCACGGCGTCGACACCGACCCCTCGGTCGTCGAGACCATCAACCAAGGCCTGATCCACATCCACGAGCCCGCCCTCGACGTCATCGTGAAGGCCGCGGTCAACAGCGGACGACTCGCGGCTGCCCTCGAGCCGGAGCCGGCCGACGTCTTCATCCTCGCCGTACCGACACCGATCCGCCCGGACAAGAGCCCCGAACTCGACTACGTGCTCCGCGCGGCCGAGATGGTCGCCCCCCACGTGCGGCCCGGCAGCCTGGTGATCCTCGAATCGACGAGCCCGGTCTGCACGACGGAGACGGTGGCCGGCGTGCTGGCGGCCCGACGGCCCGATCTCCGCCTCGCCTCCCGCGACAACCCGGCCGGGCCCACGGGCTTCGGCGCCGAGCAGGTCTATGTGGCCCACTGCCCGGAGCGTGTTCTCCCGGGGCAGATCCTGCGGGAGCTGGTGGAGAACGACCGGATCGTGGGCGGCGTCGACCGACCCTCCACGGAGCGCGCCGTCGCCTTCTACCGGAGCTTCGTGGCCGGCAACATCCTCGCCACGGACTCCCGGACGGCCGAACTCGCCAAGCTCACCGAGAACTCGTTCCGCGACGTGAACATCGCCTTCGCGAACGAGCTGTCGCTCGTCTGCGAGCGCCTCGCGATCGACGTCTGGGAGTTGGTCTCGCTCGCCAACCACCATCCCCGCGTGAACATCCTGAAGCCCGGACCGGGCGTCGGCGGCCACTGCATCGCGGTCGATCCGTGGTTCATCGTCGACTCGGTGCCCGACCTCACGCGGCTGATCCGCACCGCGCGCGAGGTGAACGATGGCAAGCCCCACCACGTGGTTGCCGCCGTGCGGCGCAAGGCCGAGCGCTTCCGCGATCCGGTCATCGCCTGCCTCGGCTTGGCCTTCAAAGCCGATGTGGACGACCTGCGCGAGAGCCCGGCGGTGGAGATCGTCGCGGCCCTCGCCGAGGAAGCGGTCGGACGACTGCTGGTCGTCGAGCCGCACGTCCGGGAGCTGCCGCCCGCGCTCCGCGCGCAGGGCGTCTCCCTGACCGACCTCGTCACCGCGCTGGGCGAGGCCGACATCGTCGTGGTCCTCGTCGACCACACCGCGTTCGGCTACGTCGACCGGTCGGCGATCCAGGACAAGGTCGTCATCGACACCCGAGGGCTCTGGAGATGACAACGCCGCGCGCCCGGGAGGGCACGCGGCGATGGGTGGGTCGTTCGAGCGAGATCCTTCGGCCTAGCCGCGGCGGCGCTTCCGCCGGAGCAGCAGGCCCACGCCCCCAGCGCAGCAGAGCAGCGTCAGCGTCGCGGGTTCCGGCGCCGTCACCATCGTGCCGCCCTTGAGCCAAGCGCCTTTGTAGCTGCCCGTGGGCGTCCAGCCCTTGGCGTGAATGGCGATCCGGCCCGCGTCCGGCAGCTCCTGGTTCACGCGCAGCCCGAAGATCGCGTCGTCGCCACTGTGGAGCATGTACTTGCCGGGATCGCTCGGGGTGCCGCCCGGCGACCGCCAGTAGGCCGTGAGGAGTTCATCGGGCGTGTAGCCGCCCGACCACGCCGTCGTGCTGCCGCCCGGCAGGTTCACGAGGCTGGTGGTCCGGTCGGCATGGAGGCCCGGCTGGTCATCGTACACGTCGAACCAGTCCATCACCGTCTGGCTGGCCGGGATGCTGCTGAGCAGCGACGTGCCGTTGAACCGGATGCGGTAGATGTACCAGTGGTAAGTTCCGTGCTTCGACCCGCTGGTCCAGTCCTCGGTGTGGTGGCCCATGGTGTAGGAGAACGCGTTCGGGTCGGTCTGGATGTCGTTCCAGGCCGGCGTCGACGCGTACACGGCGCTGCCCCCGAGGAGGACGAGGGCGAGTGCCCAGGCTGCGGTCGCTCTCACGTCGATTCACGCTCCCCGACTAGTCGTGTACAGAATTGTAGCCCTCACGTGCGCGCGTGACAAGGTGTCGATCCGCTGTGCCGCGCACAGATTCGGCCGCGATTCCTCGTCAGCCAGGAGGCTGGGGCCCGGCGATGGCATAATTCGGAGGCAGGAGAGTGCGCCGCGAGGCAGGGTCGCCAGTCCCCAACGCCCCGCGGAGCGCACGGCAGCCCGCACGATCCGCATGGGAGGAACTCGCGATGGGCCCTCAGGACCCCGAAGCAGTTCGACCGACCGCCCCGCCCGAGACGCCGACCCAGGAGGCCGAAGGGCCGGCCCCGGCCTGTCGCCACTTCATCGACTTGCGCTTCGTGACGCCGCGGCTGCTTGGGCCGGGGCGTTACTTCGTGCTGCGCATCGGCAAGGACCGCCGCGACGGTCCTCGGCCCTACACCGTTCCCGGGCGGGTCCGCCGCCGGAATCGAACGGTCGCCGCGCTGCTGCTCCAGATGCTCGCCGCCTGGGTCGTGGCGCTCGTTGTGCTCTTCGCCTGGCTCTCGCAGATGGGTTGCGGAGCGAGCGCGGTGGGCGGAGAGATCGCCGAGCAGACCCCGCTCCCGGCCGCGGCCGCCGCCGAGTCCGAGGGCGCCGCCGCCGTTCGGGCCTCGCCCCTTCTCTCCGTCTCGCCGACGTCGCTCAACTTCGGGGCGGCCACGGTGACGCTGCCCCTCACCATCGGCAACGCCGGGGGAGGCACGCTCACCTGGCAGTGTACCGGCCGAGCCCCGTACGTGACCGTGTCGCCGGCCAGCGGCACCGGCCGGGGAACCGTGAACGTGACGGTGAAGCGGGATGGCCTGACGGCCGGCACCCGCACCTACTCCGTCACCGTCACCTCCAATGGAGGCACCAAGGTCGTCCCCGTCTCGTTCGTCGTGGGGGCGCCGCTGCTCGGTGTCTCGCCCACCTCGCTCGCGTTCGGCACGACGGCGACGCAGCTTCCGATCGCGATCACGAACAAGGGCACCGGAACCCTCACGTGGCAGTGCACGGGCCAGCCGCCCTGGATCACCGTCTCCCCGACCTCCGGGACCGGCCCGGCGACGGTGAAGGTGACCGCCAACCGGAGCGGACTGACGCCGGCGACCCGCACGTTCACCGTGATGATCACCTCCAACGGGGGCAGCGCCAAGGTCTCGGCGGTCGTCGTGGTGGAGGCGCCGGGCGTCTGGACCACACCCTCGTCCCTCGACTTCGGCGCGAGCACGCTTGGCCTGAGTCTGACGATTCGCGGCAAGGGCGGGGCGGTTCCGGTCTGGACCTGCACCGCCGACCACCCGTGGGTGAGCATGAGCGCGACCTCGGGCACCGGCGCCAAGACGATCACGGTGCGCGTGGACCGCTCGCGCCTCGCCGTGGGCTCCTACACATCGAACCTCCGCATCAGTTCGAACGTGGGGCGGTGGGTGGTTCCCATCAAGGTGGTCGTCGGAACGGGTGGCGCGACGATCGGAGTGCGATAGAGACCGTCCGCTCTCGGGGGGAGCGAGGGAGGACGGGCACCGAAAGAGGGAGGTACCGCGATGCTGTCCAGCGACACGCCGATGCAGGCCGGGCCGGGGAAGCCGGGGGGACCCTCCAACCCAGACCAGGGACGGACCGCGCCCAGCGAGCCGACCACCTATCGCCATGACGTCGACCTGCGGTTCGTCACGCCCCGGTGGCTCGGTCGGATCTACTTCGACCTGCGGATCGGCAAGGACATCCGCCAGGAGCGGCGTCCCCTCGCCCTCCCCCGCGCCGTGCGCCGGCACAACCGGGTCGCGGCTGCCGTGCTGGCCCAGATGGCGATCTCGTGGGTCACGGCCGTCATCTTCCTGGGGGCGTTCCTGACCCAGATCGGATGCGGCTCGCAGGTCGTCGACATCACCGAGCCCACCGACCCGTCGTCGATCTCCGGACCGGCCGGCGGGACCGACACCACCACCGAGCCGACGGGCGGCGGCACGCTCACCGAGCCGACGGGCGGCGGAACGCCCCTGGAGCCCGGCTCGGGTGAGACCGGGATCACGGAGCCGAGCGGGGGCGAGGAGACGACGGCCGACCCCGGAGAGCTGACCTTCTCCGTCGTGTGGCCGGAAGTGGAGTCGCGTCTGATTCCCACGGCCGCCCAGAGCATCGTTCTCGTCGTGACCGACATGGCGACCAAAGCGGAGCTGGGGCGGGCGGTGCTCACCCGCACCAACACCAGCGCCACCCTCGGGAGCCTGCCGGCATGGCACTCCTGCCTCGTGGCGGCGACGGCGCGGCCCAACCTCGATGGCTCGGGCATCGCGCAGGCGATGGGTTCGCAGATCGTCACGATCCCGAGCGGCTCGAGCGTCGCCGTGAGCCTGACGCTGGCCACCACCATCACCGCCGTCCAGATCTCGGCGCCTCGGACCCAGATGACCGTCGGATCGACGGCGACGTTCGTCCCCACGGCCAAGGACACGCGCGGCAACATCGTCCTGGTCAGCAATGCCAAGTGGTCGTGGCAGGCCAGCCCCTCAACGGTCGCCCGGGTCGACGCGAACGGCCTCGTCACGGCCCTCGCGCCCGGCACGGCCTCGGTCACCGTCACCGACCTGGAGTCGGGCAAGAGCGCCTCGCTGGGCGTCACGGTGCCGACGCCCGGCATGAGCGTGACACCGACCAGTCTCGACTTCGGCACCGCGACAACGGCCCTGACGATCGAGATCGCCGGCACCGGCGGCGCCTCACCCGCGTGGACCTGCACCCCCGGCGCCTCATGGCTGACGGTCAGCAAGTCCAGCGGCACCGGCGCCGCAACCGTGACCATCGAGGTCGATCGGGCCGGCATGGCCATCGGCGCCCACACATCCACCGTGCAGGTGGTTTCGAGCGTCGGCACAAAGACAGTAACGGTCAAGGTGACCCAGGCATCGGGTGGACTCAGCATCGGAGTCAGCTAGGCGGCGTCGGCGCCGGCCCGCGCGAGCCGCAGGCCGGTGGCCGAGTGCCGAAGTGTGGGAGGCAACCGCAATGGAACCCCAGCAGAACCCAAACCAGGCTGAGCCGCCGCCGGTCTCCGCACGCCCGAACTCGGGCGAGCCCACGGGCGGCTCGTACCGCCACGATGTCGACCTGCGCTTCGTCACGCCGCCCTGGCTGGGTCGGATCTACTTCGATCTCCGAATGGGCCGTGACGTGCGCGGCAGGGGACGACCGCTCGCCCTGCCCCGCTCCGTCCGGCGCCACAACCGCTACGCCGCTGCCGTCCTCGGCCAGATGCTCGTGTCGTGGATCGCGGCGCTCGTCGTGCTGGCCGCCTGGCTGTCGCAGATCGGCTGCGGCTCACAGGTGGCCGGCCCGGGCCTCGACGACGGCGACAAGAACTCCGGAGGCATCCAGGTCTCCGTGGTGTGGCCCGAGGCCAGCGCGAAGATGATCCCCGCCGGCGCCGAGAGCATCCTCCTCGTCGTGGTCGACAAGGCCACCGGGGAGGAGCTGGGTCGCGGGCTGCTGACCCGCGCGATCAGCACCACGGCGATCGCCGGACTGCCCGCCGGGCGGCTCTGCACCGTCACCGCCACGGCGCACCCGAACGCCGACGGCACGGGCACGGCCCAGGCCGCCGCCAGCCAAGACATCACCATCCCCGAGAACCAGAACGCGGAACTCAACCTGTCGCTCGCCAGCACGATCGTCGCCGTCGAGGTCACGCCATCGACAGCCGACAAGAAGACGGGCGAGCTGCTGGCTCTCACGGCGACCGCAACGGATGCCGAGGGCAACGTCGTCCTCGTCGACGCCTCGAAGTGGCAGTGGGTGAGCGACGACCCCTCGATCGCTCGCGTGGAGGCTCCCGGCCAGGTGGCTCTGCTCCTCCCCGGCTCGGTGACGGTCCGGGCGACCGACCTCGAGTCGGGCAAGGTCGGCGTGTGCCAGGCGACGATCACGGCCGCCCCGTTCACCCCGGTCATCTCGGTGACCGGCAGCCCCTGCAGCGTGGGCGGGACGATCTCCCTCGACGTGGAGGCCGACAGCGTCCCGACCGACGTCGCCACGGCCGAGTGGGACTTCGACGGCGACGGGACCTATGAGCGCACGATCTCCGGCTCCATCGCCACCTCGGTGGCCTGCCCGGTGGCGGGGAGCAAGACCGTCCATCTGCGCGTCACCGCCCAGAGCGGCGCCGTGGGCGAGGCGACGGTCGCGGTCACCGTCAACCCCCGCGCCGGCGGCGTCGTCCGCCTCGAGTCGATCGGCACCATCTCCGCGACCAATATCTCGGACAACAACATGCCGGTCTGCTCCTCGCTCGACGGCACGAACGTGTTCGCGATGTACACGACGCCACAGGCGCGGACCGTCGTCGCGATGCGGCCGCCGCACGCGGGTGACGCGTGGCCCACGATCGTGCTCGACCCGACCACCAAGCTCGACGGCTGGCACGATGGCCCGACGGTCATCTGTGACGGCGAGGACTACGTCCACTGCTGGGTCGGTGTGCACAACACCGACTGGAAGTACTACCGTTCGGTCCAACCCGTCCGCACGGTTGAGGACTTCAACGCCGGCTTCGCCGATGTCAGCGCCGAGCTGCCGCCCGGCGAGATCACCTACCCACGCGCCTGGACCGACGCCCAGGGCGACGTCTACTTCACGTGGCGCGACCGAGGCGCGAACAACGGAGGTCGGGCTTGGTTCGGGTTCTACGACGCCTCGGCCCAGACATGGCGCACGACGCTGTTGTTCGACGACCAGACCGTCGTCTCGGGGGCTCCCTTCCCCTTCACCACCGGCAAGCTGCCGCTCGCGATCGGTCCCGACGGCCGGATCCACACCGTCGCGCTGTGGTCGAACCAGAGCCTCGGCTGCGATACCGCTTGGGATCCGACCTACGCCTACAGCGACGACCAGGGGATCACCTGGCGCCGCAGCGACGGCTCGGCCTACGACCTGCCGATCCGCCACGAGACCGGGAACCCGCAGATCCTGGTGGCGCGGTCGGTGATGGGGGCGATCATGACCCCGGCGTCGGTCGCGGTGGAGCGCGACGGGACCGTCCATGTGTTGGTGACCGAGGGGAAGGATCCGACCTTCGGCTGGGGCCTCTGGCGGATCTCGTCCAACGGTTCCTCCTGGTCGCCCCGCGCCTTCGTCAACAACGCGTCGCCCTACGGGGTTTCGACCGGGCCGGCCAGTCAGGTCGACCAGATCGCGATCATGACCACCCTCGGCACCTACTTCGGCCGCAGCCGCGGCACGAGCTGGTCGTTCGCCCTTGCCGACTACGGCTCGTCGGACAACCAGTACGTCCGCTGGGACGGGCAGGGCTACGGTCGCTCGGGGGTGCGCCACTTCCTGGTCCCGAGGAAGGGCACATACGAGCTGTTCTACGGCGCCATCCAGTAACGCACCCACGGCCCAGAAGCCGCGAGAGCCCCGTCGGCCACCCGTGTGGCCGGCGGGGCTCTCTGGCGAATCCTGCCGACCATGGGCCGACGCCTCCGATTCACGGGCGCCCGTCTCGGGGGGGGCGATGCGGCGAAGGAGGTTGTGAGGTTGGCTCCGAACCTCTAGACTGGCTCTCTTGCGGGCATTCGGGGTCGTGGGGCGAGGGGCGCGCGGTGAGCTTCGGGTTGCGTGAATCGACACCTGTGGTTCGGCGACCAGGCCAGGGAGCGACGGAGTCATGCAGTTCTGGGCTTTCTACCGGCTGTTCCGACGGTGGCTGTGGGCGATCCTGGCCCTCGCGCTCTGCGTGAGTGGCGCGACCGTTGCCGCATCGCTCGTACAGCCTCGCAGCTACGAAGCCAAGACCGTCATCTACCTGTCGGTGGAAGCCAGCCAGGAGACCAGTGTCGCGGGCACCCGCCTCGAATCGGTGCGCGAGCCCGACCGCCGGGCTTTCGTCGCGAGCCTCGGCGAGCTGATCCACACCCGCTCGGTGTGGGAGCTGGCCAGTCAGGCCGGGGTCTCCGTGCGCCTCGAGGACTACCAGAAGCGGCTCTCGTTCGTGCCGGTCGGGGGCGGCGAACTGGTCGAACTCACGTGGAAGGACGCGACCGACAGCGGGGCCGTGGATGCGGTCAACGCAATCGCGGAGGCGTTCATCGGTTTCTACAAGGCCTTCTACTCGATGGACGCGACGCACACCCGCGAGGTCCTCGAAGCCCAGCTCCAGACCGCCGAGGATGAGCTGAACCAGACGGCCGAGGCGCTCAAGCAGTGCCAGGCCCGACGGCGGCTCATGGGCGACAAGGACATCGAGGCGGTCCGCTCCAGCCACACCGGGCTCCAGGCGAGCCAGCGGGAACTCGAGGCACAGCTCAGCAAAGCGCAGTCCAAGGCTGCGGCGCTGTCCTCCGAGCTGGCGCGTGTGCCCAAGGAGCAGACCACGGGCAAGACCTACGCGCCCTCGGCCGAGCTGACGGCGCTGCGGACGGCGCGGGCGACGGCCGAGGCGCAGATGGCTGAGCTGCGGGCCAAGTACAACCCCAGTCACCCGCGGGTCATCGAGCTTCAGGCAACGCTCGACCGGCTCGCCCGCGACATCTACGCGGCGGAAGGCAAGGAAGAGTCATCCCAGCAGACGGCCCCCCACCCGCTGCGGCAGCAGTTGGAGTCACAGCTCGCCGATGCCAAGGCGGAGGCGCAGAGCCTCGCCGCCCAGCTCGCGCAGACCAACGCGCAGCTCGGGCAGCTCGAGAGCCAGCTCGCCGGCCTCCCGGAGGTCAGCTACGAACTCTCCGAGCTGGCCCGCAAGAAGGACCTCGCCGAGGCGACCTACCAGCGGCTCGCGCAGGCCTGTGAGGAAGCGCGCATCTCGGAGGAGAGCGCCAAGCAGAAGGTCCGGATGCGTGTCGTCGAGCCGGCGAGTCTGCCGCTCGAGGCCAAGAGCCGCCGCACCGTCCCCAAGGCGATCCTGGCCTTCATCGCCACGATCTTCGTGACGACCGTTGCCTTCATGCTGCTCGAGCAGACCGACAACCGCGTCAAGGGGCCCTCCGACGTGCAGCGCCTCGTCGGTGTGCGGCCGCTGGTCTCCATCCCTCTGCTCTCGCAGGCCGGCGGCCATGCCGATGCCGCCGCCGAGAGCCTCGAGGTGCGCGCGTTCCACGAGGCGTTCCGTTCACTCCGGAGCCAGCTCTTCTCGGTGCCCGGCGATCCCCCGCCGCGCGTGGTGGGTCTCATGAGCGCACGAAGCGGCGACGGACGCACCACCGTGGCCGTGAACCTGGCGGAGACGATCGCGCACGCGGGCGAGACGGTCCTGCTCGTCGACGCCAACCTGCGCGCTCCGGAGATCCATGGCCTCTACGGGCTGGACAACGGTCTGGGCCTGGCATCCGTGCTGGCGGGCACGGCCAGTCTCGAGACCGCCCTGCAGCCCACGGGCGTCTCGGGCCTCTCCCTCCTGCCGGCCGGTCCCGTCCCCGAGGATCCCTCCCTGCTGCTGCGGGAGAGCACGCTGTTCGAGGTCATGGCGCGGCTCCGCGAGCGGTTCGGCTGGGTGATCGTCGATACGCCGCCCGGACTCGCCTACGTCGACGCGATCCTCATGGCCAGCGCGCTCGATGAGGCCCTGCTCGTGGTCGCGAGCGGCGCGATCGTCCGTGGGGCCGAGGCCCGCCTGCTCGACGACCTCGAGGCCGCCGGCGTCAGCACGCTGGGCGCGGTGGTCAACCGGGTGCTGCCCCAGTACGCCGACGCCCTGCACTTCTTCCGGGTCGCCGACTCGGCCTCGCGCACCCAGCCCGCGCAGCCGGCGGACACTGACGCGGAGTAGGCGGGCGGGCGGGGAACAAGGAACTCTCAACGGACGCCGCACGCGCGGCGTCCGTTCCGCTTCAGGAGGCGTCGCCCGTTGGGGGCGGCTCCTCGGGGCGCTTCGGCCCAAGCCGGCTCGCGACCCATTGGAACTCACGCCGGCCGATCTCGCCCGTGGCGGCCAGCCCGAGGAGGAAGACCGGGACGCCCGCCGCGGCAGCGATGGCGGCCCGGACCAGGGCCGGACCGGGCATCGTGGCGCCCATCCAGTAGGCCAGCCCCCCCATCGGCGCCGAGGCCAGCGCGACCCGCAGGAGCGACAGCCACGGGAAGCGCCACGGCATCAGGCGCGACGAGACGGCCGCCGTGAGCCCGAGCTGGGCGCCGAAGGCGGCGAGCGTCGCATAGGCCGCGCCCATGTACCCCATCCGCGGGATCAGCACGACGTTCAGCCCGATGTTCAGGAGGCTCGCGATGACCAGCACCACGGTCAGAGGGGTGTTGCGTCGCACGAGGTGAAGCCCGATCTGGAACCGATCCTGCAGGCCACGGAGCAGCGAGGCCGCCGCGACCACCGGAACCACGGGGTAGCCCTCCCAATAGGGGGCATCGAGCAGGCCCTCGACCACCGGCCGCGCGAGGACGGCGAGCAGCACGGCCGCCGGCACGCAGGTGGCAAGCGTGTAGCGCGTCAGGGTACCGAGCAGCGACCGAGCGGCCTCCGGGCCGTCGGTCTCCCAGACCCGCATCAGGAGCGGGTTGCCCGCGCGCATCAGGATGAACGTGACCAGGATGATCGTGTTGTCGGCGATCCCGTAGGCCGAGGAGTAGATGCCGACGGCCTCGGTGGTGTCGAAGTGGTTCACGAGATACCGATCGCCGAAGTTGAGCGCCCACACGCACAGCCCGCCCAATGTGAGCGGGAGGCCGTAGGCGGCCATCGGCCGCAGGGTCGCCAGGCCCGGCCGGAAGGCCTCCCGCGTTCCCTGCCACGCGCGGCGCCAGGCCAGGGGCAGGAGGAACAGGTAGATCGCGCACGCGCCGAGGAGCATCCCCCGCCCACCGGCACTGATCAGCCAGGCGATCGCGAGGCCCAGCGCGAGCTTACCGAGGCTCTCGAGCGAGCACAGGAGCCCGTACCAGCCCAGGTCACGGCGAGCGCGCAGGAGCACGGCGAGCGTCGTGTGCATCGTGCCGAGCGCGAACGACCCGATGCCCAGCCACAGCAGACTTCTCAGCTCCGGCCGGAGGCTCGCCGAGAGAGCGAGGACGCCCCCGCCGACCAACAGACACGCGAGCGCGATCGCGCCGAACGCCGCCGTCACCGCGCTGCGGCAGAACTCGTCCAGGCGGTCATCGCGCTCGTAGCTCGGGTAGAACCGTAGTACGGCGGCGCCCACCCAGTCGACGGCGATCGCCATCGCCGCCGTGGTCGCGAGAACCAGTCGGTAGTCGCCCTGCTCGGCGGGCTCCATGACCCGCGACAGGATGGGCACGGAGAGGAAGCCGACCGCCGCCGGCACGAGCTGCGCCGGAAGGTAGCGGGCGAGGTCCTTCCTCAGTTCACGGGCGGAGGCCACAGGCCCCTGCCTCCTCTCCGACCAAGCGCGCCTCAGCCATCAACGCGTCGGCGTAGAACTTCGTGGCCCAGTTGGGGTAGGCGAACGGCCCGTAGGCGCCCCAGAGCGGGTACGACCCCGCGAGCGCGCCATGCACCTCGGCCGGTCCGCCATCGGTCGGCGCCACGTCCGCGAGGCAGCCGTTGAGCAGCCGGGCGGCCAGCAGGTAGTGCGGACCGTGTCCCAGCTCGGCCAGCCGGGCCCACACCAGCGCCATCTGGGCACAGCCCGTCAGGCACAGATAGGTGCTCCTCGGCCGCCAGCGATCGTCCCACTCGGCGGGCAGAGAGCCCGTCCGCATGAAGTGGGCCTCGAACGTCGCCGCCGCACACTCGGCGGCCGCGACCATGCCGGCGTCGCCGAGCAGAGCCCCCGTCTCCAGCAGCCCCTCGATCGCGTAGGCGATCGTGTGGGTGATCGGGTTGCTCGGGTCGTCGCCCGTGCCGCTGAAGCGGCAGTCGCGGAAGAAGCCGTTGGGGAGCTGGTTCGCGACCGCCCACTGGCAGTGGCGCAGACCGGCGGTGCGGTACCGCTCCCCGCTGTCCAGCCCCCGCACGCCGGCCAGGCGCAGCAGCGACCAGCCGACCCGGGTGTAGTAGGTTCGCGGGGAGTTGCAGTAGATGTGCCTCCCCCAAGAGCCGTCGGGAGACTGGACCTCGCAGAGCCACTCGCCCGCCCTGCGCCCGGCCTCCAGAAAGCGCGAGTCGCCGTAGGCCTGGTAGGCGGTGACCATCCCCCCGAGGACCTGGCCCGTGTTGAACACGCTCGGGCCGGTCAGGTCGCCCATGACGCCACCGGGCCAGGCCCCCGTCTCGAGCTGAACCTCGCAGAGCCACTCCGCCATCCGACGGGCCGCGTCGCGGCAGAGATCGGGCCGGGCGGCCCACGGCGCCGCGGCAACGAGGGTGTCGATCAGGTAGCCCGTGGTCTCCGGGAAGGAGGGGGCCCACCCCGTCCGCAGCGAGTAGCATGCCGACGAGCCGTCGTCCTCCGTCCCCCGCTGCGAGCGCAGCAGCCACTCGACCGCGGCGCGGAGCTGAGCGCGCACGCCGTCCGGACTCAGGCTGTGCGGCACCGTCGGCCACGCGCCGGTCCCTCGCAGGGCCCCTCGTAGCGCCAGTCCGATCCGCCACTTCACTCGACGCAGCCTACGCCTCATCTCGACAACGCCCTCCCATCGGGGCCCCTCCCGCGCTTCCTCTTGATCTCGCTCCCCACAACGGGGAACACCGTGACGCCTTGCTCCGCCAGCTCGACCATGCGCGCCACGAACGGCCCGGCCTCGCAGCGGAAGAACCAGCGGCCGCGGATCCGCAGATCCCGGCAGACCTCGGGGGCGATGTGGGTCCGGGTGAAGCCCTCCATGTCTCGCCCCACGACGGCCGGGTCGCTCACCTTCGTCGCGACGAGCCGCCTCGAGCCGTCGGAGTCGATGCAGCAGCCCTCCCGCGTGCCCGGAAGGTACCGCTGCACGGGGAACGCATCGCCGAGGAAGTCCTCCGTGCAGTGCAGGAGGGTCAGTGCATCGACCGTGACGCCCAGCCCGACGGCACGCCCGCCCCACCGCACCAGCCGGCCGTACGGCGTCTCCGGGCCGTAGGGCGCCGGCGAGCGGTCGTGGCCCGCCACCAGTTCCTCGGCGCGGGGGCCGATCGCGCAGGCCGAGCGCGTCGGATGGACGCTCCTGCGGGCGCCGGGCAGACGTCGTGCCAGCTCGCAG
>CAZRDB010000041.1:0-18352 GCA_964598695.1 uncultured Armatimonadia bacterium
ACCCGAGATAGATGACCACCAGGGAGCCTCCGGGCTCCCCACAGAATCCGGCTTATAGGCTCACTCTCTCACACTGCTCACAACTCGGGCCTGCGGCTGGTGCTCACGTCCCTGGGACCTCCGTGGAGGCCGGCGGCGTCACTCGGTGAACCACGTGGCCGGCAGGCCGGTCAGGTGGAGCGAGAGCCCGCCCGAGTAGCTGAAGTAGGTGACGAGTGCGCGGTCGTCGACCCACGTGACCGCCGGGTAGGCCCAGCGGTCGCCAGGCCGGTCCTCGATGCGCCGAACGTGCTCCCAGGTCTCGCCCTCGTCGCGCGAGATGGCACTCGCGAGCGGGGTGCGCGAGATCGGGCTCGTCGCGTCGGCGTTCCAGATCGCCAGCAGGTCTCCCGTGGTCGGGACGCGCGTGATCGCCACGGGCGATGGTGTGCCAACGAGCGCCGTGGGCTCCGGAGCGCTCCAGGTCTCCCCGCCGTCGGCCGAGAGGCTCCGGTACTGGCCTCCGAGCCCGGTGCGCATGAGCATGAGCACGCGGCCGTCCGTGAGTTCGATGCAGGCCGGCTCGTAGGAGGGCCCTCCGGCCGGCTGCACGCGAGCGCTGTCGCGCCAGGTCTCGCCGTCGTCGTCGGAGATGCAGCAGTAGCTGTCTCCGCCCTCCCACGCCTCGAGCAGGATCCTGCCCGACCGGAGCCGGATGCAGCGCCCGTTCGTGAGGCCCGTGTACTTCCCGGCCGGTGAGAGCTGCTTCGCGGGCCCGAAGGTCGCGCCGTCGTCGGCCGAGACGCGCATCATGACCCGGCAATCGGTCGACTCCGTGTTCTTCTGGCAGTGGAAGAGCGCCAGCTCTCCGCTCCAGAGCCGGAGGAAGTTCACCTCCATCACGTTGCACCCGCCGTCGTTGTCGACGAGCGTGTACTTCTCGCCCCACGTCTGGCCCCCATCGTCCGAGACCCGTCCCACGAGGCGCGCCGGGCCGTGATCGTCGGCGCTGCCCGCGTAGAACTCCGTCCAGCCGAGGAGCAGTCGGCCGCCCTGAAGCGGGACGATCGCGGCCTCCGTGTTCCGAGGGTTGTCAGGCCCCACGGGTCCGACGACGAGATGGAAGACACCCTCCGGCCGCACTTGGGCCCTCCCTGCCTGCGCGAAGGCGATCACGCCAACGAGTACGATGACCCCTGCTCGTGCCACGCCTCACTCCACCTCGTGGTCGCGCCGCCCGTCGACCCCACTGGACGGCTCATTCGTGCGGCCCGCCGCGGCACCTCCGGCTCCCGGCCGAGCCTGCAGCCATCGCCTATCGAGGGCCGTCCACGCCGCGGCCAGGAGCCCGAACGCGAGGAAGCCGCACCCCGCGACGGAGAGCGCGGGCGTGAGGGAGCCCGTCGCCTGGGCCCAGCGACCGACGCCCCACACGCCGGCAGTGGCGACGACCGTCGTTCCACTCACCCAGCCGAAGAGGGTCGGGAACCGGTCGGGGTAGCGCTGGGATGCGAGTCCCATGAGCGAGGGGAACTCGAGGCCGTACAGGAGCGAGGCCAGGGCGTAGCCGCCGGCCAAGAGGTACATACTCGGGGCCTGGAGCGCGAGCACCACCAGCGGCCCGGCCACGAGCCCGGGCACGACGACGAGCGTGCGCCGCCCCAGGCTGTCGGGGAGGAACGTCAGCGCGAGCCTGCCCGTGAGATAGGCGGCGCTGTAGAACGATAGCACCCAACCGGCGGGGAAGGGTCCGCTCGGGAAGCGCTCCGTCAGGAGCTTGGGCATCCAGCTGTAGAGCACGCCGTCGGCCGTCCCGTGGATGGCCGCGAGCAGCACGATCGCCGCCACCGCGAACCGGCCCGCGCCTTCGCTCGCCCGGTCCCCCAGGCCGGCGTGGGCGCCCGGCGGCTCCTCCGTCTGCCTCGCGAGCACGTGCCTGAGCCCCAGGAGAGCGGCGCCGGCGAGCGCGTGTGGGCCTGCGAGCACCCACGCCAACGCGAGCGTCCCGCCCGCGTGGAGTGAGTCGAGCAGCGCGACGAGGAGCGGGAACACGATGCCGCACGCCGCGTTGGTCACCATGAGACCGCTGAAGCTCCCCCGCCTGCGGGAGGGGAAGAGGGAGGCGAGCAGCCCGCCGGCCGCGACGTATGCGCCACCGGAGCCGAGCCCGAGGATCGCGAGGGCCGGCCAGAGCAGGGCGTGGACGAAGCCGCCAACCGCGACCAGTGCGCAGCCCGTGACGCAGACGAGGATCGTTGCCCGCAAGGCGTGGAGGGAGCCCTGCCTCGCCGCACGCCAACCGGCAAGGAGCCCGCCGACGCACCCGCCGCCCATGCCGAGCGCGAGCAGCGCACCGAGCGCGCCGGTGGTCAGCCGGAGTTCGGCTTGGAGCGTCGGGGCGAGCACGGGGAAGGCGACCGATGGGTAGCCTGAGACACCGACCGCGACCAGCGCGGCGACCGCCTGCAGCCGCCTGTTGCTCAATCCCGCGCCACCTCGGTCATCCTCCCACCCGTAGCGACCGCTCGCCCAGGCAGGGAGCCTCCGTTGGCGCCACCGAGGCCCAGTATGGCCTCCGACGCGGGCGACGCGGCGCGAGGGACAGTCGCCCCCCGCGAGTGCCCGGCGCGGGGCCGAGACACTGCCTGGGGGCCGTGGGCTATGGGGCTGCGGGCGCGTCCCTCTCGATGCGAACCGTGACCTCGGGTCCGGCGGCGGGGATGTCGTGGATGCTGAAGCCGCTCGGCGTGCCGTCGGCCCAGGCGAGGGTGGCATGGGCGGGGTCGGGATCCGACGACAGCAGGTCATACCCCGTCTCGGGCTCCGAGCCGTCCCAGAGCGTTCGGGCGTTGTCCATGGGCTGCACCGGCCTGATGAGGCGGATGGCCTTCCGGCCCCAATCGTCCGCCGGCACCTGCGCCCAGTCCTCGGGGGCGCATCCGGGCGGAGCCGGGAGCTGGGCGTAGAGTTCCGGGTCGTCCACGATGTGCCACACCGCCAGCCCGCGGTCCGGCAACGCGCGCTCGTAGGAGTCCTCCGGCCAGCGGTTCTCGACGAGGAAGTACTCGGAGGCGGACCGCTCCGGATCGCACAGGACCAACACCTCGCCGCCCTTCTCCACGGCCCGGACCGTGTAGCTCCCCCCGGACGTGACGAACCGGGGAGTCACCCATCCGAGGCGGAGCTTCAGGAAGGGATCGAGATGGCTGCCATAGCCCTGGTTGTCCATTAGCGAGAAGACGCCGGCCGCACAGGGGTTGGCGAACCAGAAGTACTCGTCCGGGGTGTTCAGGAACAAGTGGGCGAGTTCGTGCGCCGTGAGAGGGAGATTGGGCGGGGCGCCGATGTAGCTCTCCGCGATGACGGGGATCGTCACGCCGTCGACGACGAGTGGCTGCCACTCCGGGAACTCCCTCCCCGCCGGCTGGCGGTTCGTGCCGAACGGGTTGTTCTCGGGGATCACGATGTGGATGCCGAGCTCGCGGGGAGACAGCACGCCGTCCTTGTCCACGTCGTAGGGAGCGAAGTCGAACTCGGCGTCGGCCTTGCGGATCGCCTCGGTCCACTTCTCGACATGGCCGTTCACCCACCCGTCGCCATCCTTGTCGCCCTCGTCGGCGTCAGCCCAGTAGTGCTCGGCCGGCTTGTCGGCGTCGTACCAGCCGAGGAAGCCGGCGTTCGTGAGCGTGAAGAGCCCTGACGAGTTCTCCAGGAAGTACCCCTGCAGGCCGCCCGCGCCGAACAGGAGGTCCTCGACCTGTTTGCGCGTCGGCGCCGGATGCTCGGGCCGGTGGGGATCCCAGAAGATCGTGAGCATGGGGGACTCGCCGGTCACGGCATCGAAGCCGAAGAAGGGCTTGGCGAAGTCGGGGTATGGCTGGGTCTGCTGCCGCGCCAGGACCGAGTTGCCGGCAAGCCCGATCGAGACCACGAACGCAAGCAGCACCGACTGGGCAACACGCATTGGGGCTCCCTCCGAGCAACGCAAAGTCCGCCGCAGTCGCCGCGCTTCGCCGAGACTGCCGCTCCTACCTGCACCTCGTGAGCCGGCGCGCGACCCACGTCGGGGGCCGACCCGCGACGGGTGAGGGTCGGCTTCCGCATGGACCCCGGCTCACCGGCTCACTCTCTCCTGCGGACTCGCGGCCCTGGTCAGAAGGGCAGCGGCAGCCCCCAGTGCGGCGCCACGCTCAGCCCGGCCTCGCGCATCACGCGCACGGCGCCGACTTCGGGTCCCGCGAGTTCACCATCGAAGTCCCACCACGAGGCCAGGCCGGCGGCGACGGGCTCCCCGTGGCCGTCGGGTCCCAGCGCGCTGTAGTCGCTGGCGATCTCGGCCTCGGTCAGGGCGCGCGAGTAGACGCGCACGTTGTCGATATCGCCGTCGAAAACCGTGAAGCCGTCCTGCCGCGCGCCGATCGCGAGGGGGCCCGCACCTCTCGTGCGAGCGCGGCCCACCTCGGTCGAGCCGAGGAGCTTGCCGTTGCGGTAGACGCTCAGGAGGCGGCCGTCGTAGGTCATGGCCACCTGCTGCCACTCGTCGACGACGACCGGCGACTGGTCTCCATGCGCCTCGAAGCTGTTCCCCTGCCCGCCCCCGACGTTGACGTAGGCCGACACGTTGGCCCCGTCGATCAGGAGCGAGTAGTTGCCGTCGGCGAACTCATTGGCGGTCTTGCACACGATCCATCTCCGCGCGTCCTCGCCCGTCGGGATCCGGTGCGGCTTGATCCACGCCTCGACCGTGATGGTCTCGGGCTCGAGCGCGTCCGCGTGTGGCGCCTCGATGTGCGAGCTGCCGCCGGCGGCCAGCGCCTGCCCACGAACGCCTGCCGTGTAGCGCAGCAAGGTCGTCCAGTTGTCGTGCTCATTGCACGTGGCGTTGCGGCCCTGGGCGTAGTTGTTGTAGTTGACCGCCCTGGCCACGCCGACAATGACGTTGTTGGCGACCTCGATGAAGCCGCTGCCCTGGTCGAGGTAGACCCCGCCGGGCACGCCGGGGCCGTTATCGTGGATGTAGTTGCCCCGGAGCACCGTGCCGGGCTGGTTGCCCAGCGTGTAGATGGCGCCACCATCGGTCCGGTTGAGCATCACATGATGGATGTGGTTCGCGAGCACGCGGTTGCCCCCGCACGGCGTGGGGGTCTCGTAGGTCCATGGGTTCGCGTGGGCGACACCCCCCGCGTCGGTCTCGCCCCACCCCCACCCGACCGAGATGCCCGAGTAAGGCAGATCGGCGATCTCGTTGTGCTCGAGTGTCGTATCGCGCACGTACCCGCAGAAGATCCCGATGCTGTCCTCGTACTCGGCGCCGATGCGGGTGATCTCGCAGTTCCGCACGGTGTTGCCGAGGACCACGAGGCGGCTGTCCTCCGGGTGGTGGTCGTCTCGCTGGACGTCGCCGATCTGGATCCCGCTCCCCGAGATGTCGGTGAACAGACAGCGGTCGACGGTGTTGCGCTGGGAGCCATGCTCGATGTCGAGCCCAGCACCGCCCAGGTGCGCGAAGGCGCATCGCGAGAACCGCACGGAGTGCCCGGCGCGGACGACCACGTTGGCCGGGCTCTTCGGGAACTCGCCGTGGATCGCCACCCAGCCGTACTCGAACTCGGGCCGCTCGAACACCCTGTCGGTCCCCAGCGTGAAGTTGGCTTGCACGTCCGGGTGCCCCGACCGGCTGGGCTGGAGCCAGGTGGCGTACGCGAACGCGATGCCCTCGAAGACCACGTCGTGCACGGGGTCCTCGGGGGTACCCTCGAGCCGGACCAGCGTCTCGAGTTGGGGAGCGACGACATCGGCGCTCGCCATGTCCTCGCCCGGGCGCGGGAGGTAGTACAGCATGCGCTGCACGCGGTCGAGGTACCACTCACCCGGCTCGTCGAGCAGTTCCAGCGCGTTCTCGATGTACGCCGGCGCACCCGCCGGAGCCCCCGGCCCGTTTGTGCTGAGGTAGTAGCCGGGCTGGTCCATCACGATGATCGCGCCGTCTCCATCGCGCACGATCCGCGAGACGCGCGCGATCTTGTGGCTCCAGTAGTTGTAGTAGCCGAACTCGAGGTCGCTGGGGTTGGCCCACCCAGCCATCACAGCGTCGGGCAGGCGGTAGCCCGAGTCGCCCGTCACTCGTAGCGTGCCGAGCACCTCGCCAGCCGCTGCCGTGGACACCGCGCCCGTGGTGCTGCCCCAGGGCTCGAGGCCGGCCGGCACGGGGCCCCGAGCACGCTGCGCTCTCCGACCGTTGATGTAGAGCTGACGGAAGTCGCCTGGCGGCGCCGGCGCGCGGTAGCGTCCGTCCGCATCGAGGACCCAGCCGGTGACGTGGGCCCCACCCGAGACGACAACAACGGCGTCCTCCGCCGCGCGGTAGGTGACGGGGGCGTTCCGCCGGCCCGAGTCCTCGGGTCCCAGTACGAGCGGACGCTCCAGGATGTACTCGCCGGCGGCCAGCTCGATGACGGCGTCTCCGCCCAGGCGCGACTGGCGCACCGCGTCGCGGGCGCGCTCGAGCGTACGGAACGGCCTCGACGAGGTGCCGGGGCCGTCGTCCTTACCTGTGGGTGACACGTAGACGCGCAGAGTGTCCGCGAGAACCGCCCCATTCAGCAGCACGAGGGCTGCCGCGACCCAGCAACCTTTGAGATACATGCGCCGCCCACTCCCGATCCGCCGCGCGCCCCGACGCCGCTGCTTCGTCCGCGGGGCCAGGCGATCCTCCACGCTTGGCCCCGTCCAGGGCTGCCGCGTTCTCGTCTACAGGGCGGTGGCGTGCTCCGCCCCGCTGCCGCCTACCCCGCTGCGCGACACGGCGCGCAGAGCTTGCGGCCGTCCACCTCCTGGAGGCGCGAGGCCATCGTCGGCTCGCCGCACCGGCCGCAGGGCTCCGACGGCTCGATCCGCGCCGTGGGGAGCGGCACGTCGTCGAGCGGCACGATCGTCAGGACCGCCTCGACCGGGCCCGAGACGATCGCCTCGATGTGCGCGGCGGTGCGCGCCTCGATCGCCCGACGCGTCTCCTCCGAGTCGTCCCCCTCGGCCGCGCGCCGGCGCAGCTCCGCAAGGCCGGGGTCCTCGGCGAAGCCCGTGTACTCGGTCCGCACCCGGACCCCGCGGCCCCGGGCACGCGAGTAGATCGAGTAGACGCGCTTGCCGTAGTCGCGGAAGACCAGGTTCCCCTTGCCGAAGGTGCAGCCGCAGACGACCTGGATGGCGTCGACGGCGCACGAGTCGTTCTCGACGACGGCGACGATCTCCTCATCCTCGGAGCGGGTGGCCTCGAGCGCGGCGAGCGCCTCGACCGCGGCGCGATAGCCGAGCGCGAGCCCCGGGCAGCAGTGGCCGTGGAACCGGACGGCTTCCTCGTAGCTGGGAACGGTGGGTGTCGTCTCCATGCCTCGCCTCCGCGCGTCGCCACCCACCCACGGTACCACGATTCGCGGGAACGTGCCACGCGGCATGACCCTCCGCTGGCGAGCGCCGTTGCAGGATGCCGCGACGCCGCCACGAATGGCGTCGGTACCGCCCCGAGGCACGGCGGAGAGGAGCACACCCACATGGCGTACCGGCCGAATCGTCTGTCGATGGGCTGGAGCATCGGCAGCGCCACAGCATCCGCCCGCCCCTTGCTGGCCGCCCTGCTGCTGCTCGCGCCCGTGGGGGGCGCCTCGGCCGACGGCGACGAGTACCTGGCCGGCTACCTGATCCTCCCGCACGCGGGCAGGGCCGACGCGAGCTTCAACGCCGGGTTCTCGATGTACGTGCCCGCTTGGCCCCTGCTGCACGTCTACCCGGGCCACAGCTTCCAGAGCGGCCTGCCCGGCACGTGGATGTTCGCGCAGTACGAGGGGTCGGCCCCGGAGAACCTGTACTCCGACGTGGAGGGCGGCCTCGGCTGGTGGCGGGATACACGGTTCCCGACGGAGACGCCCAAGTTCATCATGGGCGGCGTCGGCCCCAACTTCAGTGAGGTCGCCAACGGCCCGGCCCACGGCTGGGGCGACTGGGCGGAGCCACGCGGGCTCTACGGGGTCGCGCAGCTCAGTCCATGGCTTCTGTTCCCGATCGACGGTCTCAACATCCGGCAGGGGGAGTGCGGCGGGCTCGTCGGCTACGGCTACCTGTCACTGCCGCTCTGCGAGGCCAAGCTCACCACCGACGACCAGAACGTGCCGACCGGCAACCAGTGCTGGACGCTCTTCCTCAGCACGGCGAGCTTCAAGGGCCCGGTCGCCTTCTTCACGCCGCACTTCTGGTCCCACGCCGCCCTGAAGGAGCCGCGCCTGGTGGGCCAACTCCTCGACACGCGCCCGGCGGATCCGAACCGGGCGATCCAGATGGAGACCCAGTGGATCCCGTGCCGGGTCGCGACCGATTCGAGGGGCGTCTCGTACGCGCGGATCGCGCCCACGTCCTTCCCCCGCGCTGACGACGGCCGGTCGGTTCTCGTCCACCAGGACACCGTCTACAACCGCACGGCGCTGTGGGACGCGGTGGAGGCCTGGTTCGGGGGTGGCGCGCCGGCCAGCGGCGCCATCGATCCCCGGGGCGCACACACCCGCGCCTTCTCCGGCGAGGGGTACGCGACGTGGGAGATCCGCATGCCGATGCCCGATGGCTCGGAGCGGAAGGCCCCCATCGCCTGGAGCGCCTTCGCGACCCCGACCGCCGTGACTCCGACGACGCACGGCTACGAGTGGGACTACACCCTCGCCACCGCGACCGAGACCCCGTCCGGCTCACTCGTCACGCTTCCCGAGTACTACCGGCTCGAGAACGCCGAGGACGAGAAGGAGGCCCGGTGGGTGCCCGTCGCGCCGGATCAGGCGCCCGCCGAGACGGGGCTGCGGGAGATCGTGTGGGAGCGGCCCGCCGAGGGGGAGCCGGAGCCCTACACCACTCCCGACGACCCGGCGAGCTGCTGGAAGGCGCCGGGCCCGGCGGCCGGTCCGTTCGAGGCTCGCCTCGGCGATGGCAGCGTGGTGACCTACTACTGGTACCGCTTCGCCGACCAGCCGGCCCTCCTGAACGCCGGCTTGACCCCCGAGGAGCGCGAGCGGATGCAGGTGAGGGCGGAGCTGTTGCACCGCACCTGGACGAAGGACCGCGACTACCTGCCGCCGCCGGCGGTCGGGCGGCTCGCCGAGCTGGACCCGGCCCAGATCGTCCAGCCGCCCCAGGGGCTGGAGGTGGGCTACGTGCCCATCGCCACCCGGCAGGAGATGCCGAGCCGCTGAGGCGCGAGCGCGAGACTCAAGGGCTGCGGAAGCCGCCAACCAACTCGCAGGCCCGCCGCGCGGCCGTCTCGGCGCCTGGGTAGTCGTGCGCGCGGTACGCCGCCATCGCCCGCTGGAACTCCGCGGTGGCCGGCACCGGCGTTTCAGCCGCTGAGCCGGCCGCCTCCTGGAGCGCCGCATAGGCGCGGGAGAGCGCGGATCGGGCTGCGCGGCACGCCCGGAGACGGTCGCGTTCGCCCTCCGCGTCCTCGCGCCGGAGCGTGAGCCGCGTCGACATCCCGGGGCCGAGGCGGAGGGGAACGACCGCGGTCGCGGCTCCCTCCACTGTGACGGCGCTTGCCAGGCCGCCGTCGACGGCCACGGCGTAGCTCCCCGGCGGCAGTGACAGCAGCTCGAGCGTGAAGGCTCTCGGCTCCGGGCTCGGGTTGTAGAGCATCAGGTGGCGCTCGAGGCCGGAGAGCGCCTCCTCGTAGCCGTCGTGCACGTCGGTGTTCAGCACGAGGATCTCCGGGTCACTCGCGCGCGCGAGCGCCTCGTACATCCAGTAGCTCCACAGCGCCGCGCCGGCCATGTAGGCCGCCCGACCTCCACGGTGGCCGCCACCCTCGAGCGAGTAGAACGGCTCGATGGGGATGTGGGGCCATCGGTCGCCGAACGAGGGATCGACCGAGCGGACCTCCTCCGACCAGCTCGGCGCGTAGAACAGCAGCGCGCTCCGGCGGTGCAGGCTCGAGAGGCGGAGCAGCAGCGTACGGATCTCCGGGGCCATGCGGTCGTCGTGGCCGAGGATCCACGCGAGCGCGAGCTGGGCCTCGCACGTCTCCCAGGGCGTCGCGCTCACGGCCCCTCCGAAGGGGAGGAACAGACCGAGGTTGTCGAGCGCACGGCTCGTCGGATCGGTCTGGTCGTCGTACCAGAAGGTCATCCGCAGCAGGCTATCGAGGAACCAGCGCGCGTAGCGCTCGTACGTGGCGTCGCCGGTCCGCTCGAAGAGCCGGTAGGCCGCGACCACGCCCAGCGCGTTGCCGTGGATCTCGGTGATGGGGAAGTCGGCGGGGTCGGAGTACTCGGCCGTGTAGCGGGCGTTGCGCACCGAGTAGCGCATCGTCTCGAACAGCGCCCGGAGACTGCGCTCCGCCTCGGCGAGGTAGGCCGGGTCGTCGGTGAGTTCGTGCGCCCGGAGCATCAGGTGCGCGTACGAGCCGAGCTGCCACGGCTCGTGGACCGTCCCCAGCTCCGGGACATCCTGCTGCGTGACCGGAAGCTTCGCCACGGGATCGAACCACTGGGGCAGGACGTAATCCGTGTTGCGCGCCAGCTCGGCCAGGCCGCGCGTCGCGAGCAGGAAGCGGCCGGCGATCGCCGGGTTGAACTCGGCCGGCGCGAGGGCGTCGAACGCGCGCAGGGTCTCGTGGTGGAAGAAGAGGCACTGCCAGGCCATGTCGGGCCCGGCGAGGTGGAGTGGCTCCCGTGTGCCCCACCGGATCTGGCGCGTCTCGGGGTCGTAGAACAGGGGCAGGGCGTCCTTCTTGAGCCGTGCGAGCCGGACGGCCTCGATCGACTCCGGGTGCAGACGGCAGTAGAGGATCCAGGCCGCGAGGTGGTTGTTCACGGTCGAGAAGTCCCACCCCATCGGGCCTGCCGAGCCATCGGGGCGGGGGCGGTCCGGGTGGATCACCATCCGCTCCACCGGCGGGACCAGCTCGAGGGGGGCGTCGCGCCAGCCGACCTCCTGCTCCTCGAGGGTGACGCCCTCGATGGTCAGATCGGCGATCGCCCCGGCGGC
The DNA here is from genome assembly GCA_964598695.1 of uncultured Armatimonadia bacterium. Classification (GTDB taxonomy): domain Bacteria; phylum Armatimonadota; class Zipacnadia; order UBA1398; family UBA1398; genus CAZRDB01. Next base: position 10,996 of record CAZRDB010000041.1, read on the forward strand.
TATCTCGGCCCAACTCGGGGGCTCCCCCGCCGGCCACGGGAGTGGCGGGCCGCTCGCGGGGTGGAGCGGGGCGCAGGTCCGCACCATCGTATGGACGGCCTCGAGCCGCGTCGGCCTCTCGGAGCGCGGCCCTTGGTAGAGGAAGAAGCCGATCGTGAGGTCTCCCGGCGCGATCGTGTTGCCGGTGAGCTTCCACGTGTGCAGCCCGAGTCCGATGGCGTCGCCGTGTGGCCGACCCTCGATGCGGCCGTCGAGGAACCGTTCGACGCCCGCGCGAGACATCCACGCCATCGGGGTCATCTCGAAGAAGACGACCGCCTCGGCGCCCTCGTGCCACAGGTAGGCGGCCGGGAAGCCGAGGATCGGCGCCTCGGGCCCGTAGATGCTCACCGGCCCCTGCCCGACGGTGACCGCGTCCTCCGCTCCGCCCCGCCACAGCGCGACGGTCGGCTGCGGCTCGGCGAGGGCCAGGGCTGTCGCGAGGTGCGCGGTGAACCGGAAGTGGAGCAGCGGGGAGTCGGCATCGGCCGTGACCGCGCACTCCCACTCGTAGCCGTGCGAGGGGCTGTGACCCGTGAGCCGGAGGGCCTTCCGTTGGCGAGTGTCGTCGACGACCTCGCAGCCGTCGACCATGAGGTCGAAGGCCGAGCCGGCGATGAGCGGCCGGGGGGCATCGAACAGCGGGCGCCACTCCCCGCCCACGCGCACCCGCGTCGTCGCGATGAGGGCGCCGTCGGTCCGCCCGAGTGCGAAGGAGACCTCCTGATCGGCGTTGGCGATCGTCGCCTCGGTACGGTCGACCCGGACCGTCGGCTCGGGATGGCAGGGGGCCGCCACGAGGGCGACCAGGCAGGCGAGCAGGGGGAAGCACGGGTGGTGGGTCCTCATGGTTCGTGGCTTCGCCCGAAGGCCCGCGGCTACCTCGGCCACGAGCCCTGGGCCTGGCGGCAGGTGTGTCCCGCGGGGACCCGAATGGTGCCCTCGGCCTTCCCGTCCGCCGGCACGAAGCGTCAGGGATCGGGGATTGCCCACATGCTCGAACCGGCTGTCATCCGCGAGGGGCTCGCACGGCTCAGCGAGATCGATCGGGGCCTCACCGTCTTCGGCGCCCTCGCGCACGGTTACCAGCTCAACCCTCGCCTGCCCGAGCGCAAAGCCCGGGCGTTCGAGGTCCGCCAGGGCCTCTGCCTACCTCCCGACTACCGGCTGTTCCTGACCGAGCTGGGCAATGGGGGCGCCGGACCCTACTACGGGGTCGATCGGCTCGGGGAGTTCGAGGGCGAGCGGTGGCATCCGCAGTCCGGCCTGATCGGTGACCTCGCGGCGCCGTTCACCCACGAGGGTCCGTGGAACGTCCCCGAGTCGACCTGGGAAGGCGAGCCCGATCTCGACCTCAACACGGCAACCGACGAGGACCTCCGGCGTGCCGAGGAGTGGGAGCACTGGTGGCAGTACGGGTACTGCGACCCGCACCTGATGAACGGCGCGATCCCCATCTGCCACCTCGGCTGCGGCCAGGCGCACTACCTCGTGGTGAGTGGTCCCCGCGCCGGCGAGATGTGGGCAGACCTCCGCGTCGACCGTGAGGGGATCCGCCCCGTGACCGGCGCGGCGGGCGCGACGATGGACTTCGCCGCCTGGTACATGGCGTGGCTCGAGGATGCCCCGAACCGGCTGGGCACGGGGGCGCCCCTGCTGGGGTGCTTCGGTCCGCCGAGGCGCTCGTGGCTCGATCGACTGCTCGGGCGGTAGGGGCGGGGCTCACCAGCCCGCCTTGGCGGCGCGCTCCTTGCACTCGGCGAGGAGGAACAGCATCCGTCGCTTGTTGTCGGGGTTGCTCCAGTACTCGGCCTGCTCGGCGGTCCATGCCGCGGTGCCGATGCGGGCCCGGCGGCGGAGGTTCTCGATCGCCGCCCGGTGGCTGAACCAGATCGGGTCATTGCAGAAGCCGATCAGCGCGGTGCACGGGAACTCGCGGCACAGGCCGCAGTGCTCGACCCGGTGCTCGCGCGCACAGGCGAGGACCGCGCACCTGCGCTCCTGCCCCGCGGCGGCGCAGTGGCCACAGGCGCAGCCGCAACCGTGGCAGTTGCCCTGCTCGAGGTCATCGCACGCGCCGCAGTAGAGGCCGCACGGCGGAGCTAGCTGGGGCCCCCCGGCCACGACCTCGCCGCCATCGGCATGGGCCGCACCCGCGAGCCCGGCCGCGGCCGTGCCCGCCGCGAGCAGCAGTGCCCGCCGGCTCAGCCGATCCACGTCGTCCTGCTGGCCGTCTCTCGGTGCCTCGTCCATCGTGAGGTGCCTCCCTCTGGTGTGCCCGCTACCCAGGAGGACAGCGCGGGACGCCTACCGGGTTACGCTTCGACGACCCGCCAGCCGCGTTCCTGCAGGTTGGGGATGGTTGCGGCCGGAGTCGGGCAGCAACGCCGGGGCCTGCCTGTCCTCTGGGGCCCGTCCCTCCCCGCAGGTACCCTTGAGCCGGGGGCGCCATTCGGGGTGTCCTCATCAGTGCCGAGATCTCGTGGTCCAGGGGTCGCGAACAGCCGCGTAGCCCATGGCGGTCCAGCCGTCGCCCACAGAGACGCGCCCGCTCCTGACGCCAGGCGGTCTCAGATCGCCCACTCGACGGTCCCGGCGCGCTCTCTGCGGATGCTCGAAGGCGGTCTCTCCGGGTGGAGGGGACCATTGACACCCGACGAACGTATGCGATACGGTCATGTGATGAGTCGCCCCCACCCAGGAATGCCTGGGTGTCAGAGCCGCCCTTCGGGGCGGCTCTTTGTCTGAGGGGAGCCTCCTATGCGGGCCTGGGTCTACGTCGACGGCTTCAACCTCTACCGCCGCGCGGTGCGAGTCGCGGAGGAGCGAGGGCACGGGAATCTCCGGTGGCTCAACCTCGTTCGCCTGAGCCGTGCGCTCCTCGAGTCGGGCGGCGATGAGGTGGACCGTGTGAAGTGCTTCACGGCCCTTGTGCGGAACCGCCCGAACGATCCGACGCAGCGTTCGCGACAACAGACCTACTGGGCCGCGCTTCGCACCCTCCCAGAGCTGGAGATCATCAGGGGCCACTTCAGCGAGCGGATGGCCAGCGCTCCGCTATGGTCGGAGTATGAGCGCCTACAGGAGGAGGAGGCACGCGGGATCTGCGTCGTCGGCAAGCGCATGCAGACCGTTCCGATCCTGAAGGCCGAGGAGAAGGGTTCGGACGTGAACCTCGCGGTTCACCTCGTAAGCGACGCCTACCAGGGACGCTTCGAGAAGGCCCTCGTGATCTCCAACGACTCCGACCTAGCCTGTGCATTCAAGGTCGTACGAGACGAGATCGGCCTTCCGGTCGTGCTCTGCAACCCTGACCTCTACGGCGACACCACCCACCATCTCATTCGGGTGTCTACGGAGCACAGGCGGCTTCGTGCCGCCACTCTCCGCGACTGCCAGTTCCCCGATCCGGTGGTCGACCCGAAGACCGGCCGCGAGATCCACAGGCCCGTCGGCTGGTAGGGCCTGGGGGGCTCCGCCTCACATCACCGTGCTGTCCGTCTCTCGCCGTCTCGTCCATCGCGTGCTTCCCCGCCCTCACCCCCTCCCCCACTCGATCTCCATCTGCTCGCGGGCGCCGACGGCCTCGGTGATCGGCCAGGAGGCGCGGAGGGGGCTCTCGTACGGGCCGATCCGCTCGACCGGGATCGGCTCGAAGCCGAGCGCGAAGGCGGGGGACTCGGGCTTGAGGCGATAGTCGTCCTTCGCCGCGTCGACGAACAGCGGGTCGGTGATCACCGAGTGCGTGTCGAGCCCCAGGGCCTGCCACGCCTCCCACTCCGTGAGCGCCGGCGCCTCGCGGAGTTCCACGTCGTCGACCCAGATCGTCCCCGTCCCCTGCGAGACGTCGAGGCGGATCACGATGCCGTCCATCCCCTCGTGCCAGTCGGGGTCGCCGGGCGCGGGGAAGCGGAAGACCAGCTCGACCTGCTGCCACTCCGGCCCCGCCGCGAGGCCGGCCGACTTGCCCCACCAGAACCGGTCGGGCTCGTAGGCCTGGGCGACGATCGCGCACTGGGTCTCGGGCGTCTCGGAGCGGACCCAGGCCGTCAGCCGATAGCTCCCGCCCGGCGCGAGCGCCACGTGCTCGCTGTTGAAGTTCACGACGAGCCGCTGGCCGCTGCCGTCGGTGACCGTGCCATCGCCGTCGAGCCGCAGCGAGCGCTCGCCCGAGCGATGGACCTCGGAGTCGAGCCGGGCCTGGCTGTCGTTCGGCCGGACGCCCCACCCCCAGTGCGCGGGGAGCCCCTCGTCGCCGCCCTCCTCGAAGCCCGGGTTCGGCGCGAGGTTGGGGCCGGTCGATTCCGAGACCTTCGTCACGCCGGTGAGCAGCGGTCCCCCGTAGTGCCAGTAGAGGTTGCCATCGGACTCCGTCTTGTCGTAGGGCAGGTTGTAGTGGGCGAACAGCCGAGCCGAGGGCTCGCGGTAGCAGACGATGTTGCGGAGGAACCTGTTGCCCGCCATCTGCCAGGCGTCCTCGAGGCTCTCGGTCAGCGCGTGGTAGCCGGGGTACTTCTCGTAGGCCGCGTTGCCGTGGAACCGGTTCCACGTGTCGGTGATCATCGGGACGGGGTGGCCGCCCTTGACGTAGCCGCTGTACTGGACCTGCGAGTCGCGGCCGTCGATCAAGATGTTGTTCTCGATCACGTTGTCGCGGCCCCCGTGGACGTGGACGCCGCCGAGGATCGTCCGGGCGACGATGTTGTGGTGGACGTGGACGCCGCAGGTGCCGTCGTCGAGGTAGACGCCCCAGTTCATGTGCGGCGAGGTCCACTGCCCGTTTTCCCAGCCGAAGCCGATGATGTCGTGGAAGTAGTTGTAGCGGATCTCGGTGCCGCGCTTCGACCAGTCGACCTGCCACGAGTAGACCGCGCCGCAGTCGGCGGTCTCGAGGTTGCAGTGGCGGATCTCGTTGAACTCGAAGACGTGGTCGTTGCCGCCCCAGCCGATGCCGAAGCGCGGGCAGTCGTGGATCCGGTTGTGGGAGATGCGGTTGCCGGCGCCGTTGCACGAGACCCCGACGCCCTGCTTGTAGTACACGCCGACGTGGTGGATGTAGTTGTTGTCGGCGTAGTTGCCGCCGGGCTCGAGCGTGGTGAAGTCGCCGCCGTCGAGCGTGATCGCGCTCGAGCCCACGTCGTGGATGTCGCAGCCGACCACGCCATTGCGCCGGCCGGCGACGGAGACGCCGTTGCCGCTGTAGTCGCCCACGTTGCGGATCTCGCAGCCGGCGATCGTGCAGTCGCTCGCGACGCCCACGTCGACCGCGGTGCCGTCGCAGCACTCGACGGTGAAGCCCTGGAACGTGACGTGGGACACGCCGCCGTCGAGCGAGAGGATGGTCCGCACCACCGGCGCGCAGACGGTCATCGTCGCGGGGTCGGCCGTGGCGGGGGGCCGGAAATAGAGCGTCCAGCTCTCCTTGTCGAGGTACCACTCGCCCGGCGCGTCGAGTTCCTCGCGGAGGCCCTGGACGAAGTACCGGTCGCCCGGACGGATCGCGTAGGAGGCGTTGCCCGCGAGCGTGAGGGTGCGCTGGTCGCGGTCGACCGACTGGATCGGGATGATGTTGTTCCACCAGTTGTAGCGGGGGAACACCATCACCTCGCCCTCCTCCGGGTGGGCCCACTGGCGCTCGTCGGCGGCCTTGTAGCGGAGGAGGTCCTGCCGTTCGCCGGGGATGTCCTGGTACATCGGCTGGTACTCGCCATCGACATAGGCCCAGCCGCCGGTGACCGGGTGGTCGGCGTCGTGGTTCGGGTAGCGGGCGAGCTGAGCGCGCACCCCGTTGCAGAGGAGCTGCCGGAAGGCGATGCCCTCGAGCCCATGGGCGCGAAGGTCCGCCTTGAGCACCTTGCCCTCGTGGGGCTGCCAGCCGGCGATGGCCCTGCCGCCGATGATCGTCGGCTTCTCGGCACCGGCGGCGCGGTAGACGATCGGCGCGCTCGCGGCGCCGGAGTCGCGCGCGTCGAGGCTGAGCGTTTCGCCGACCTCGTACAGGCCGGGCGCCACGAGCACGGTGACTCCGCCCTCGGGCAGGGGCCCCTGCTGCTTGAGGAGCCGGATCGCGTCGCGGGCGCCGGCGAGCGAGGCGAGGGGCTGGGCCTCGGTACCGGGGCTCGCGTCGCTGCCGTCGGGCGCGACGTGGAGAGTGATCGGCGCGGCGGCTGCGGCCGCTGCGAGCAGCCCCGTCAGCGCCAGGAGGGTCGGCCAGGTGTGGGTCATCGGGCATCGGCTCCTTTCGATGGAGGCCGGTTCGCGTGGCGGGGCACGCGCGCCTGCCGAGGGCGCGGGGGCGATTGGATGCGCGGGAGTCTGCGGGAGGAGGATTCGCGCGGGGGGGGGCGGAAGACGAACGCCACATCGGGTAAGGGGGCTTAGCCCCCATCGGAAGACGGTGCGAATCCGTCGCTGCCCCGCAACTGTGACCGGGTACGAACGCCGCGGAAACCACTGGCCGAGAGGCTGGGAAGGCGCGGCAAGTAGGGAGATCCGGCAGCCAGGAGACGGCCTGATGGTTCTGGGAGTCGCACTCCTCGCGGGTAGGAGATTGCGGTATGTCGGGCTACGGCTTCATGTCGCGGGAGAGGTCCAACCGGGCCTTGCCGCACCCCTCATCGTTCCCCCCGATCCCCCCTGGCGCGGCTCTCGCCTCAGGAGGTGATCCCCGATGACGACTCCTCTCCGGCTGTGCGCGGAGCATCCGTTCCTGGCGGAGGCCCACGCGTTGGTCGACGGCCTCCGCTTCGCGTTCGAGGTGTTCGCCGTACTGCACGCGCCCGAGTCGGCTGACCCCACGTTTCGCGCGACCGCGGTCGGCTGCATGTTGCGGACGGCGCCCTTCCCGGTCTGCCTCGTCGCGCCCGCTCTGACGAGCGCCGACACGCCCAACGAAACGGAGCGGTGATCGCGATGACACGAACGCACCGAGCGTTCACCCTGATCGAGCTACTCGTCGTAATCGCGATCATCGCGGTGCTTGCGGCGATTCTGTTCCCCGTGTTCGCCAGGGCGCGGGAGAAGGCGCGCCAGACCTCGTGCCTGTCCAACATCCGTCAGCTCGCGCAGGCGGAGATGAGCTACCAGCAGGACAACGACGGCGTCTTCGTGATGGGCGCGGAGGACATCTTCTCCGGGTTCGGAGGCTGCAAGCGGTGGCACGGGGTGCGCCAGCAGCCGACGGTCGGCGGCGGGGTGTTCGACAAGACCCAGGGCCCCCTGTACGCCTACATGAAGAACGTGCAGATCTTCGAGTGCCCGAGCTTCCGGGACTACGTCAATGTGGGCGACGCGTCGGCGAACGACTTCGAGGCCGGCT
>CAZRDB010000041.1:18362-19005 GCA_964598695.1 uncultured Armatimonadia bacterium
AACAACGAGTTCCTCGGGAGCGGCAACGCACGGATGGGCTGGGACCCCATGGCGCAGGTCTCGCCGGCCTGCGACGCGATGCTTCAGGACGCCTCCTCGACCTACATGTTCGCGGATACGGGCTTCCTGCAGTACTACCCGTCGACCTACGCCATCGAGTACTCGTTCATGGAGCCTCCGTACTGGCCCTACTACGCGGTCCAGTGGGGTTTCTACATGCGGCCCGAGCCCTCGATCCACTTCCGCCACAACGGCCTCGCGAACTTCGCCTTTGCCGACGGCCACGCCAAGGCTCTGCCCCGCGGCGTCGTGCCGGACGCCGGCTCAGTCTACGGGGGCACCGCGGAGCAGATGGTCTCCTTCGGGGTCGGCTGGCCGGCGCCGGATGACTTCTCGATGTGGGGACCACTGTAGGGGGCGCGCGATGGCAGAGCATTGGCGCGAGTGGCTCCTCGGCATCGCGATCACCGCGCTGTTGGCCTGGATCCTCGGGCAAGCGCTGGAGCTGCGGCCCGGGGCCAAGGCTCCGCGCTCCGCGCCCCTGCCCGTGATCTGCGCCGAATGCGGGTGGTCGGGCCGTCAGATCGTCGACGGCCTGCCCGCGCGATGTCCGAGGTGCCGTGCCGTGGCGGTCCACTTCGCG
>CAZRDB010000041.1:19015-26637 GCA_964598695.1 uncultured Armatimonadia bacterium
TGTCCGCGCTGTGGGCGATGGACGGCGTGGGACCCCGCCCGCGAGGAGATCTTGTTCGCGCGACCACGTCTGTTCCGAGCGTGGGGGCCGACCTGGTTCTTCCCGCGCTGCGCGGCCTGCGGCACGGCGACGAACGCGACGGGCGAGGAGTCGCCGTGGGCCCGCCTGCTCGAACACCAAGCGCACGCGCCCGATGGGGCGAGCGCCCGACCGGAGAGGGGAGAGATCCCGTGAGAACGCGATGGCTACTTCCGCTGGGTCTGGCCGCGGCGGCGGCACTGCTCGGGGGGTGCCGCGCACAGCCCGCGACGGCCGACCCGCTGGCGCGGTACTACGGCTCCTACCAGTTCGCCGACGGCACTCTGCTGGTTGTGAAGCCCGAGGGCAAGGCGCAGATGGTCGGCATAGGGGGCAAGCAGGAGCTGACCTGGCGGCAGTCGGGCGAATCACTCACGTTCGAGGGGACGGGAGGCGGCACCCTGACCGTTGGCGCGGGGGCCAGCCCCACGTACGCGTCCGCGGCGGGCGGCCCGGCCTATCCGCTCCGGAGACGCCAGTGAGCGCTCCGGCCGATCGGAGGGGAGCGCCCGGGCGACGGGCGCTCCCGTTCCTCCTCGCGGGTGTGGTGGCGACGGTCTGCTGCGCGCTCGCCCTGCGCGCCTGCGAGCAGGCGCATCGCCCCTCCGAGTGGAGCGGGGTCTACGCCACGGAGGATGCCCAGATGGCGCTCCTTGTACGACCGGACGGCCGGGTCACGATGGTGCTGCCGGAGGGGTCGGAGCAGGGCCTCGAGACGACGGTGGACGCGGGGGCTCTCCGGATCGGCGGTCGCTTCCCCGGCAGGTTGCGCGGGCCCGAGCCGGACGCCCGGTACCGCTACGAGCCGGACGATCGCGCCATCGCGCCGGTGAGCTTGGTGCGGATCGACTGATTGCGCCTGGGAAGACCTCGGCGGGCAACCCAGATCGGTGGCCATGCGACTCGCTCCGGGGCCTTGACCAATCATGTATCCGCGCATATACTTAATCACGAAGGAGTTCACCGATGACGGATCTCGAGCTGGCCGAACTCGCCAAGTCGCTAGCTGCGCCCACGCGGATCGCGATCCTGCGTGCCATCGCCGAACGCGCCCTGTGCGTCGACGCGATTGCCCGCCACGCGGGGATCACGCCGAGTGCGGCATCGCAGCACTTGCGCCGGCTGGCCGCGGTCGGCCTCGTCGCGGGTGAACGCCTCGGGTACCACGTGCATTACGGGCTGTGTGCCGAGGGGATCGGTCGCCTGTGCGAGGAACTCGACCGCCTGCGATCGGCCTCGGCGGCACACACGTGCAGGAGCGCCTGTGGGTGCGTGGAGCAGGGAGAGGAGCGCGGCGATGCGTGAGAGAGATCCGGAGTGCCAGAAGGTCGCGAAGCCCGGGGAGTGCTCCCCGGAGCAGATCCGGAAGTGCCACGGCGACGAGGGCCACCCATGCGCGGCGGAGGGCGAGTGCCAGGGAGCGCCCGAGCCGGCCGAATGCACGGCCGAGCAGAAGGCCAAGTGCCACGGCGGTGGCGCGCAGCCATCGCAGTAGGGTACCCGCGCGGGGAGGCCGCTCGTGTCGAGCCACGGCAACACCGCGGTTGAGGTCCAGGGACTGTCGAGGAGCTTCGGCGAGGTGCGGGCCCTCGCCGAAGCCAGCTTCACGGTGGAGCGCGGCGAGCTGTTCGGCCTCCTGGGCCCCAACGGAGCGGGCAAGACGACGACGATCAACATCCTGACGGGACTGGCGCGGCCCGACGCCGGACGCGCGCGGATTCTCGGCGCCGACTGCGGGGCCCGGTCCCGCGCGATCCAGCATCTGATCGGCGTCGTGCCGGACGAGAGCAACCTGTACCCGGAGCTGACCGGACACGAGAACCTGTGCTTCTGTGGCGCGCTGTACGGGCTCCGGCGACGCGAGCGGCAGGAGCGGGCCCGCGCGCTCCTCGAGCAGGTGGGCCTCGACGACGTCGCCGACCGGCGGTTCGGCGGCTACTCCCGCGGGATGAAGCGCAGGCTCACGATCGCCGCCGCCCTCGTCCACCGGCCGCCGGTGCTGTTCCTGGATGAGCCGACGACCGGAATCGACGTGGAGAGCGCGCGCCAGATCCGCGCGATGGTCGCGGAGCTGCGAGCCAAGGGGACCACCGTGCTCCTCACGACCCACTACATCGAGGAGGCTGAACGGCTCTGCGACCGGGTCGCGTTCCTCGTGGCAGGGCGAGTCGTCCGGGTCGACTCGCTCGAGGGTCTCATGGCCCCGACGCACGGGTCGGAGGTCTTCGTGATCCGTACGGAGGGAGCGGTGCGGCGCGCGAGGGAGCTGCTCCTCGCGACCGACGCGGCCCTGGAGGTCTCGGTCGAACCTCCCGACGCACTCCGCGTGCGCTCGAACGGCCCACTCCGGGCGGGACCGCTCGTCTCCACCCTCGAAGGGCAAGGGGTGGCGGTGGTGGAGGCGCGGCGCGTCCGTCCGTCGTTGGAGGACGTCTTCGTGCAGATCACGGGAGTCGAGGCGGCCAAGCTGCGTCAGGAGCGGGAGCGGAAGGGGGGCGACGGATGAGCCGCTGGATCGCGCTGAGCGCCATCCTCGCCAAGGACCTCCGCGCCTACTACCTCAAGCCGCCGAACCTCAGTTGGGGGCTGATGTTCCCGCTCGCGTGGGCCGGGATGTTCCTCGTGAGGTCGGGCAGGGGCGCCGAGGCGCTGCACGAGGTTCTGCCCGGCACGGTCGCGGTGTCGGTCCTGTTCGGGACGACCTCTCTGCTCGCGGTGATCGTGACGTTCGAGAAGCGAGGGAGGTCGTTCGAGCGGCTCCTGCTGGCGCCGATCCCGCTCGAGGGTCTGCTGCTCACGAAGGTGGTTGGTGCAGTCGCCTTCGGGGTCGTCAACGCGCTGGTTCCCCTGGGGATCGCGGCGCTCGTGACGGATCTGTCGGGCATCGCGTGGGGTCCGATGCTCGGGGCGATCTTCCTCGTCGCGGTCACCTCCGCCCTCTTGGGCCTGCTCGTCGCCGTCTCGGTGCGCGAGGTGTTCGAGGCCCAGACCCTCTCGAACTTCTTCCGCTTCCCGATGCTGTTCCTCTGCGGGCTGTTCCTGCCGGTGGGCGCGCTGCCGCTCGCTCTGCGTCCCCTCTCCTACGCGCTGCCGCTCACGTATGGGGTCGACGCCATGCGAGCCGCCCTGGGGGAGCGCACGCTGCTGCCGCTCCCTGCTGACTTCGCGTTGCTGCTGGCCTTCACGACGGCGCTCTTCGTGCTCTGCGTGCGCACCGCCCGTCGACGCTGGATCGCGTAGCCGCCGGCAGCCGGCCTGCCCTCCCGGCAGGACCTCACTCGCGCGGAGGGAATGGGCCATCGCGGAGTGCGGGACGGCCATTCGGAGGCGTGACAGATGGTCCGGCTCGGTCGGTTCCCCGTGCTCGACGTGATGGCCCTCTCGCTGTGCCTGCTCGGCATGCCCGCGCCGGCGCAGGACGGTCCCTACTTCCAGGATGTGACGGCGGCCGTGGGCCTCGCGCTCGACGGGGGCTCGGCCTGCTGGGTCGACTTCGACAACGACGGCTGGGCCGACCTGGTCTCCGGCGGCTGTCTGTGGCGCAACGAGGGCGGCGCCCACTTCACGCGGATTGCGGAGGTGGGTCCCGCGGTCGCGGCCGACTTCGACAATGACGGCTTCGCCGACCTGTTCTCGTGGACCTCGTTGCGGCTGTACCGCAACGAGGGCGGCAAGGGCCTCACCGAGGTCCCGCTCCCGGAGCTGCCCCCGTGCTCCTCACGAGGCGCCTGCTGGGCCGACCTCAACCGCGACGGCTTCGCCGATCTCTACGTGGGCGGCTACGAGGACTGGGATGCCGGGATCACCTTCCCGAACCTGGTGCTGCTCAACACCGGCGCCGGCGGCTTCACGCTCGCGGCGACCGACGATCGCCACCGGTCGCGTGGGGTGACCGCGTGCGACTTCGACGAGGACGGCGACCCGGACGTGTATGTCTCCAACTACCGCCTCCAGCCCAACGTGCTGTGGCTCAACGACGGCGAGGCGGGGCTGCGCGACGCGGCCGCCGAGTACGGCGTGGTTGCGACCTCGGAGGGCTTCGAGGGCGGCCACTCGATCGGCGCGGCATGGGGCGACTTCGACAACGACGGCCACATCGATCTCTTCGCCGGGAACTTCGCCCACCAGGACAGCCGGGGCGACCAGCCCAAGTCGCGCTTCCTGCGCAACCTCGGGCCGGAGGGAGGCTGGCACTTCGAGGACAAGGGCCCGTGCGGCGTCTTCTACCAGGAGTCGTACGCCACGCCGGCCGCCGGCGACTACGACAACGACGGCGACCTCGACGTGTTCTTCACGACGGTCTACGCCACCGCCTCGTTCAACCGGCCGAACTTCCCGGTGCTCTACCGCAACGACGGCGGCTTCGTCTTCGCCGACGTGACGGCCGAGGCGGGCGTCGCGGGGCTGCCGCCGACCAACCAGGCGGCGTGGGCCGACTACGACCACGACGGCAACCTCGACCTCGTGACGGCCGGGCGGCTGCTCTGCAATGGCGGCAGCGGCAACTACTGGCTGTGCGTGCGGCTCGAGGGAGACGGCGTCGCGGTCGATCGCTCGGCGCTCGGGGCACAGGTACGGCTCCGCACGGCCGCGGGCACGCTGACGCGGCAGGTCGAGGCCGGCACGGGCGAGGGCAACCAGAACGACCTGACGCTCCACTTCGGCCTCGGCGCCGACCGGGGTCCCGTCGATCTCGAGATTCGGTGGCCGAACGGAGCGGTCCGGTCCGTGGCGCGCGTGCCGATCGACCAGTGCGTCGTCGTGCGGTACGCGGGGCCGTAGCGGCGGAGGCGCGGGGCAAGCCGGCAGGGAGGGGCCGCTCCCGCGCCGAACAGCAAGCCACCGGCTCACCGAGGGGAGCGGCCCATGCGTGAGGGACCGCGCCGGCGTGTGCGGCTGCGGGCGGTCGTGCTCGGGCTGGCGCTGGTGGTGGTGAACGCCTACTGGCTCGCGGTGATCGAGCTGGTGCGCCACACCTCGTCCCCGACCTCGGTCTCTCTGTACTTCACCGCGATCCTCTCGTTCACGTTCGTGGCGTCGGCCAACGCCCTCGTCCGGCGCATCGCGCCCCACGCGGCGCTGACGGGGCCGGAGCTGGCCACGACCTACGCGATCACGACGGTCGGCAGCTCGATCGCGGGGATCGACTTCTTCTGCTGCATGCCGGCGGTGGCAGCGTACCCCTTTCGCTACGCCAAGCCCGAGAACGGTTGGGCCGAGCTGTTTCTCTGGATGCTTCCCAAGGGGCTGATGGTGACCGACCCGGCCGCCCTGCGGAGCTTCTGGGAGGGCGGCGGCTCGCTCTACGACCGCGCCAACTGGAGCGCGTGGCTGGGGCCGGTGCTGCGCTGGAACGCCTGGGCGCTCGGGATGGGCGGGCTGTGGCTCGGGGCGGTGGCGCTCTTCTCGCCGCGCTGGATCGAATCGGAGCGGCTCACCTACCCCATCCAGCAGCTCCCCAGCGAGATGGCCTACACGCCCCGCCGCCTTCTCTCGTCGCGGCCGTTCCGGCTCGGCCTCGCGGTGGCGGGGGTGGTGGCCCTGCTCAACGGGCTCCATGTGCTCGCGCCTGCCTGGCCGATGATCCCGGTCAAGGGCGGGGCCGCGCCGGCGTTCAACCTCTCGGCCCAGCTCGTCGACGCCCCCTGGAACCGGATCGGCACGCTCCTGCTCTCGTTCTACCCGTTCGCCATCGGCCTCTCGATCCTGCTGCCGGCGAAGCTCTCGCTGAGCTGCTGGGTGTTCTACCTGCTGCTCAAGCTCGAGTACGTCTTCGCGAACCAGTCGTTCTCGTGGCTGTCGGAAGGCTCCCCGTTCACGCGCGAGCAGTCACTCGGAGCCTACCTCGCGATCGCGGCCTTCGCCCTGTATGCGGGGCGGGTACACCTGCGTCAGGCGCTCCGGGAAGCCTGGACGGGTGACGCGCCCTCGCGGTTCGACCGGCCGCTCGGCCCCCGCGCCGCCGCGGCGCTGGTGGTGGCGTCGTTCGCGTTCCTTGTCTGGTTCCAGGTTCGGGCGGGGATGACGGCGTGGTACGCGACCGCCTTCTGCGGGCTGACGGCGCTGCTCTCCTTCTCGTTCACGCGGATCCGCGCCGAGATGGGTGTACCGGTGCACGAGATGCACCTCGTAGGCCCGGGTCAGGTGCTTCCGCGTTGGTTGGGGAGCCGGCTGGTGGGCGACCGCAACCTCGTGGTCTCGACGGCCTTCTACTGGTACAACTACGGCCAGCGCTGTCACCCCATGCCGCACATCGCCGAGGCGATGAAGCTCGCCCGCACCGGGGACTCCTCGCAGCGCCAGATGGCGCGGTGGTGTCTGGTCGCCCTCGCGGTGGGAGGGCTCGCGGCCTGCTGGGCGATCCTCCACCTGTACTGCCGCGATGGCGCGGCAGCCAAGTGGGGGCCGTGGTACGCATGTGAGTGGATCGCCTACCACCCCTACAACGAGGCCAGCACGCTGCTGCTGCGCCCGACCGGCCCCAGCGCGCCGATGGCCCTCGCGTCGGTCGTCGGGTTCGCGCTGACCTTCGCGCTGATGCAGATCCAGACCCGGTTCGTCTGGTGGCCGCTGCACCCCGTGGGGTACGCCGTCGCGAACGCCTGGGCGATGGACAACATGTGGTTCTCGGTGTTCGTCGCATGGGCGGTGAAGGCGCTCATCGCCCGTTACGCCGGGGCCCCGGGCAACCGTAGGCTGACCTACCTGGCATTCGGCCTCGTGCTGGGCGACTTCCTCATGGGCGGCCTCTGGTCGCTGTACGGGGTGGCGCGCGGGATCCGCACCTACGCGATCTGGCCGTGAACCATCGGGACGGCTACCGCGCGGGATCGCCCGCGTCCTCCCGGCTGAAGCGGTCGACGTCGAACCGGCCTTCGCCCCCATGCGGGTTGTAGCAGAACACCCCGAAGCGCACGCCCTGGAAGGTCACGAGGGTGAAGCGGAGCGGCAGCCGGCCGCCGACCGGGGCGTAGGTCGCCCCGTCCTCGCTGTAGCTGAAGAACCCGGAGTCGGTCGCGAAGTCGCAGGACGCCCGCAGCCACAGCGTCGTGCCGGCCAGGTCGGCAACCGTGTCGGTGACCTCCTCGCGCGGGGGCGAGAGGCCTTCGTCGGCGTTCACGACGCGTTCGAGCCGCCGCCGCCCGTCGGTGTCCACGGCGACGGCGAGGTATCCGTATGAGCCCTGCAGGAGACACAGGCCGGCGCGGTCCCCCGGTTGCAGGCCGCTGGTGTCGACGCGGATCGTGGCCGTACACCGGGGCCCCTCGGTGCGCTGCGTGAGGGTGTTGCGCGCACTCGCGAGGTTCGGGGCCGCGCTCGCCTGGAGGCGCAGCCAACCGGGACGTTCGGTAAGCGACCACCGCGCGTCGTCGGGGTTGTGGTTCCACTGCCACTGGGCCCCGAGGGTGGGCTCCGAGAACTCGTCGGCGCTCGGCAGGCGGCTCACGGCGAACGACCGGCCGACCTCCGGCTTCGCGACCGTCTCCGGGATGGAGTGGGCCGCGGGGTCGCCGATGTAGGGCCAGCCGACCCGCCACGTTTCC
>CAZRDB010000041.1:26647-30284 GCA_964598695.1 uncultured Armatimonadia bacterium
CACGCAAGAGAGATTGTCGCGCTTGGCGGCAATCTGGAGTTCGGCCAGGTCGCACCAGATCTCGCCCTCCATCACCGTTCCGGGAGCCTCGAAGCGTCCGCAGATGGTCCATTCACGGTGGTCGAACCAGAGCGTTCGGCCGACGGCGCCCTGATCCACGAGCGAGAAGCCCCACCAGTCGCCGTTCGCGAGGTCGACGATGCCCCCCTGGTGCGGCGAACTCCAGGGCCTGCGGTTGTCGCAGACGGTGACCGTCTCGAAGGGACCGGTGCGGCTCTCGGAGCGCGAGCAGATCAGCGTCGGGAACTCGCCGAACAGCGAGTTGAAGACATAGTACACTCCGCCCACCTTGTAGGCATGCGAGCCCTCACCATCGGGGAGCTTGTAGGCGGGCTCGCTCGAGACCACCCGCGTCAGACCCGGGTCGAGCACGGCGACACGGATGTCGCCACGGCCGCCGTAGTAGACGAGCGGGGCGCCGTCGTCATCGAAGAGAAGCCCGGGGTCGTGCAGGTAGGCATCGAGCCGGTTCATCTCCCACGGCCCGGCCGGGTCGGTGGCGCGGTACACGACGGCGCCGATCATCTGGATGTTGTCGAGGATGTAGAACGTGCCCTCGTGGTACCGCAGCGAGGGCGCCCAGATGCCGCGGGAGTACTGGTTCCCCCCGATCAGGCTGAAGGTGGGGTCGATCTCGATCGTCGGGGCGGCGTAGCCCGCGATCCGCCAGTTGATGAGGTCCTTCGAGTGCAGGATCTCGAGGCCCGGCATGCTCACGAAGGTCGTCGTGACCAGGTAGAAGTCCTCGCCCACCCGGATGATATCCGGGTCCGGGTAGTCCCCCCACAGCACGGGGTTGGTGAAGGTCCCATCGCCGTTGTCGCTCCGCCGCCCCTCCGGGGCGGGGGCCGTGGGGGCCGCGTCACGGTACTCGGCGTACCACTCGAAGCCGGCGCGCGCGCTCTCACTCTCCCCGAGCCCCACCTCTGCGAGGCCGTTCTTCAGGCCTGAGAGCATGTCTCCCACCATGCCGACCTGGTAGCTGACATTGCCCGAGGCATCGAGGTGCGAGCGGATCGCGTTGCCGAAGCCCTCGGTGTGGGCGTTCCACAGGTCCTGGTAGCCCTCGCCGCTGTTCGGGCTCCAGGCCATCTCGGTGACGATGATCGGCCAGCGGTCGGCCGCCGGCTTGTAGTTGGTCTCCCACAACCGCGCGACGGCGGCGGGGTCATCGTGTGCCCCACCGTAGGCCGGGTAGATGTGGACCGCGTACCCGATGTTCTCGCCCACCACGGGATGCTTGGCGAACCCGGCGTACTGCCCCTGCCAGCCGAGACCGGGGATCCAGATGATGTTGTCGGCGCCCTGGGCCCGGATCGCGTCGACGATCGGCTGCATGAACCGGGTGATCGCCTGGTCGTAGGCGTCGCCGCCCATCCCCCAGTCGCCGGCCCCGAAGCTCGTCTCGATCGTGATCGGCTCGTTGCAGATCTCGAACTGCACGTTGTCGGCCCCGCGGATGCCCGGAGTGGACGCCACCGCGCTCCAGAAGGCGATGAGGTTCTCCTGGTACTGCCGGGACATGTTGCGCCCGGTGTCCTCCTTGCCATCGTTGCCGACGGGGAAGACCTCGGACGGGTTGCCCACGAGGATCACGTACAGGCCGCGCGTCCGGCAGTGGTCGACGAAGGGGATGAGGACGTTCTCGATCCAGCCGCGGAACTGCGCGGGCCGGGCGAGCGTGCCCTCCCCGTCCCACCCCGGGCCGAAGTTGTGGAAGGGCGAGCCGTCGGCGATGTACCGGACGTAGCTGCAGTACCAGCCGTGGTCTCGGCCGAAGCGGGGCGCGGGATCGGACAGGATGTCGGCCACGGCCTTGTAGTAGTCGAGCGCCGGGGCGACGTTCGCCGGGTCGGTGTAGTCGCGGGGGTCGGGGTAGTTGCGCCCCTCCCCGTTGAACCAGCTCGCGCCCGGCTGCATGTAGCCGTGGAGCGTTACGCGCTTGCGGTTCGGGTCCACGAGGAAGCGGCCCGAGACCTGCAGCTTGGGGGTCGGGTTCTCGCCCGGGACCATGCCGAGGTAGGCGAGCGCGGGTCCGGCGCACAGCGCACACGCCCCCGCCCACAGCGCGGCGACACAGGCTCGCCCGGAGATCGTGGCCACCTGGGTCCTCCCTCGGTAGCGCGGCAGTCCCGCCCCACACAGGGTCCCGAGTGTATCGTAACATGCCGGGCGCGCGCGGAGACCCTACCTGGACCGCACCAGCCAGAACCGGTCGAGCGCGACCGACTCGACGCCCGCGCCGGCCCCGCCCGCGCGCAGCCACAGACGCATCCCAGGCGCGAGAGGCACCGTGCCGATCTCGTACGCCCGGTAGCCCTCGCCGGCCGCCTCGGCCACGGCGACGACACGGGCGAGCACGTCGGCCTCCTCGCCCTCGTGCCGGACGCCCACCTCAAAGGCCGTGCCCTCTGTCGCGAGCCCTGTGCAGCGGACCGCCGCGTAGGCCGTCCATGTCGCTCGCTCCTCGGCCAGGGTTGCGGGGATGCCGAGCGGCTGTGCCACGGAGCGGGTCTCACCGTCGACCGGGATCCGGACCGCAACCCCGTCGGAGGCGGCCGGGTCGGCGATGCGCGTCAGGCCGCGGCCCGCGAGTTCGAAGCCGGGGTCCTGGAGATCGGTGTACTCGGCGACGGGGAGACCCTCGCACCCGGGGGGGACCGGGGAGACCCGGCGGCCGAGCCCGGCGACACGCTCGGAGAAGTGCGCGAGCGGCCGCCACTCCTCCACCTGCGTGACGCCGTGGGCCTCGAGGAATGCGACGAGTGCGCGGGCCGCCCCGAGGTAGTCGGCCGGTCCGGGCCAGGGCACGCCGGCAAGCTGGGCCCATTGCCGCAGCTCGTAGTAGCGGACGACCCACAGGTAGTTGAGGCCCTGCCGCAGCATCCGCACCCCGTCGAGGGCCTCCGGGTTGGCCGCGACCGCAGCCTCGGCACGGTCGAAGAGCGGCTCGGCCTGGCCGAGCGTCTCGAGGTTGAGAAACGGCGCAGTGGGCAGCGAGAAGCACCCGAGGTGGTGGCCGCTT
The DNA here is from genome assembly GCA_964598695.1 of uncultured Armatimonadia bacterium. Lineage (GTDB taxonomy): Bacteria > Armatimonadota > Zipacnadia > UBA1398 > UBA1398 > CAZRDB01. Next base: position 29,733 of record CAZRDB010000041.1, read on the forward strand.
CGCTCGCAGGCATCGTGCATCAGTGCGATGTACTCCCGCAGCGCCGGCGCCGCTCCCCCGTAGTAGGCGCTCAGGAACTCGTCGACGAGAGCCTGCCCGTCCTGGCTCGGGTCCCACAGGAGCTTCGCGAGGACCCAGGCCCGCAGCTCGGCGAACTCGGCGCCGGGGGACTGGTACGCGCCCTGCTCGAAGATCCCCTTCGCGCCATGCTCCACGAAGAACCGGACGTTCGGCGCGAGCACCCGCAGGTTGGGGTGAGGCTGGAGGTAGTGGTTGAAGTCGGTGGTGTAGTCCCAGATGTACAGCCGGTCGCAGATGCGTGACCAGGCCCGGATGTCGTCGGCGAAGCTCGCGTTCTTCGGGCCATGCTCGAGTGTCTCGTTGAAGGCGCACTCGATGCTGCAGAGCTGGACGATCACGTTGTCGCGGGGACGGACGTGCGCCGGGGCATGCCGCGAGTACCAGTAGGCGAAGACCGAGACCGTCGCGTGGGGGAACTCGGCTTCGATGCTCTCGGCGATCCGGTTCACCGCATGGATCATCGGGCCGCTG
>CAZRDB010000042.1:0-3744 GCA_964598695.1 uncultured Armatimonadia bacterium
GACGCAGTCGTCTCGCGACGCTCACGCTCGGCAACGGCGCGACCGTGACCTGCGCGTACGACGCGGCCTCTCGGACGACGGGCGTACGGAACGCGAAGGCGGACGGGACCGTGATCGCGGGGTACTCCTACACGCGGGATGCGGTGGGGAACCCGACGGAGGCGTCCGTGTGCTCTTCCCCTCCTCACAACGTCGCGAGGAGGGGGCCAAGGGGGAGGAGCACAGCGGGTGAGGGCCGTGCCGTCAGGCGTTGCCTGACCTCATACGCGGGACGCGCGTGCCACCCGGACCGGGGAGGACGGCGGTGGGGTCGGGCTGCGCGGGTTCCCTCCGGCGCGAGGGCCAAGCCGCGGGCGCGGAGAAGTGGCGGCCGGGTGGCTGGACACGCGGGAGGTCGCACGATGGTCCCACTCGGTTGGCACGACCAGCAGATCGCGGGCGAGCTGCTCCTCCGGGCAGAGCGCAACTTCGCCCGACTCGAGGAGCCCGACTACCGGGAGGAGGGCTTCTTCCGCTCGGCAGCCAGCGGCACGAACGCCGGCTGGCCCGGCGACCACGAGGGCCGCACGATCCTCGGGCTCACGCTGCTCGCGCGGGCGCTCGACCGCGAACCCGCCTTCCTCGCCGACCACCTCGCCCGGCTCCCACGCCTCGCCAACGAGCGCGGCTACCTCGGCGAGGTCCTCCCCCAGGGCCAGGCCGACGAGCAGCAGCTCTCGGGCCACTCATGGCTGCTCCGCGGCCTCTGCGAGCACCACCTCCGCACCGGCGAGCAGGCCCCGCTCGAGTGGGCCGCGCGGATCGCGCGCGCGCTGTTCCTCCCGACGCGCGACGCCTACGCCGCCTACGAGGCCGGCGACCGCACCGCCGTCGATGGCGCCCCGGCCGGCAGCCTGCTCACGGGCGCGCAGGGCCTCTGGCGCTCCTCGACCGATGTCGGCTGCGCGTTCATCCCGCTCGACGGCGTGACGCAGGTCTACGAGCTGGCCCCGAGCGAGGAGCTGCGCGCGCTGATCGAGACCATGCTCGAGCGGTATCTCGCGATGGACTTCGTGGGCGGCGCGCTCCAGACCCACGCGACACTGAGCGGCCTCCGGGGCCTCCTCCGCTACCAGGGTCTGACGGGCGACTCGGGCCTGCTCGCGGAGGCGCGCCGCGTCTTCGCGCTCTACCTCCGCGAGGGGCTCACCGAGAACTACGCCAACCACAACTGGTTCACGCGGCCACAGTGGACCGAGCCCTGCGCCGTGATCGACTCCTTCATGGTCGCGACCCAACTCTGGCAGCGCACGGGCGAGGCCGACTACCTCGAGACGGCGCACCACATCTACGCGAACGCGATGGGCTACGGCCAGCGGCCGAACGGCGGCTGGGGCTGCGATCTCTGCCTCGGAGCGGCCGACCCCTTCCTCACGCCGCTCGAGGGCGCCTTCGAGGCCTGGTGGTGCTGCACGATGCGTGGGGCGGAGGGCCTCGCCCGCGCGGCCGAGAACGCCTGGCAGCTCGCGGACGACGGCGCGACGCTCGCGTTCGCGTTCGGCGGCGCCGCGCGGCTCGCGTTCGCCGAGGGCGAGGTGCTCCTCCGCCAGGAGACCGGGCTCCCGCGCGAGGGGTGGGTGCGGCTCATGGTGCTCCGCTCGGACCTCTCCGTCCCGAAGCGCCTCCGCGTGTTCCTCCCGCCCGGCGGGGACGAGGGGAGCCTCGCGGTCACACTCGACGGCGCCGCGGCACGGTGGGGGCACGAGGGGCGGTTCGTCGTGACCGAGCTTCCCCGTCATGCGGGGCAGACGCTCGAGCTGCGCTTCGACCTCCTGCTTCGGCAGGCGGAGCGGCTCACCGAGCGGGCGCTCGTGGGCTACCGGACGCTCCGCCACGGGCCCCTGATCCTCGGCCTCCGCGGCGCGGGGCGCGAGATCGCGATGCCCGACCCGGACCGCCTCGCGCCACTCGGGAACGGCCGCTACGCGCTCCCCGATGGCGGCCTCCTCGAGCCGCTCGATGACATGATCCACCTCCCCGCGGAGGAGGCCCGCCGCGACCGCCGACAGGCGATGTTCCGGGGGTAGGCCGCACCGACCGTGTAGGGGCGACCGGCAGGTCGCCCACGGGGGGGGGCGACCGGCAGGTCGCCCCTACAAGGGTGGCGCGTGGCAGGGAGCGCGGCGCCGCACGCGAACCAACGGGGACATCACCGCGCGCGAGAGGACCGAGCCATGGCGTGGGAGCTTCCCGAGAGTGACCGGCAGTACCTGCGCGGGCTGGCCGCGCGGCAGGCGGAGTACGCCGCCCTGCCACTCATGGCCGAGCGCAGGCAGATGTGGTACGACCACAACGAGGGCAAGCCCGACGCACCCACGCCGGTCGTCATCGAGACCTGGACCTTCGATCGCGACTTCATGCCTCCGGGTGTGCTCCGCTGCGCGTCGGACGCGGGCCGGGGCATCGAGTGGCAGCTCCTCCGGAACCTCCGGCAGCACGAGCTGATCGACGACGATCACGTGATGCCCGAGACCTTCGACATCGGATGGCAGCTCTCCATCGACTTCTTCGGCGGCCTTCACATCGCCACCGAGTCGGTCAAGGATGCCGACGGCGTAGCGACCGGTTACCACTTCCTCCACCCGATCACCGACCTCGAGCGGGGCTTCGAGCTGCTCAATGCGCCGGTCTGCGAGGTCGACCGCGCGGCGACCGAGGACTATCGGGCCTTCGTGAGCGACGTGCTCGGCGACCTCCTCCCCGTGCGGCTCACGTGCGGGCCTCTCGGCAACCGTGGGCTCACGCAGCACGTCGTGCGGCTGATGGGGATGGAGGCCTTCTTCACCGCCATGTACGACCAGCCCGAGGCGATGCACCGGCTGATGGGCACCCTCCGCGACAGCGTCCTGGCCGTCATGCGCTGGGGCGAGGCCGAGGGGCTCTACATCGTGAACAACGGCAACGACGAGAGCTTCGGCTCGAGCTACAACTTCACGCATGAGCTGCCCCAGCCCGACTACGCCGGCGGACCCGCGCGCCTCGCGGACCTGTGGGGCTCGGCCGAGAGTCAGGAGACGGTGGGCGTCTCACCCGCGCTGTTCCACGAGTTCTGCTTCCCGTACTACCGCGATGTGGTCGAGCCGCTCGGCCTGCTGTACTACGGTTGCTGCGAGCCGGCCCACCCGTTCTGGGAGGACCTCCGACAGCTCCCCCAGCTCAAGAAGATCTCCATCTCGCCCTGGTGCGACCAGCGGTTCATGGGCGAAGCGCTCGCGGGAACCGGCATCGTCTTCTCGCGTAAGCCGGACCCCAACTTCCTCTCGGTCGACCGGCGGCTCAACGAGGAGGCCTGGGCGGCACACATCCGCGAGACCGTCGAGGCCGCGCGGGGCGTGCCGCTCGAGATCATCATCCGCGATGTCTACACGGTCCACGGGGAGATCGAGAACGCGCGCAAGGCCGTCGCCATCGCGCGACGGGAGGCGGGCCGGAGGCGGTAGGAGCAGAGGCTGGCTACAGGCCGAGGATGATGCGGAGCCGGTCCTCGACGAGGGCCATCGTGCCCGGCGAGACGTGGCCGAGACACCGCGTGAGCCGCTCCGCGGCGACCGATCGAACGTCCTCGCACTTGGCGAAGCTCTGGACGCTGAGGCCGCCCTCGGGCGGCTCGATGGGGATGTGCAGCGAACCCCCCATCCCCCCCGAGGTTATCCCCCCCCCCACGGCGACCCCCCACGGCCCGGGGTTAACCTTAACCACCACTAA
>CAZRDB010000042.1:3754-13833 GCA_964598695.1 uncultured Armatimonadia bacterium
GGGCCGTGGTTGAGCAGATCGACCGAGACGATCAGCGCGGGGCGGGCGCCCCCCTGCTCGTGGCCACGGACGGGATCCAGCTCCACGAACCAGATCTCGCCGCGCGAGGCGGGGCCTCGTCCGGTCATGGGCCGCCGCCACCCTGCGGCTCGAGGCTATCGCCGAGAGTGGCGGCCCACAGCTCCCGCTCGGCAAGCTCGTAGGCCCATGCCTCAGGGTCGGCACGCAGGGCGGCGTAGGCAGCGTTGGACTCCTCCAGCACCCGCTGTCTGCGGTACGCCTCGATCGCCCTCTCGAGGACAACCGCCATCGGCTCGCCTGTCTGGGCGGAGAGGGTCCGCAGCGCGCAGTGGGCGCGCTGGCCGAGTCTGACCGTGGTGGTCGCCAATGCGGTCACCTCCTGTTATCAACTCAGTATACACATGTGTCGACGTACTCCGCTACACACTTGGCGAGGTGCTTCGCCCTCTCGCGCGAACCGTCAGGCGTCACACCGAGAGGACGGATACGCCATGGCTGCGGCTCTCTGTGCTTGCCTCGCGCTCGGGGTGCAGGCGCACCCCCTCGCGACGATCGTCTGCGCCGATGCGGGCGCCGGAGGCTACCAGGCCTTCCCCGACGTCGTCCGGCTCGCGAGCGGCGACCTGCTGTGCGTCTTCTACGCCGGCTACGACCACATCTCGTTCCCGACGGAGGATCTTCCGAACGGCGCGCGCGTGATGGCCTGCCGCTCGCGGGACAACGGCCGGAGCTGGGGCCCCGCCTTCACCGTTGCCGACACGCCGTGGGACGACCGCGACCCCTCGATCGCCCAGCTCCCGGACGGCTCGCTCCTCGCCAACTGGTTCACCTACACGCACCAGCAGGAGAAGCACCGCGAGGGCAACGCCGCGAACTACAAGGAGATCTACCTCGCGCGGAGCACCGATGACGGGGTGACCTGGAGCGAGCCGGAGCTGATCCCCGCGACCGCCGGCAACCACTACGGCTGCACCTCACCCGTCCGGCTCCTCGACGATGGCACGCTGCTCATGCCGATCTACCACGAGCGACTCGAGCCGCTCCGCTGCACGAGCCTCGTGATCCTCTCGCACGACAACGGCCGCACCTGGGAGGGCCCGTACCCGGTCGATCCCGCCAGCGAGGACAACGACGAGCCGGACGTGATCCAGCTGCCGAGCGGCGCGCTGCTCTGCGCGATGCGGACGAACGTCGAGGGCACGATGATGTGGCAGTCACGGTCGCACGACCGCGGCCGCACCTGGACCCCCTCGACCCCCATGCCGTTCACCGGCCATGCGCCGTACCTGTTCCGCACCGCGGCGGGTGTGCTCCTGTGCGGCCACCGGCTCCCCGGCACCTCGCTCCACGCGAGCCGCGACGACGGCCAGACGTGGGACGAGGGCCTACTTATCGACGAGTGCATCGGCGCCTACCCGAGCCTCTGCGCGCTGCCGGACGGCCGGATCCTGTTCGTCTCCTACGAGGAAGGCCCGGGCTCCCGGATCTGCTGCGTCGCCCTCCGCGTCACAGAGCAGGGGGTAGCCATCGAGGCGCCGTAGACCGTGGCGACCCTGGGCGGGTCGTCCCGCCTACCGGCCCGCCCGGTAGCGGAGTCCGAGGATCCACGCGGCGTAGTCGTCGATCGGCCCGGGCGGCGTGCGCAGGCCCGCGGGGAGCAGGCGACCGAGGCCGCGCGGCGGGTTCTCGCGGAAGTACAGGCTGCGGGCCTCCTCGGTCGAACGGTGCTCGTCGACGGCCACGACGGCGAGGCCTCCGAGCGCGGCGAGCTGTGACCGGGCCTCGGCCGAGGAGGTGCGATCGCCCAGGACGACGACGGTGAAGCCGAAGCGCTCGCGGAGCGCGGCGACATGCGCGGCGAGGTCGGCGGCGGGGACGATCTCATGGAGCGGGGAGGAGCCGTCGGGGAGGACGACCGCGAGGCCGGTCTTCTCTCGGCCGGGGTCGATCGCGAGCAGCGGCTCAGCTCGTGGGGGCAAGGGGATCGACCTCGACCTGGTACTCGGGCTGGTCGATGCTGAGGCATTCCTCCTGCGTGACGACCACGGAGAGCCGGGCGGAGAGCCCGAGATCGTTGCGCAGCCGGAGCACCTCCTGGATGACGGCGTCCTGCTCCTCGTACGGAAGCTCGGTGATCCCGGTCTGGCGCCAGACGACGCCGCGCTCGACCGCGAACGCGCGCGCGTCGGCAAGCGCCTCGCGGATCGCGGTGGCGATGTCGTTGCGGCTCGCCTCGGGCGATACGGACCGGGTGGCGAGAACGGCCCCGCGGCGGAAGACGGGAACGACGCGGCCCATGTTGAACTCGGCGATGACCGGACGGCGCTTCGGGGCCCGGTAGTCCCACACGTTGAGGGTGACGTAAGCCCGCTCGCCCATCTCCGTGCGCTTGGCGGCCTCCTGGGCGACGTACTGCAGGTACTCGTTGTACGCCTTGAGGCGCTCCTGGATGGTGAGCGGCTTCCAGTCCGGACCGATCCGCGGCTCGCCGCGCCGGAGGATGATCGTGAGCCCCGAGGTCATGTCGATGTCGTCGTCCGGGCTGTCGTAGGGCTGCGAGCCGGCCGCCTGGGCGCGCGCGGCCGCCTCGGCCATCAGGCGGTCGATCGCCGCCCGGGCCGCCTCGACGCCCGTGTGCGCGGGGAGGATCGCGCGGGCCAGTTCGTCGCCCGGCTCGAAGACGTAGACCTCGCTGCCGACCCCCGTGTAGCCGTAGAACTTCAGCGTGCCGGCGAAGCTGCTCTTGCCCGCCTGCTCGACCATCTGGTCGCGCTGGGCCTTGGCGGCGTCGGCCTCGCGCGTGAGCGCCTTGATCCCGGTCTCGAGCCACCCCTGGCGGGTGCGGAGCTGGCTCACCTGGCCGCTTGCGCGCTTCAGCTCTCCCTGCGCGCGGGAGACTTCCCCCTCGGCCCGGTCGGCGTTCTCCTCGGCCGTGTTGGCCCGCTGCTCGGCCGCGTTCCGTTCGGTGTCGGCCAGGCGGAGGCGGGCCTCGGTCGATTCCAGGCTCTGCGCGGCGGCCGCGAGTTCCTGGAATGCGGCATCGCGCTGGTTCTGAGCCTCGGTCGCCTCCCCCCGCGCCTGGGCGATCTGCTGGTGGAGCTGACCGAGGGTGAAGACCGCCTCGCGGACCGACTTGGAGGCGATCGCAAGCGCGAGAATCGTGCCGGCGGTGATCACCCAGCCGGTGCAGACGGCGATCAGGACGGCCGTCTGGCGCGGCCGCAACCCGAACAGGCTCACTCGTTTCTTGCCGAGGCGCTTGCCGATGATGTCACCGACGTAGGCGACGACACCGCTTACGACGATGACGGCAAGGATCAGCGTAACGTTCATGCGCGCTCCCGCGGTTGCCACACGACGCACAGAAGGCGCGTTGCCGCCTCCGCGTCGGATGGCCTTCCCGTACTGAGTGACCGTTCGTGCTCTACGGCGTGACACCTCCGCCGGACGCCGCCCGGTGGCGCTCCCAGATCAGCCGGATGCCCTCGAGCGTCAGCTCCGGGGCGATGTGGTCGACCTCGGCGCACGCCGGAGCGAGCAGCTTGGCGATCCCGCCCGTCGCGAGCGTCGTGACCGGACAACCCAGCTCGGCGCGGAAGCGCCGGATCAGCGCATCGGCCAAGCCCGCCATCCCGTAGACGAGGCCGCTGCGGAGCGACTCGGCGGTCGTCGCGCCGATCGCCCGCTCGGGCTCGGCGATATCGACCATGGGAAGCTGGGCGGTTCGGGAGTACAGGGCCTGGAGGCTGATCTCGACGCCTGGGGCGATCGCGCCGCCGGCGTAGGCGCCCTCGGCATTCACGACATCGACCGTGATCGCGGTGCCGAAGTCGGCGACGATCACGGGGTAACCGTAGGCGTCGACTGCCGCGACGGCGTTCGCAAGGCGATCGGCGCCGACGCTGGTGGCCGGCGTGTAGGCGACGGGGAGGCCCGCGTTCTCGGCCGAGATCGCGAGGATCTCGCCACCGAGGTACCGCTCGGCCATCTCGTGGTAGCGCCGCGTGAGGAGCGGGACGACGGAGCACAGCCCGATGGCCTCGATGTCCTGGCGGCTCTCGCCCTGGATCATCAGCATCCCGGCGAGCTTGAGGCCGAGCGTGTCGCTCGAGTCGCTCCGGTCGGTGGCGTAGCGGAAGGACGAGACGAGCGCGCCGTCGCGGTACAGCCCGGCGTAGGTGGAGGTGTTGCCGACATCGATCGCGAGCAGACCGCCCACTACTCCTCGCCCTCCGTCGCCTTGCGCATGATGAGCACCGCCTCGCCGCGCGCGCGCGAGAGATGCAGCTCGTCGACCAGCCCGCGCATGAGCGCGATCCCGCGGCCTCGGTCGGCCAGGGGCCGGAAGGGCGCGGGGGTGGCGCTGAGGCCGGGGCCCTCATCGAGCACCCGGACGACCACGCGCTCGCCCTCGTCGCGGAAGACCACGGTCACGGTCAGGTGCGCGTTGCCGCGGTTGCCGTGCTCGATCGCGTTCATGACCGCCTCGTGCGTGGCGAGCGTGAGCGCGTCGGCCTCGCGGCGCGACAGCCCCGCCCCGAGCGCCTGCTCGAGGATCGCCTCTCGCACCCTGCCCACCTCGTTGGGGTCACTCGCGATCCGCATCGCCCGGTTCCGTTCCCGCGGTCGCCAGCAGCCACAGCCCGACCGCCGCCACTCCCAAGCCAAGGCCCATCGCGCACCACACATCGGCCTCCGCCATCGCCGGCGGCTCGGTCGCTCCGCCGGCCGGCGCCACCCAGGCCGCGAGGGCCAGGGCCGCCGCGTTGTTCACCCCGTGGAGCACGATCGCCGGCCAGAGGGAAGCCGTCCGCACGACGGCATAGCCGAGGACCACTCCGAGCAGCGCTCGCGGCGGGACCGCGACAAGGTCGAGGTGGGCCACGGCGAAGAGTATAGCACTTAGCACGACCGCCCAAGCCTTGCCAAGCGAATCCGCGATCCGAGGCAGCACGCAGCCCCGGAAGAGGAGTTCCTCACACACGGCGGGCACGAGCGCCAGCGCGACGACGGCTGCGAGCGGCTGTTGCAGGGACTCGGCGAGGAACCGGGTCGTGAGCCCGTTCGACCCGATCCGCCAACCGCCGAGGAGAGGCTCGCACGCGACGTACAGCAGGTAGGAGACGGAGGGCATCCCGAGGCCGGTGAGGAGCGTTCCGAGCCACGCGCCTCCGCTGGGGCGGGCGAGAGGCAGGCGCGGAGCACCGGCCCGCCCGATGGCCAGGACGGCCGGCAGGCCCACACAGAGGATCGAGCCTGCGGCTGCGGCGCCCAGCCGGCCGAGCGGGGCGAGGAGCGGTCCGGCGCACCGCAAGGCGAGTGCCGCGACGGCCGTCAGCCCCAGTGCGGAGACAGGCCCGGGCGCACGGACGGGGCGCTGCGGGTGGACGACGGGGTCGATGGCCATGGCGCAGGGTTCGGGAAGGGGAGGCGGACGGCCTGCCGCGGGTCGCCACGGCCACTGGCAGCCGGTGAAGAGCCCGCCCCGGCGCCGGGGCGGGCTCTCTGGTGATCGGGGTTCGCGCGACGGCCTAGCCGAGGCCGCCGCTGGCGGTGTTGCCCGCGCGCTCGGCCGCGAGCTTCTCGAGGTGGCCGGACTTGCGGAAGGCCTGGAGGGGCTCGCAGGGGACGCCCATCTTCTCCCGCGCAGCGTACAGCAGCGGGCGCACGTCGAGGTTGAAGGCATCGACGAGGCACTGCTCGGCGCCGACGATGTCGCCCGCGTCCTGCGCGGCACGGAGCGTCTTGCGATCGACGCACAGGGCCTTGGCCCACATCCGCTGGATCTGCTCGACGGTCTGGAGCATGGCCTCGATCTTCGACTTCTCGTTGTGGCTCTGGTCGACGGTGTAGATGACGTCGGCCGCGACGGACGGGTCGTCCTCGGCCGCGACCAGCTCGCAGAAGATGAGGAACAGCTCGTAGGGGTTGATCGAGCCGCTGGTGAGGTCGTCATCGGAGTACTTCGAGTCGTTGAAGTGGAAGCCGCCCAGCATCTTCTCGGCGAGCAGGAAGGCAACGATGTGCTCGACGTTCGCGCCCTGGAGATGGTGGCCGAGGTCGCAGAGGACCTTGGCGCGGTCGCCGCAGCGGCGGGCGAAGGTCGCGGACATGCCCCAGTCGGCGAGGTCGGTGTGGTAGAAGGTCGGCTCGAAGGGCTTGTACTCGATCATCATGCGCATGTCGGCGGGCATCGCGGCGTAGACCCGCTGGAGGCACTCGGTGAAGCGGTCCATGCGGCGGCGGAAGTCGTCCTGGCCCGGGTAGTAGGTGCCGTCGGCGAACCACAGCGAGAGGACCTTGCTGCCGACCTTGCCCGCGATCTCGATCGAGTCGAGGCAGTGCCGGACGGCGGCTTCGCGCACCTTCGCGTCGGGGTTGCCGAAGCTACCGAGCTTGTAGCACTGGTCCTGGAAGAGGTTCGGGTTGGTGCCGCCGATGCGGACGCCGTTCTCCTCGAGGCAGGCGACGACCTCACCGAGGTCGCAGCCGACGAAGTCCCAGAGGACGTGCATCGCGACCAGCGGGGTCACGCCGGTGTACTTGTGGACGGTGCCGGCGTCCTGGATCTTCTCGAAGATGCTCGACGCGGCCCAGGGCTGGCGGAACTTCCCGAAGCGCGTACCGGAGTCGGCGTAGCCCCACGACGGGGTCTCGATGCACTGCTGGGTGAGGCGCTCGACGATGCGATCGACGCAGAGCCCCTTCTCCGCGAGTTCCTCGAATAGCGGTTTGCACTGTGCCAACGGTGCTGGCTCCTCTCGCTGTCCCACGCGGGGCCCCAATCGCTCGGGCATGGTTTCGCTGTCGCGCGCAAGGTTCCTCGTTCGGGGTGTCCACGTACCGGCTCAGGCTCGGTGCGCGGGGAGTAGAGGTGCTGCACCCCGACCCCCTGCCCGACAGCACAACGGGCCCGGGAGATCCTCCCGAGCCCGTGCGGTTCCTCTGGCGCAATCCGGCCCGCGGGGGGCTAGTTCCGCCCCGCCTGCTTGTCGGTGTCGCGGTACTGCGGCGCGACGCGGCCCGTGTAGCGCTTCCACTTCGGGTTGAGCCAGCTCTGTGTCGTGGCGTCGAAGCGGGCGGGGTCGCCGCCCGACTCCCACTGGCAGTTGCGCATCGGGATCTGCTTGGTCTCGGCGACGACCAGCTCGTTGAGGTTGATCGGGTCGGTCGAGTCGCTGGTCAGCACCTGAGGGCGGGTGAAGGTGAGGATGACATCCGGCATCTTCCACTCCTTCTTGGCGCCCTGGAGCGTGTACTCCCCGACCTTCTCCACCGTGACGACCCGGTTGATCGCGGTGCGGTGGACGAACCAGCGCAGGTCCTCCTCGCCCGTGTTGTAGGTGTAGTCGTCGGGCGTCTCGTTGTCGAGGTACCGCACGCCCCAGTTCGATTCTGTGCCCTCGAAGTGAGCCCGGTCGCTGCGGAGCGCGAAGTACTCCGCCGGCGTGATGACCCCGGCGAGGTGGACGTAGCCGAGCTTGTCGAGCTTCAGGATCGCGGGGGAGACGACATCGCCCACGACATCCTGGTTCTCCTGCAGATCGGTCCGCACGCGCCGCACCGCGGGCTCGGCGGTCGGGCCCGCGGGGGCCGCGCCGGCGGCGCCGCCGGCAGCCGGGGCGCCTCCGCCCATCAGCGGCATGGCCGTCGGCCCCGCGCCTCCGGTCCCGGGTCCGCCACTGGGGGCGGGGCTCCCGGCGCCCGATGGGTCGGGGATGGCGCTGATGGCCTGGCCCCGCGCGATGTCGCCTCCGCTCGTGGCTCCCAGCGCATACGCGACGAGCCCGGCGACGGCCAGGCACATGGCTCCGATCACAGCGATCCGTTGCATCCTGATTCGGCTCCCCTTCCCGAGCAAGCCGGGACCGGCTGGGCACAACCTAGCGCCCCACCGGGGATCTGTCAATTTGACCCGCCTTGCGCGGACGTACATGGGATAACCCACTGTGTCTGTAGATTGGTCAGCGATTCCGGATTCCCTGCTTCCGATTCCCTGAGAGGGCCTCTGCTCCCGCCGTGCCGCTCCCGTCGGGGAGGATCCGTGAGGGGCAATGGGGGAATCATGGGGGAGGCCGAGCCACCGACGCGACGCCTCGGCCGACAAGAGGAGGCTCGACCGATGCACCGGGAGACGGGACGGCTCCGACTGAAGCCAGAGCCGCTGGACAAGGCCCTCGGCCCGTTCCAGCAGTTCGTCGAGATGGAGGCCTCGGCGGGCCTGGTGCTCCTCGCGAGCACCGCCGTCGCGATCGGCTGGGCCAACTCGCCCTGGCGCGAGGCGTACCACGCGCTGTGGGAGACCCACTTGACCGTCTCGCTCGGCGACGGCGGCGGCATCGGGATCTCGGAGTCCTTGCGCGAGTGGATCAACCATGCCCTGATGGCCGTCTTCTTCTTCGTGGTCGGCCTCGAGATCAAGCGCGAGGTGCTGGTCGGCGAGCTGTCGAGCCCACGCAACGCCGCTCTCCCCGTGGCCGCCGCACTGGGCGGCATGGCCGTGCCCGCCCTGGTCTTCCTCGCGGTGAACTGGGGAGGCGACACGCGCGGCTGGAGTATCCCAATGGCGACCGACATCGCTTTCGCGGTCGGCGTGCTGGCCCTCGTCGGCCGGCGCGTTCCCCTTGCCGCGAAGGTCTTCCTCACCGCGTTCGCGATCGCCGACGACATCGGCGCCACCCTGGTGATCGCCCTCTTCTACACCGAGGAGCTGTCCGGCGTCGCGCTCTCCATCGCCGCGCTCTTCCTCGGCTTGATGGTCGTCGCCAACCGCGCGGGGGTCCGCAACACCGCCCTCTACGCCGTTCTCATGGCCGGGCTGTGGCTCTCGGTGGCCAAGTCGGGGGTCCACCCCACCGTCGCCGGAGTGCTGGCCGCGATGGCAGTGCCGGCGCGCACGCGCGTCAGCAGCCGAGATGTCTCACGCCCCATCCGGGCCCTGCTCGATCGCTTCGACCGCGTCCGCGCCTCGAGCGCCGGCGGGGTCCTCGTCAGCCCCGAGCAGCGCGCGATCATGGAGCAGGTCGAGCACATCAGCTTCCTCGGCCAGACCCCGCTCCAGCGGCTGGAGCACTTCCTCCATCCGTGGATGAGCTTCGGGATCATGCCCCTGTTCGCGCTCGCCAACGCCGGGGTCTCATTCGGCGGCCCCGAGGCCGGCCCGTTGGTGGGGCCCGTCACCTGGGGCGTGGCGCTCGGTCTGCTGCTCGGCAAGCCGATCGGCATCGCCACCTTCGCTTGGGTCGCGGTGCGCCTCCGGCTCGCCGCGCTGCCCGCCGGGATCGGCTGGCGCCACATCGTCGCCCTCGGCGCGCTCGGCGGCATCGGCTTCACGATGTCGCTCTTCGTTGCCGGGCTCTCCTATGGCGGCAGCCCGACCGAGGCGATGGCCAAGGTGGGCATCCTCGCCGGCTCGGCGCTCTCCGCCGCGGTGGGACTCGCCCTGCTGCGGCGCGCGTAACGCCGGCCGAAGCCTATGCCGGGTCGCGCGGCGCCTCCGTGGCGCGCCGGAGCGCGGTCGCGAGCTGGTCCCTGGAGTACGGCTTCGCGAGCACCTCACGGATGCCGACGGCGCCGAGCGCCTCGGGCGTCACGAGCGGGCTGAAGCCCGTCGCCATCACGATCGGGACCGTCGCGTTGATCCTCCGGACCTCGGCGGCCAGGTCGAGACCGGTCATCCGCGGCATCGTCTGATCGGTAACGATCGCCACGAACGCGGTCGGGTCGCTTCGGAACCGCTCCAGCGCCTCGTGGCTGCTCGAGACCGCGGTCGGCTCGTACCCGAGCGAGCGCAGCCGCGTCTCGGCCGCGGAGAGGATCGCCTCCTCGTCGTCGATGACCAGAACGCGCCCGCTGCCCGTGGGCGGAGCCGTCCGGACCGGAGCCGGCGCCTCGGCCTCGAGCCGGGTCACGGGGAGGAAGACCCGGAAGGTCGAGCCAACGCCCGGCGTGCTCTCGACCATGATCGCCCCGCCGTGGCGGCCAATGATCCCGTGCGACGTCGCGAGGCCCATCCCGCTGCCTTCGCCGATCGGCTTGGTGGTGAAGAACGGCTCGAA
>CAZRDB010000042.1:13843-30118 GCA_964598695.1 uncultured Armatimonadia bacterium
ACGCGGAGCACGGCATAGGTCCCCGGCCCGGGCAAGCCACTCGCGAGCGCCTCCTCGTCCCCGATCTCGCGGGTCTCGAGGCCCAGTTCGAGCACGCCACCCTTGGGCCGCATCGCGTGCTCGGCGTTGGTGCAGAGGTTGAGCACGACTTGGTGGAGCTGCGTGGGGTCGGCCTGCACGGGGGGGACGTGTGGATCGAGCGCCTCTCGGATCTCCACCGTCGCGGGCAGCGTGGCCCGCGCGAAGCGCAGCACGTCGGCCACCAGCTTGTGCAGGTGGATCGGGCGGCGGTCCATGGGCGCCCGCCGGCTGAAGGCGAGGATCTGGCGGACCAGCTCGGTCGCGCGCGTGACGCCGGCGAGGGCGCTCCGCAGGTGAGGCGCCGTAGGCGAATCGTCGCCGAGGTCGTCGAGCGCGATCTCGACGAAGCCCCCGACCCCGGCGAGGATGTTGTTGAAGTCGTGCGCGACGCCGCCGGCCAAGACGCCGAGGCTCTCCAGGCGCTGGGTCTGGCGCAACTGCGCCTCCAGCCGTGCGCGCTCCTCCTCGGCCCGGAGCCGCTCCCGCACATCCAGCCCGACGCCGAGGAGGTAGAGGCGCCCGGCCGCCTCGACGCGCACCCCCGTCATGAGGAACGGGATGAGGCTGCCGTCCTTGGCCACGAGAGGCGCCTCGACGGAGTTCTGCCCGCGGGCCATGGCGACTTCGACCGCCTCGGCGACGGCTTCCTTCGCCTCGGGCACGTGCCAGTCCATGATCGACCGATCCCGGATCTCGCCCGGGTCGAAGCCGAGGAGCGTCTCGTGGTTGCGGTTCCACCGCACGAGGCGCAGCTCGGGGTAGGAGTAGAGGTAGAAGATCCCGGGGAGGTTGTCGAGGAGCGTCTGCATGAGCAGACGCTCCTCAGCGAGGCTCTCCTCGGTGCGTTTGCGGTCGGTGATGTCGATCGTCGTGCCCCAGACCCGCAGGAGGCGGCCGTCCTCCACGATCCCGATCGCGTTGGTCCGGATCCAGCGCGCCTCCCCCGTCGGCCGTAGCTCCTGCGCCTCTCGGTCGACGGTCCGGTAGCCGGCCTCGATGAACTCGCGCATGCGCGCGCGCCGGGGGCCCGTGTCGGTGCCCCCGGGGAGTTCGGGGTGGCGCTGGCCCACCAGCGAGGCCGGCGACGGGACGCCGTGCAAGTCGGCCATCGCCTGGTTGCACTCACCCAGGTACGACCGGTCGAGCAGCAGGTCCACCTGCTCCTCGACCGGGAGCGACGTGTCGATCGGCTCGGTCAGCTCCGTGCAGTAGATCGCCTCATGGCTCTGCGCGATGAAGGCGTGGTAGCTCTCCCGGCTCTTGCGCAGGGCCTCCTCGGCCTCGACGCGATCGGTGACGTCGTAGTTCACGCCGACGATCCGCTCCGCCCGGCCATCGGGACCGCGGATCACCTTCGCGAACGCCCGGACGTGACGCGTCGCACCGTCGGGCCGGACCACCCGGAACCTCCGGTTGAACTCCCGCTCTCCCGCTGCCGCGAGGTCGAGATCCAAGGCGGCCCCCGGCAGGTCGTCGGGATGCACCCGCTGCCGCCAGCCCTCCAGGTCGCCGCTGAACTGCTCGAGCGGCACCCCGTAGATCCGCGACATCCATTCGTCCCACGAGAGCCGTCCGGTGCGCAGGTCGAGGTCAAACACGCCGATGGCGGCCGCGTCGGCGGCGAGCGCGAGACGTTCGCGGTTCACGCGGAGCCGCTCCTCCGCTTCCCGGCGCTCGGTCACGTCGCGCGATGTGCCGACCATCGAGACGAACCGGCCCTCGTCATCGAGGACGGGCGCCCCGGCGGCCGAGTGCCAGTGCCACGAGCCGTCGGCGTGGCGGACGCGGTACTCCGGGCCGGGGAGCGCCTCCCGGGCCCCGATCATCGCGTTCAGGAAGCCGATGCAGTGTGGGAGATCGTCGGGGTGCACAAGCGGATGGAACCGCCTGCCGACGATCTCCTCCGGCGCGTAGCCCGTGACCCGCCGCCAGGAGGGCGAGGCGTAGGTGAACGTGCCGTCGGAGTCGAGGGTCCAGATCAGGTCGGACGTGTGATCGACCAGCAGGCGATACCGCGCCTCGCGGGCCTGCAGCTCCTCCTGCGTCCTCTTGCGCGTACCGATATCCGAGACGATGGCGAGGAAGCGCTGCTGCGGCGCCAGGTACAGCGCGGTCACCTCGACGTCGACGAGCGAACCGTCCGAGCGGGTATGGCGGCTCTCGAACCGGCCCCAGCCCTGCTCGGCCGTCTGCCGCAGCCGCCCGGCCGAGCCCTCCGGACCGTCGGCGCGGTCGAGATCGGCGACGTGCATTGTCAGGAGTTCGGCGCGGCTGTACCCGAGCATCGTGCAGTAGCCGTCGTTGGCCTCGAGGATCCTCCCGCCCGGGCCGACGATGACGATCCCATCCATCGAGGCTCGGGCGAGCGCGGCGTAGACCGTCTGGTCCCACGAGACGGTGACCGATGCCGGAAGCGGCTCGAGGGTCGCGAGGAAGCGGTCGGGCTCGCGGTCCGGCAGCCGCGTGAGCCGGACGAGACAGCGGCCGCCCGCGCGGGCGCTGCCAAAGGAGTACTCCTGCCTCAGCCACCCGCGCGCGCCGGACAGCACCTCGTCGATCTCCCGGGCCAGGTGCGCGGCGCCCTCCGCCCCCAGGCCGACGAGCGTGGGGAGCGCCTCGCGCACATCGGCCCCCCGGCACAGGTGGGCCTCGCGCCCGGCGGCGCGGGCGAGGGCGATCCACGCGGCGTCGACGCTCTCGATGCGTCCGTCCGCGCCCGCCACGGCCAGTGCCGCGGCGCCGTCTCCGTCGCCGGCACGCGGCGAGGCGTTCGCGTCTGTCGGGTCGAGCAGGGCCATGCCTGCCTCCCAACCATGGTGCGCCCGATCCCTCTGGAGGAGTTCGTCGGCCGCGCCGCGAGGCCTGTCTCCGAATCGCGCACGGCGGCGCCCCGCTACCGGATGTACTCCGGCTCCGGCCGCCCCCAGAAGGTCCCGCGGAGCAGCGGGCGGATTCGGCCCCGCTTGACGATCAGGTCGTAGTTCACGTCCAGGAACTCCGCCACGCGCGCGGCCTGCTCCGGCGTTGCCGCGCCGGCGTAGACGGCGTAGACCGAGCCCCAGACGTAGGGCTGCGGCCAGTGCCGGCTCGCCCCCACGAACGCGCCGGCCTGCTCGTCCCACAAGCTGTCGAGCGAGGCACGCACGCGCGCGCCCTCGGCCCGCCACTCCGCCGAGGCCGCGGCGTTGCCATCGGCACCGTACAGGTCGGCGAGCTTCGCGCAGGCGTCCCAGAACAGCACCGAGCTGAACAGGTCGTCGCCCTCGAGCGGGATCATGTCCTGAAAGCTCCAGGGGCGGAAGAGCCGTGAGTCCGTGATGGTGACCAGGCCGTTGCCCTCGTTGCGCGGGGTGAAGCGCATCGCGCGCTCGAGCGCCTCGGCCGTCGCGCGGAAGGGCTCGAGGTCGCCGTACAGCTCCCAGTACTTGTGGCACAGGAGCACCATCATCGGCGACTGGTCGGTCGAGCCATTGGCTGAGAGGGGGCTCCCCTCGCCGCCGGGGGAGTAGACCCCCTTGCCGTCGGGACGCACGCGGTCGGGCATGCAGCCATCGGCGCGCTGTGCCGCGGCGAGGAACAAGTAGCCCTCGCGGATCTCCTCCCGCGTGAAGGCATCGGGCAGGCCCTCGATCATGTAGTACCAGTCGCGCACCCAGAACTGGCCGTATCGGCCGGTGGCGTCAGGGGTGAACATCCGCACCCCGGTGTCGGAGAGCCGGCTGCCGCCGCGGAGGATCGTGCGCGCGCGAGCCTCCAGCCAGGCCGTGTCCTCGGTGAGCTGCCGCTCGAGGCCGGGCTCGAGCGTGGTCCCCGTCTCCGCCAGCCGAGCGCGGAGGAGCCGGACCCCTTCGAGCGGCATCGCCGCACTGGCGCAGTACTCGGGGACGCCGCGGGCGCCGTCGTTGATCCACTCGTTCACATCGTTCGAGGCGCGGAAGTCGGCGACCGCGTCGCAGAAGGTCCGCGCCGCCTTGGCGGGGTCACGGAGCGCGAGGGTCTCCATGAACCACGGGAGGGGTGTGGCCCAGTAGCCGCCGTCGTGGTAGCTGCCGTCATCGCGGAGCCGCGCGGCGTCGGCCGGGTCGATCCGTGGGCCGGCGAGGGCGAGGGCGAGCAGGGGGGCGAGTGTGAGCATCGTGCACCTCCGAGACGGTCTCGAGCGAGAGCCAGTTCCTCCGCCCGGGCCGTGGGCCGAGGGGAGGCCGGCAGGCTCGGTTCCGTGCGCGGCACGCCGATGCGAAGCACCGGCTGCCATGTGGTTGGCGAACCCCGCAGCACCCCACCAGCACCGCGAGGGGAGCTGCCCAGCGAGGCCCTCCGTCGCGCATCGACGGAGCGCCCGGCCTAGCCCCCCGGCTTGACCGCGGACTGCACCAGCCGCACGCAGCGGCCACCGTCCTCGAAGCTCAGCTCGTCGACGAGGGCCCGCATGATCAGGATGCCCCGGCCGTGGCTGCGCAGCAGTGCCTCGGGGTCCTCCGGGTCGGGCAGCGAGGCCACGTCGAAGCCGTCACCCGGATCGGTGATCCGCACCTCGAGCCGGTCGGCCCGGAAGTCACTCTCGATCCGCACGAGTCGCTCCGACCAGGCCGGGTCCTGCTCGCGCTCGGAGACGACGCGCTCGAACTCGCGCTGGACCTCCTTGAGCGACGAATCCACCTGCAGCGCGCCGTGGATCACCGCGTTGTTCAGTGCCTCGTCGAGCGCGATGATCAGCCGTCGGGGACGGACGTCGCCGTCGAAGACGAAGGCCTCCATCTCGACGGCGAGCTGCTGAGCCACCCAGCGGACGTTGGCCCGGTTGGGCCGGACCCGGCAGCTCCAGGTCTTGTGCGAATCCGCGAACAGCCGCCGCTTGTGCTCCGTCGCCTCCCGCGCGTCGACCGCACGCCGGATCACCGTCAACAGCTCGGCCGGCCGCGCGGGCTTCGTGAGAAAGCCGATCGCCCCCGCCCGTACGGCCCGCACGCCCTCTGCCGCACCGGCGTGGCCTGTCAGCACCACGACATCCGGCAACTCCGTGTCCAGGTCGAGGTGGGGGAGTTCCTCCAGCACGCTGAACCCGTCGCGCCGCGGCATCGAGAGGTCGAGCACGAGGACCGCCGGCTGCGCGTCTCGCACAAGGTCGATGCAGACGTTGCCGTCCTCCGCCTCCGCGACCTCGTAGCCCTCGGCGCAGAGCAGCTCCGCGAGGCTGGAACGGACCGCCGGCTCATCGTCGGCGATCAGTACCAGCGGGCGGGTCGCACTTCCAGCGGGCGGACTCACGGTTCCAGCTCCTTCGTCTCGCCGTGCGCCCGCGCGGCCGGTCCCCCGGTCTTCGCGCGAGCCTCGGCCTCGGTGAACAGCGCGGCCGTCGCCGCTGCCGAGCCGCGGGCGTCCCAGCTCCCGCGGACCAGCTCCTCCATCCGCGCCGCCCGCCGCGCCGCTTCCTCACGCTGCCCGAGAGCCGCGCGCAGCGCCTTCGCGAGCGGGCCGGCCTTGCCCGGTGAGACGAGCCATCCCGTCTTGCCGTCGCTGACCAGCTCGGGAATGCCGCCCAGGTGCGAGGCGACGATCGGCACGCCGAGCGCGCCCGCTTCGAGCGCGACGTTGGGGAGGCCGTCCATGTCGCCGCCCTCGGTCTTGACCGAGGGGATCGCGAGCACCGAGAAGCCGGCCAGCAGCTCGAGCGCCGCGTGCCAGGGGCGGGCTCCGAGGAACCGAACGCGCTCAGCGATGCCCAGGTCGGCGGCCTGCTGCTCCAGGCGCGCGCGCTGCGGGCCGTCGCCGACGATGTGCAGCTCGGCGTCCAGCTCGCCCAGCAGCGGCTTGGCCGCCTCCAGCAGCACGGGGAAGCCCTTCTTCGGGACCAGCCGGCCCAGGGCGCCGATGACGCGCGGCCGTGCCCCGTCCTCGGGCCGCGCGATGGCGTCGATGACCGAGAGGTCGACCCCGTGTCGGATCAGCCGGACCTTCCCGCCCGGGTAGCCGCGCTTGTCGACGAGGTGGCGGCGCAGGTACTCGGTGCAGGCCACGACGGCGTAGGCGCGGTGGACGGCGGCGTGCTCGAGGGCGGTGGGCCGGTCGGCGGCGAAGACATCGGCCGCGTGGCAGGCGAACGTGAAGCTGGTCCCGAGCATCTCGGCCAGCGCGTAGCCCACCTCGGTGGGGGCGCCGAGGAAGTGGGCGTGGACGTGCTCCGGCGGGTCGTTGACGAGCCGCTCGGCGAAGTGCGCGGCGGCGGCGCCGCGCGCCCGGTCGCGGGCCGAGCCGGAGATGCCGTAGAGGAGGCTCAGGCCGAGGCAGCCGAGGCGTGAGGGACGGAAGCACGCGTCGCGCGCCATCTCGAGGTCGGCGGGCTCGGCCATCGCGACGGCTCCGCGCTCCAGCGCACACAGCCGCGGAGCCCAGCCGTGTTGTGACACGAGCCGCGCCTCGGTCCGGATGAAGGTCTCCGAGAGGGCCGGGTAGCTGCCTACCACATAGGCCACTCGTGCGCTACTCGCCATCGATCGACTCCTCGTACGCCTGCACCACCGCGCGGGCGTGTCGGTCCCAGGAGAAGCGAGCCACGTGAGCAGTCGCTCGTTTCGACAACTCGGCGCGGAGTTCCTCGTCGGCCAGGATCCGCGTGATGCCCTGAATGAGCGCCTCGCGATCGCCGCGCCGAACGACCAACGCGGCGTCGCCGACGGTCTCCGGCAGCGCGCCGCCATCGGAGACCAGGGTCGGGGCCCCGCAGGCCATCGCCTCGAGCGGCGGGAGGCCGAAGCCCTCGTACAGGCTCGGGAAGACGAACGCCGTCGCCAGCGAGTACAGGGCCGGCAGCGTCTCGTCCGGCACGTAACCGAGGGGGAGCACCATCTCGCGCGCGCCCGTCTCACGGAGAACGCGGTCGAAAGCCGCGGCGCCCCAGGCCCGCGCGCCGACCACGACCAGCGGCACCCGCAGGCCCTTCCGCATCCACAGCTCCCGGAGCGCATTGAGCAGCAGCTCGAGCCCCTTCTTCGGCTCGATGTTGCCGACGAAGAGCAGGAAGCGCTCGGGGAGCCGCCACGCCGCCCGAACGCGCTCGCGCTCCGCGGGGTCCCCCACAGGCCGGAACCGTTCGTCGATCGCGAGCGGCGCTTGCACGATCCGCTCCTCGGCGATCGCCAGCCGCTCGCGGAGGCTCTCCGCGACCGCCCGGCTCGGCACGACGACCCGCCGGCAGCCGGGCAGGCAACGCCGCATCACGTACCGGTAGTGGAGCCGATTGCCGCGGTCGCACAGGGCGGGGTGGAGGAAGACCATCAGGTCGTACACGCTCGCGACCCGCGGTACTCGGCCACCCATGGGGGTCACGTACGCGGGGCCGTGGAGCACGTCCAGCTCGAGCCGCTCTGCAAGGCGGGCCAGCTCCCGCTGCTGGAACCAGATCCGCCGCAGCTTGTGCGCGCCGGCGAACGGCTGGGGCCGCCACTCGAAGTTGTCGGGCAGCGCCTCGTCCCGCGGTGTGTCCTCGCAGCAGAACAGCGTGTAGCGGTTGGCGCGGTCGACGCGCGCGAGCCCGCGCAGCAGACCGCGGACGGCGATCTCCACCCCGCTGAACTGGCCGTGCAGCACCGTCGCGTCGAGCCCGACTCGCATCGACCGGCCTTCCCTCATCGGCGCAGCAGCGCGGCGTACAGCGCCTCGACACGCGCCACGTGGGCTTCCGCGGAGAACTCCGCGGCGCGGGACCGCGCGGCCCTCCCCAGGGCGGTCCGAAGGTCCGGATCCCCCGCGAGCCGACGCACCGCGTGCTCCAAGGATGCCACGTCGCCGGGGGAGACAAGCAGCCCGCAGCGATCCCGCTCCACAATCTCTGCCGGCCCGGCGTCGTCGGCGGCCACGACCGGCAGGCCACTCGCGAGCGCTTCGACGACGGTCCGCCCGAAGGCCTCTCCCACGGCCGGATGGACGTAGATGTCGGCCGCGCGGTAGACCCGCTCGATGTCGGCGCGATAGGGAAGCACTGTCACCCTCCCTCCCTCTCCCGAGCACGCGAGGGGGAGGGGGGGAAGCGGAGGAGCGGTGCGCATCCCTGGAGCCGGGTACGTCACCAGGACCCGGTCGTAGCCCTCGCCGGAGAGGGCGCGGAAGTCCGCGAGCCGCTTCCAGGGGACATCCTGGCCGATGGACAGGCAGACGATCGCGTCCGGGGCGAGGCCCAGCTCAGCGCGCGTCTCGGCCCTGCCCGTGGCGGGCCGGAACCGCGCGAGGTCGATCCCGTTTGGGATGACACGGTCCTCGCTGCTCGGGTCGAGGCCGTAGCGGACGGCCACCGCGTTGCTGACGGCGACGCGGGCATCGCTCCGCGCGCGGAGGTACCGGCCCAACCGGCCCAGCCGCCGCATGTCACGGATGTGCCAGACGATGCGAGGGCCGCCGGAGCCGCGCCGGATCCCGCTCGCGAAGAGCATCGCCACATCGGTGTTCGCGTGGACGAGGTCCGGCGCGAGGTCGCGGGCAAACCGCGCAAGCGCTCGTCGCCCGCGGAACAGGCGCGCGATCGAGGAGAGGCCCCTACGGAGGACCCCCAGCTCCGGGATAGGATGGAGGGTGACCCCGCCGAGTTCCCTCAGCGCGGTCCCGAGCGCTCCATCGGACTCGGGCAGCGCGGCGTGCAGCTCGTAGGCTCCGGTGGCGACGAGGCCCCGCAGCAGCGTGAGGAGCGAGTGCTCGGCGCCGCCGACCTGGGAGACGTGGCTCACGAACAGGATGCGGCAAGGGCATGTACCCGTCAGGCGGGCGCTGGTCGATGACTCGACGCCTACCGCCCGTGGCGCGCGAGGAGCCATGTGCGCGTCACCTCGATCACCTCGCGCTTCCACGGGAGCGCGTAGAAGCCGTGGTTGGCGCCTGCGATGGTGTGTGTCGCGACCTCGGCTCCGGCCTTGCGGAACAGCGTCTCGTAGGCGGGCTGGGCCTCGGCCGCGACGGGGTCGGCCCCACCGTAGACGAGCAGCGCGCTGCCGACGTGGGCGCGGAAAGCGCCCTGTCGCCCCAGCTCGACGGGCTCCTCGCCGCGCTTCTCGTGAACCCCGGCGCCGCGCAGGACGCGCCGGATGATGTCGAACCGCACCTCGCCGCCGAGCAGCTTGCGCCAGGTCTCGGCGCGGAGCAGCTTGCGGGAGTACTCGCGGAGGTAGGCCGAGCGCTTGCGGGCCTTGCGCTGGGCCGTGGCCTCGGCGGCGAAGACCGGCGCCGACCACAGGCAGACGCCGGCGGCGTCGACTCCCGCGAACAGCGCCCCCACGGCGACCTCGCCGCCCGAGCAGATCCCGGCGAGGTACGGCGGGCGCGGGTCGAGGCTCGCGCGCGACCACGCGGCGATCGCCCCGGCGTCCTCGATGTGGCAGCGCAGGTCGTGGTCCGAGACCGCCCCGTCGGAATCGCCTCGGCCCCGGAAGTCGAGCCGGACGCACGGGAAGCCCTCCTCGGCCAGGACGCGCGCGGCCTCGACGAGCAGGGCGTTGGGGCCGTACCGCGTGCCGCCCCAGCCGGAGAACAGCACGACGGGCGGGCCGACGGCCGCGGCGGGTGGGTGGTGGACGATCCCGCGCAGGGTCAGGCCCCGAGACGCGATTTCGATGTACTCCTCGTGTGCCACGACTGCGGTCGGCGTCCTTCCGAGGGGGTGCGGCGGGTCGGCCCCGTGCCGGTCAGACACGCGCCCGGAGGGTTGGTGCCGGGCACGCGATCGCCCTGCTATTCGAAGTCGCCCACGACCGGCGCATGGTCCGAGGGCTTCTCGCCCTTGCGCTCGTCCCGGTCGACCCACACATCGCGCGAGCGGGCCGCGAGCGGCTTGCTTGCCAGGAGGTGGTCGATCCGCATGCCGTCGTTGCGCGGGAAGGCGAGCCGGCGGTAGTCCCACCAGGTGTAGATCCCGCCTTCGGGGTGGTGTCGGCGGAGCAGATCGACGAGGCCGAGATCGACCAGGCCGCGGAAGGCCGCGCGGACCTCGTCGGAGGTGAGCACCGTGCCCTGCCACTCCGCCGGGGTGGCCACGTCCTGGTCGGTCGGCGCGATGTTCAGGTCCCCGCAGAGCACGAACGGCGCGCCGGCGGCGTTCTGCTCGACGAGCAGCGCCTGCAGGCGCGCGAGCCACTCGAGCTTGTACGCGTACTTCTCGGACCCCACCTCGGAGCCGTTCGGGACGTAGGCGCTCACAACGCGGACGCCGAGCGTCGTGGCGGCGATCAGCCGCGCCTGGGTGGGCTCCTCGAGCCCCCCGAGGCCCCGTACGACCGCCTCGAGCGGGGTGCGCGAGAGGATCGCGACGCCGTTGTACGTGCGTTGGCCGTGCGCCGCGGCCGTGTAGCCGACTTCCTCCAGTTCGGCGAGCGGGAAGTCGGGGTCGGCGACCTTCAGCTCCTGCAGGCAGAGGACATCGGGCTGGTGGGTCCGGAGCCATACGAGCAGGCGCTCGAGCCGAGCGCGGATGGAGTTCACGTTCCAGGTGGCGATCCTCATCGCGCGCCTCCCACGGAAGCACAAGGGCGCGCCGACGGTGCCGGCGCGCCCTTCGGTGCCTTGCTCAGCGTGTCGAGCCGCTTACCACTTGGTCTGCCAGCGGAGCTGGCAGCGGTAGTCGCTGCCGGCGGTCGCCTGGTTGTTGAACATGCCGTACTCGAAGGAGAGCCGGTTGCGGGGGCTCCAGTTGTACTCGTAGCCGACGCTCGGGCCGATCCAGGAGTTGCCGGCCGTCGCGGTGTTCGGGTCGTAGACGTCGTAGCGGCCGAACAGGGTGTGGCGGCCGCTCGTGTAGGCGGCTTCGGCGTAGAAGCCCGCCACGCTCTGGCCGAGGTACCGGCCGGAGACGCCCTCCGCCTGGACCTCCCAGTGGCTGCTGGCATAGCCGGCGCCGTAGCCGAAGAGGCGCTTCGGCGTCGTGACCGGGGCGGTCGGCGGGGTGGTGACGGCCGGGGTGGTCGTGAACTGCCCGCTCGCATAGGCGACGTAGGCCTGGCCCTTGCCGTTCGAGAAGGGCTGCAGGTAGCGGACGATGAGGTCCTTGGTGTTGTTGTTGTCCTGGTTGTTCGTGCCGTTGCCGCTCATGAGCGCGACCGACAGCCGGCCTGCGTGGGTGTTCGGCGTCGCCGTGCTCACCATGACGCCCGGCTCGTACATGCCGGGGAACAGGACGATCCCGGCCCGCGCGTAGTCATGCGAGTGCCGGAACTGCGACGAGCGGCCCATGTCGAGCGAGAAGCCGGGGATGAACTGGCCGACGCGCACGGTCACGTCGCCGGTGGTGTTCTCGATCCAGGCGTCGAGCGGCCGAACGACGGTCGCGGCCGACGTGGCGACCGCGGTGTCGAGGAGCAGTCGCGCCTTGGCGTGATCGTCGATCTTGTAGTCGATCGTGTTGAAGAACCGGCGGATCCGGTACTGCAGGTCGCTGCCCGTGGCCTGCGCCGAGGGGCCCCAGTAGATCTCGCTCTGGAGGTACCCCTTGTAGGTCCAGCGATCCTCCTTCGGGGCCGCCGGAGTGGTGCCCTTGGACTGAAGCTCCGCCTTGAGCTGCTGAAGCTCCGCGAGCTGGGTCTGAAGCTCGGCAAGCGCCTTGTCGACCTGTGCGAGCTTCTCGTCGACCGCCGCCGCGGAGGCTGCGGAGGACGCCGTGGTCACGGCGGCCGTGGGGCTCGGCGCGGTTGCCTGCGCCCAGGCGCCACTCACCACCAGGAGGCCGACGAGGACGGCCAGTAGGATTGCGGTTCGTGCGGATGCCATGATCGCGTTTGCTCCTCTCCCGGGAGGGGGATCAATTCCTCACCGGATTCGCTGGCCCCGCGATCTTCCCCTGCATCGCGCCAAAGACGGAACCGCTCAGACTCTCGAGAAGGCGGGAAGAGGGCGTGAGGGCCATGCGCAAGGCGTTCCGGCCGGTCTCTCGGCTGTCGGGGGAGCGATCCCTCCCGTCCGGTCGTCCCGAGATGGTGATTCGGGTACGGCTGCTCGGGACGCAGGTGCCTGGGAGGGCCACCCGAAGTAATGAAAGCTAGGGGTTGCTTCCTTGCCGGCCGGCAGCTCCCGAGGAGGATCAGGAGGGAAAGTCATGGTTCGACGGACGACCTCGGCCTCTGCGTTGCATCTGATTCGCGCACAACGCGGAGTTGCCTTCACCCGATTGCTGCTCGTTGCGGCGGTGGTTGCGGCTCTCTGCGGAGCGCCGGGCGCCCTGGGTCAGGCCGGCCCTCAGCCGGCAGGCCCCACGGGCACCGGCCTCGGCGTGAGCCCCGGACCCGGCACGACGGCACCCTCGGGCGCCGTCTCCACGGCCCCGGCGCCGGCCGCGGCCACCACCGGGTTAGTGGCGGCCGCCGGTCCGCTCGGTCCGACGACAACCACGGGCGCGTTCGCCCAGGTGGGCCGGACCGACCTGCCCATCCAGGTCGATGGCTCCACCGGCGACGATGCCTGGTCGCGCTCGCTCTCGCTGGGCACCTTCACGGTGCTGGGCGGCGATCGGCGGGCCCAGTTCCGCACCGAGGCCCGGATGACGTACGACGCCACCAACTTCTACGTCGCCTTCCGGTGCGAGGAGAAGGACCTGACCTCCGCCGATCCCGTCGCGGCGGGACGCGACGATGCCCGGGTCTACGAGGAGGACAACGTCGAGCTGTTCCTCGACGCGCGCGGCGACAAGCGGACGTACCTGCACGTCGTGGTGACCCGCGGCGGCGCCTTCCTCGACGAGATCGGCCGGCAGGATCCCAAGGCGACCGACGTCAAGGGCCTCCAGGTCGCGGCCGGCGCCGACACCTGGGGCTGGGAGGCCGAGATCGCGATCCCGCTCGCCGAGATCGGGATGACCCCGGTCGAGGGCACGCGCTTCACCGCCAACGTGACCCGCAGCCGGGTCCGCGGCAGCGCCGACGGCCGTCGCTCCGAGGAGAAGTCGAGCTGGAACATCTGTCGCGGCGCCCTGCGCGACCCGGGCAGCTTCGCTGAGATGGTGCTCGCCGGGAAGCCGATCATGGCGGCCATCGCCGATCTCGGCGACAGCTTCGGCGAGCTGCGTGGCGGGGCCGTCGCGAAGGTGCGACTCGACTCCGAGCTGCCGCGCACCGTGGTCCCCACGATCACGCTCATGGGTGGGGGCACTACCCGCGTCTATCAGTCCGGCGCGCCCGACAGCCCGCCCGCGGCGCCCCGGACACCGCCCGCGACCGTCTCGCTCGACGGCCTGCGGCCGAAGAAGATCGAGGTGCCCTACGGCGTGCCGAGTCCCGGCTTCACGCTCTGCCAGGTCACCATCAGCGACGCGACGGGGATGACCGTACTCTGCCGCACCCCGCAGATGCCGCTGCAGCCGACGTGGCTCGGGCCGCGGCTGGCGGTCCAGCGCGCCAAGCTCGACGCCGGCGCCGCCTACCTCGCCTCGCTGGCGACGGGCGACCCGCAGCGGGCCGCACTCGCGCCGCAGCTCCCCGCGCTGGAGACCAAGGCCAAGGCGATCGCCGAGATGGTTGCGAGCCGCGACATCTACGGCAGCGCGGCGCGGTGGGGACAGGTCGACCAGCAGCTTCGCGAGCTGGAGGCGCTGACGCCCCCGCTCGAGCTGAAGCTCGCGATGGCGAAGGGCCGCACGGCGGCCGAGGTGCAGGCCGGGAGGACGCCCCCGTTCATCCTGAGCGGGCGCGACTGGATGCGGCCCGCGCTGTACTCGACCGTCCCCGACCTGGCCGACGTCAAGCCGCGGACCTACTGCTTCGCTTGCCCCGGTGAGACCGAGAGCAGCACCGTGCTGGTCACGGCGACCCAGCCGCTGCTCGGCTGCACCGCCACGCTCACCGATTTCGTCGAGAGCAGCCCGACGACGCCGGCGACCGGGAGCTTCCCGGCGACCCAGGCTAGGCTCCGCGTCGTGCAGTGCTGGCAGCAGTCGGGCGCGGGCAAGCTCCGCGAGAGCGCGGCCGGCGTCACCACGCCGGAGCTGCTGCTCGTCGACGCGACGCGGCCGCTCACCGGCCCGCAGCCCGATGTCCCGTTGACCGGGGCCGTCCGGTTCGACGTGGGCGGCACGGGTGGCGCGATCTCGCGCCAGCTCTGGATCGATGTCACCGTCCCGCGCGGCACCCCGCCCGGCCTGTACGAGAGCACGCTGACGGTGGCCGCCCAGGGCGGGGTCAGCCGCACCTGCCAGGTGCTCGTGAAGGTGCTCGGGCTCGAGCTGGTCGAGCCGAAGCAGAAGTGGATGGTCTTCTTCCACAACAGCCTCGGCGCTGAGAGCCCGCAGGCCCTGACGCCGGCGCTCTACCGCGCCTACCTCGACGACATCGCGGCCCACGGCTTCGCGCAGGCCTCGATCGCCGACCCCGGCGGCAAGCTGCTCGAGGCCCTGCAGGCGCGCAAGGAGGCCGGGCTCGTGGCGCCGGTCGTCGTCTCGATGCGCGGCGTGCCCGTCGAGGCTGTCGGCGCGTTCGTCGCGACCGCCAAGCGGCTCGTTGACGGCAAGGGCCTGCCCGACATGTTCTTCTACACCCTGCCCGACCCGCGCACCCGCAAGGAGCTGGAGAACGCGATCGAGCTTGCCGAGGCCGTCCAGGCCTCGGGCGGCCGGACCACCGCGCTGATCAGCCCGGCGATGGCCGCCGAGCAGGGCTCGTCGCTCGACCTGCCGATCTACGGGGTCGACGATCCCGACTTCCAGAGCTACGCGCGCGGCGTGCTGAAGGGCGAGGTCCAGCCCGACCCGCGGACCGAGTACTACCACTTCGTCGGCACGCTCGAGGACCCCGTCTACAACCGCCTCCTGTGTGGCTTCTACGTCGAGAAGACGCGGCTCGACGGCGTCTTCGTCTCCTCCTACCAGGACCCCGTCGGTGTCGCCGATCCATTCAACGAGTTGAGCGGCGCCGGCGCCGAGCGCCCGCAGATGCTGACCTATCCGGCCGCGACCGGGCCGATCGGGACCGTGCAGTGGGAGGCCGCCCGCGAGGGCAAGGACGACATGCGCTACGTCGCAACGCTCCAGGCGCTGGTCGAGCAGGCGATGGCCTACCAGACCAACCCGGCCGTCTCAACGGCGCTCCGGGAGGCACGCGACGTGCTCTCGCAGCTCTCGCGCACGCTCCAGGTCGACTGGCACTACAACGTGGCCGGGATCGACCGGGACTTCTACCAGAAGCTCCGCTGGGAGATCGCGACCAAGGCGCTCAGACTCCAGGATGCCCTGCGGGCCATGGGCGCCGCGCCCACCGGCGGGGCGATCCCCACGTTCACCCCTGCGGGGGGCACGCCCGGGCCGACGACGACGCCAGCCGGGGGGACGGGCTTCCTGACGCCCAGTGCGCCCAGCGCGCCGAGCGGCCTCCCGCCCCTGGGCTCCGGGGTTGCGGGTGGGCGGTAGTACGGCCTGAGGCGATCGGACAACGAGGGGTCCGCGTCCGCGGGCCCCTCGTCGCGCGTGTGGAGCCTACGGGTTCAGCCGCCAGAACGCGCCGTTGAGGCACGTCGCGAACGAGACCCAGGCGAGATACGGCAGCAGCAACGCTCCGGCGACCGGGCTCGCGCGCCAGAACACGACGATGGTCGCGACGATCGCGAGCCACAGCGCGAGGACCTCGGCGAAGGCGAGATCGGGTCGGCGGAGACCGAAGAACAGCACCGACCAGGCGAGGTTGAGCGCGAGCTGCACCGCGAACGCGGCGGTCTCGGGGCCGCCGCCCTCCGGCCGCGCGCGCCACACGAGCCACAGGGCGATCCCCATGGTCAGGTAGAGGATGCTCCAGACGGGTCCGAAGACGGCCGAGGGGGGCGTCCAGCTCGGACGCGCCAGCGAGGGATACCAGCTCGAGACGGAGGAGGCCGTCGCGAGGCCGGAGAGCGCCCCGCCGCCGAGGCAGACCGCGACGGCCACCACGAGACCGACCCACCCCGTACGCCACTGCCACACGTCGATGTCCTCCTCCTGCCCGACAAGCCGCCCAGGGACCGATTCTGCGCCCGCTCGGGGCCTCCTGCCGCGAGGAGGAGCGGCGTCGCGGGTCCCGAAAGCAGCGGCCGAAGGTGGGAGTGGCGGCCTCCGCGCCGGGGGAGTAGGGAGTACACACGATGAACACGCTCCGCTTCTGCGTCACTGCCGTCGCGGTCCTCGGACTGCTCGCGCTGGGGCTCACCCTCGGCGGGTGTGGGAGCCAGTCGGGGGGGCCTGCGGACGAGGGAACGGGCGCCGTCGAG
>CAZRDB010000043.1:0-13146 GCA_964598695.1 uncultured Armatimonadia bacterium
CTCCGCGATACCTTAGGGGGCGGCTGCGAGGAGTGACTGTACCTCCCGCACAGACCCAACGCGCATGCCATCCACGCCACACCGCCAGACGCCCCCGGGGGCGCGGGGCAGCGGGCTTCATTCGCGGCCGGTGAGGGCGCGGGCGCACTGGCCTGCCTGACGCCCGGCGCCGAGTGCGTCCTCGCGCTCGAGGGCCGCCCCGAGGGCCTCGTGACGCTCTCGTGCCCCGACCTGCGCGCGCTGCCGCGCGAGCGCTCGCTGGTGCTCCACGACACAGCCACCGGCCGGTCGTGGGACCTGCGCTCGTCTGGCGCGATCCCGGTGTCCCTCGGCGCCGACGGTCGTCGGCAGCTCACGCTGCGGTGCGAAGCCCTCACCGATCGCCTGCGGGTACGGGTGACCGAGAGCGCCTGGATGCGCGGCGAGGCTCGGATCCATGGTACGCTCTCGCGGCCGGCCGACCTGCTGCTCGAGGTCGAGAACGCGGCCGGGCGGATCGTGCGCCGCCGCAGTGCCGGACCACGGACCGCCGGCCCGTTCGAGCTGACCTGGGATGGCCGCGACGACCGCGGCACGACGCTCCCCAGCGGCCGGTACGCGCTCCGACTGACCGCAACGGCCGACGACGGCCAGTGCGCCACATGCCGCGTGGAGGTGACCCGATGAGACGGCCCGCGCTGCTTCTGCTGCTCGCCTGGCTCGCCCTGTGGCCGTCGGGCTGCGTCGTCGTCGCGGAGCCCGACCTGGTCGAGAGCGCGACGTACAGCCCCTCGAGCCTGCCCTTCAGCGGCGGCGTGGTACGGGTGCGCGCCGTCCTGCTGCCCGGTCTCGACGGGGAACCGGTCATCTCGGCGTCGATCAAGCCCGCGAGCGGGGCGAGCGTCTCGAGCGTGCTCCGCCTCGGATCGGAGGGAGGCCGCGTGCGCGAGGCGCTGCTGACGGTGCAACCGAACACGGCCGCCCACGGAGCGGCCCAGACCTGCACGGTCACGCTGGAGGCCAAGCTGGGCGGCACGCAGACGCTCGATCTGGGGACGATCGCGCTCGCCGGAGTGGAGGCCCCGCCCGATGCGCCGTAGGACCGACGGAAGCCCCGAGGCCGCGCCGGTCGTGCCGGTGACCTACGGCGCCCGGGTGCGCGCGATCGAGAGCCGCACCGCAACGCCACTGGACGGGGGGCGGCTCGAGCACGTACACGTCGAGGTACGGCTGCCCGGCCTGCCCGCCGGCTTCGACGGCCTGCGCCTGGGCCAGATCACCGATCTCCACTTCAGCTCGCGGCACCCATTCCTCGCGCCGATGCGCGAGTGGATTGCGCGGCAGGAGGTCGACCTGTGGGCCGTCACGGGCGATCTGTACGAATCGCTCGCGGGGGAGAGCGAGCTACGCGGCCTGATGGCGCTGCTCCATGCGCCGCTCGGGGTGTTCGCCGTGCCGGGCAACAACGACAACCGGGTCTTCCGCGCAACGGGCGGTCCCGAGCAGGCCCTGACGGATCTCGGCCTCACCGTGCTCCTGAACCGCTCGACACACATCGAACGTGGAGGCGACCGGATCCGGCTCGCGGGGGTGGACGATCCGAGCCGACAGCTCGATGACCTCTCGCGCGCGCTCGAGGGCGCCGTGCCCGAGGAGTTCGTGCTGCTGCTCGCCCACAGCCCGGACATCATCTTCCGGGCGGCGCGGCGCGCGATCCCCTTCACGCTGACCGGCCACACGCACGGCGGACAGATCCGCTGGCCGCTCCTCGGCGTGCTCCATGCGGGAACGCGCACCCGCGGCTGTGGCCCCCGGATGGCGGAGGGCGCGCTGCAGGCGGGGGCGAGCGTGGTCTACGTCTCGCGCGGCACGGGCGACAGCATCCTCCCCTTCCGCTACCGGTGCCCGGGGGAGCTGACGACCTTCACGCTTCGGCGGGGGGAGCCGTGATGCGCCGCTTCGTCGAGACGGCCGCGCGCACTCCGGAGGGCGGCGCCCTGCTCGCGCGGGTGCGGGCATCCGGGCTCGCCGAGGCCCTGATCGATGTCGCCTCCTGCGGCTCGACGAACGACCTCGCCCGCGAGGCGCTCGAGGCCGGAGCCGCGCGCTCGATCGTGGTGCTGGCCGGCACGCAGACACGAGGCCGCGGGCGCCGCGGAGCCCGCTGGGCGGACGAGCCCGGGCGCTCGGTGCTGATGTCGGCCGCGTGGCGGGCCGAGGGCCTCGCGCTCGAAGACCTGCCATTCCTCTCGCTCGCGGCGGCCCTCGCCGCCGCGAGGGCCGCGGGCGATCTCGGCGTCGCGGCGCGCGTGAAGTGGCCGAACGACGTCTGGGTGGCCGGCCGGAAGCTTGCGGGGGTGCTCGTCGAGACCTCCTCGCGCGGGCCCGCACTGGAGACTGTCGTGGTGGGGATCGGCCTGAACGTCCTCGCCAGCCCGGCCCTCGAGGGCAGCGCCGCTCCCGCCGAGGCACGCCCGGTCGCGGTCCCGCCCACATCGCTCGCCGAGGCGGGCTGGCGCCGACCCGTGACGGCGCGCGAGGTCGCGGGCGGGATCTGCGAGCACCTCGGAGACCTCCTGCAGGCCGACCGGCGGCCCGACCGCGCGCGCGTGCTCGAGGGCTTCCGGGCCCTGCACGCCTTCGCGGGCCGCGGCGCGCTGGTGACTGCCGGCGGCGCGACCTACGACGCGCGATCGCTCGAGATCGGGCCGGCGGCCGAGCTGGTGCTCGCCCTGGCCGATGGCACGACGGTCGCGATCACGGACTCTCTGGCATCCGTGCGGCCGTCGGGGCCGTGGTGACCACCGTCACGCCCCGTGCCTGGAGCGCCGCCACCTGGGTGCTGGCCGCACTCCCTGCCGTGAGGTCGAGCGCGTTGGTGTAGACCTCCACCGTGTCTCCGGCCGCGAGCGCTGGGTTGTCGACCAGCGGCTGGAGGCTGGCGATCTGGTTGTGGTAGAGGTACACGGCGTCGAGCGCGGGGAGCGAGGCGAGCGGCGTCAGGTCGGTCAGCGCGTTGTCCTCGAGCCACAGCTCGCGGACGCTCGCGATGTAGGGCGCGAAGGGGATCGTCGTCAGCTCGCTGTGCGCCATGTAGAAGGTGGTCAGCGTTGGGATCTCGGCCAGCGGCGAGAAGTCGGCGACCGGATTGGCCGAGAGTGACATCCGCTCGAGCGGCAGCGCCGTGAGCGGCGTGATGTCGGTGACCTGGTTGTAGACGAGCAGCAGCTCGCGCAGGTGGCCGAGCCCCTGCAGCGGCCGCACCGAGGCGATCGCGTTCTTCCCGGCGCTCAGCCGCGTGAGGTTCGTGAGCCGGGCGATCGGCGTCAGGTCGACGACCCGGTTGTGCCACAACACCAGGTCCGAGATCGCCGTGCAGTGCTCCAGCCCGCGGAGGTCGGCGATGTCGTTGTTGGAGAGATCGAGGCGCCCGGTGAGCGCCGCCAACTCGCCGACCGTGATGCTGCCGCTC
Organism: uncultured Armatimonadia bacterium; assembly: GCA_964598695.1. Classification (GTDB taxonomy): domain Bacteria; phylum Armatimonadota; class Zipacnadia; order UBA1398; family UBA1398; genus CAZRDB01. The sequence goes on from CAZRDB010000043.1 coordinate 3,452, forward strand.
GGCTTGGCGAGGATCGTGCGCAGGGCGGCCAGGAGGCTCGCATCGGGGATGTAGGCCGGCGCCGTGGGCTCGCCCGTGTCGAGGTAGAGCATGACGCAGAAGGTGCCGAGCCGACGCACGGGGACCGTCACGCGGCCCGTCGTGAGGTTGGCGGAGGAGCCCTCGAGCGGCGCCCAGGCGCCGTCCTCGAGCGCGCAGACGCGCACGTTGGCCGCGGGCAGGCCCTCCGGCACGTAGGTCGGGTTGAACGCCAGCTCGAGCGTCGCGTCGGCTTCGAGCGTGATCGTGGTGGGTCCGAACGCGTACACGACGGCCCGGCCGAACGCCGTCCCGTGGGAGGCTGCCACCGCCGGGGCCACCTCGCGGACGACCAGCGTGACGTTGCCGCCGACTGCGCCGGCCGGCGCAGTGAGCGTGGTGGCGCTGTTGTTCAGCGCGTAGCTCCCGCCGGCGGGGGTCAGCGTGAGTGCGCCGGGGTCGGTGACGGGGGGCGTCGCCGGCTCCGAGGTGCAACCGGCCAACAGGGCGCAGAGCAGGGCGAGGAGCAGCGTCGAAACGAACGCGAACTGGGCGTGACGCACGAGGGCAGCACCGGTCCTCTCTCGTGGCGGGAGCGTTCCCCGGGCAGGGCGTCCGAGCCCCTGCGATCATTCTACCCCGGCCGGAGGCTACGGCGAACCGCGGGTCCGGCGCAAGGGGTACGGCGGGCGGGGGCGAACTGCGAAGCGAGGTGAGAGCGATGCAGAGATCCGCAGTGCCCACGCTCCTGGTTCTGGCCCTGGCGACGCTGCCCGCGCTCGCGCAGGGAGCCGAGGAGGGAAGAGCCTCGATGGAGCATCCGGTCCCCCTGATCGCCAACGGCGACTTCTCCGCACCCCTCGATGGCAACTGGGACATCGACGGTGGCCCACGCAACCAGGCGGAGGTGGTCGCCGCGGAGGCGGGAGGCTTCACGGCGGCCCTGCGCTGCCGACTCGAGCCGGAGCCGAACGCCAGCCCCTGGTCGCTGGCGGTCGGGCAGCGCGGCATCGCGCCGATCGAGGCGGGCGATGTCGTCTACTTCCGCGCATGGCTCCGCAGCCCGGAGCGGTGCCCGGTCACTTTCATCCTCGAGCAAGCGAGCGGCGACTACCGCAAGTACATCAGTGAGATGGCCCGGCCCGGGCCCGAGTGGGTGGAGTACCGCTTCGCCGCCCGCGTGACCGACCGTTTCGACGCCGGCGCCGCGCAGGCCAAGTTCTTCCTCGGCCACGCCAAGGGCACGGTCGAGATCGCCGGCGTGCGGGTCGAGAACTACGGCCCGGCCGAGCTGACCGCCTTCGCCCAGACGATCGACTACTGGGGCGGCCGCGAGCACTCCGACGCCTGGCGCGAGGAGGCTCTCGCCCGGATCGAGCGGCTTCGCAAGGGCGAGCTGCGCGTGACGGTCGTGGGCGAGGACGGACAGCCCGTCGCGGGGGCGCAGGTGCATGTCGCCATGCAGCGGCACTTCTTCCGCTTCGGGACCGCGGCGCCGGCCTTCCGTTTCGTCGACCGGAGCGACCCGAACAACGTGCGCTTCCAGGAGGAGGTCGCGCGGTTGTTCAACACGGTGACCTACGAGAACGACCTCAAGTGGGCGTCGATCGGCGACGGCTCCCTCTCGACGGTACTGCAGGCAACCGAGTGGTGCCGGGCACGGGGGATCGAGGTGCGCGGCCACTGCCTGCTCTGGGGCTCGTACCAGCACCTCCCGCCGTCCGCGCGCAGCCTGCGGGGCGGCGAGCTATGGGCGGCGTGCGAGAGCCACATCCGCGACTACGCAAGCCGCATGGCCGGCAAGGTCTACCTGTGGGATGTCGTCAACGAGGCCGCCACGAACACCGAGCTGTGGGACGAGGTCGGCTGGGAGCGCTTCCCCGAGTCGTTCCGGATCGCCCAGGAGGCCGACCCGGATGCGCGTCTGTGCTACAACGACTACGGCATCGTCCACGACAACAGCCCGGCCCAGCGGGAGAACGCGGCCCGGCGCGTCGAGCAGCTTCTCGATGCGGGCGCGCCGGTCACCACGCTCGGTCTGCAGTCGCACTGCGGGCTCCCTCTCACGCCGATCGACCGCGTCCTCGCCAACATGGATCGTTGGGCGGCGTTCGGCAGGGGGCTCGAGGTCACGGAGTACGACCTCTCCTGCTGGGACGATGCCACGCACGCGGCCTGGACGCGCGACTTCCTGACCGCGACCTTCAGCCATCCGGCCATGGAAGCGTTCATCATGTGGGGCTTCTGGGAGGGCTCGCACTGGCTGGGCGACAAGGGCGGCGCGATGTTCCGCCAGGACTGGAGCCGGCGCCCGACGGTCGACGCCTACGAGGACCTCGTGTTCCACCAGTGGTGGACCGACTGGCGGGGCGAGACCGGCGCCGACGGCACGGCGAGCACCCGCGCCTTCTTCGGGACGCACACCGTGACCGTCTCGACCCCGGACGGCGTCCGGGAGGTCACCGTCGAGCTGACCCCCGAGACGCCGGGCGCGGTCCGGGTGGAGCTGTAGCCGGACGGACCTACTCCGTGGCCTCGAACGAGAGCGCGACGACCGAGCTGGCCGGGAGGGTGAACGTCAGATCCCGCGCGAACCGCAGCGGCGGCCCGGGCCGAATCCACACGGTCTCCTCGAACCGGTTCGAGCTGTCGTAGCGCCCGGCGAGCCAGTTCGTCGCGACCGCCGAATCGGAACCGAACGGGAGGTGGACCGTCACCTCGGTCGTGCCCTCCCGCTTGCGCGAGATCACGAAGACCGTCCACTGGGAGCCGTCGCGGAACGCGTAGGCGCCGATGAGCGGCACGTCCCTCAGCTCCGGGTGCATCGAGGTCTGGGCCACGTCGCGGGTCGGCGCGCGGTCGACCGTGGTCTCGATCATCGGGCCGGCGGCGAGCGTGTTGCGCATCTCGCACGCCAGCCACGAGGGGTGTGCGCGGAAGCCCTCGGCCATGTTCGTGTGCGAGGCCCAGAAGCTGCCCACCCAGAAGCCGAAGTACTCCTGCGGGCCGTAGCCGAGCTGGGAGGAGTAGAGCATCGCGTCGAGGTAGGCGACGCCGGCGGCGAGCGACTTGCCGTACCGCTGCTGGACCTCGAGGCGCTCCGGCGAGACCTGCCCCGGCAGATCGTAGCCGGGGCCGGATTCGTAGATCGCGAGGTCGTACCGGTCGCCCTCGGCCGCGAGCTTGTCGCGCGTCGCGGCATGCTGGGCCGCGCGCGGGTGCTGCATCACGGGGCCCATCACGAGCCACTCGTCGAATCCGGCTTCGGTGACGGTGTCGCCGCCGACCATCTCGCCGCACTCCCAGCCGCCGATGTACGGCGCCTCGTCGACGTAGTTGCCGCCGGCGAACTCCTGCCTCGCAACGGCCCCGTAGCCGTGCTCATCGGCCTGGATCGTCCAGCCGTTGACGATGAACCGGAGCTTCTCGGCGACCGCCGGGGTCCACGAGGGGCTCTCCTGCATCCGGGCGAGCCAGTAGGTGCAGAAGCGGCCGTACTCCTCCGGATCGAGGCGGATGTACGGCCCCGCGAAGTTCCACGATTCGTTGTTGAACTCGATGTAGATGGTGTCGAACTCGTCGATCCAGGTGCGGGGGGTATCGCGTTGGCCGGCCCGCTTCTCGCCGTAGGCCGTCGCAGGGTTGCCCGCGAGGTAGTCCACGAGCCCCGCCCACTCGGTCTCGTCGAGCAGCGGGCTCGCGATGATCCACGGGTTCGCACCGGTCTCCTTGCACCAGGCGAGCACGGTGGGGAGGTGCATCTCGTTGGCCGTCGTGAGCCCCTCGAGGCCCTTCATTCCGTTGATCGTCTCCGGGTTGGTGGCGTTCTCGAGCGTCGAGTCCGTGTCGAGGCACCAGGTGCGCAGGGTGCCGGGGCGGTAGGCCGCGAGCGCCTCGGTCGCCTCGGTCACGGGCGCGCCGATCGGTAGCGTCGGGTCGTAGAGCGCGAGGTTGTCGACCCACAGCGTACCGGGACCCTCGAACCGGAGCTGGAGGCAGGCGAGGTTGTCGCCGGGGATGTACTCGGGAGCGACGAAGTCGAAGCTCAGCCGCTGCCACTCGGGCGTGACGGTGAAGTCGTGCGTCACGGCGCTGTAGTCGCCGGTGAGGCACAAGGCGACCTCGGGCTTCGCGAGCCCCTCCTGCTTGAGCCACGCCTCCGCCCGGTAGGTTCGCCCCGGTGTGAGCTTGGCGTACCAGTGCTCCGACGGCTTGGAGAACAGATACTGCTCCAACGCGAACGTCGATCCGTCGGCCGCCGTGAGCTTGCCGCAGGAGCGTCCGCCCTCCTGCGGGGCCCGCGTCGTGTCGTCGCGCACGAGCGAGAGCGCCGGGTTCTCGCGGTCGAGCTGGAATGCGTCGACACCGCGGAACCAGTGCATGCGGTCATGGAGCTTCGCCGCAGGGTAGTTGGTGGCCGTGAAGTCGACGATGTACCGGTCGCCCCGCTCGACCGCGGGGCCCTGCTTGTCGAGGTCGATCCGCTGCGCGTGCTCCGCGGCCGGCCACCGGCTCATGTGGATCTCGTACCAGGCGACGTCGGCGTCGGGCGAGGGCTCCCAGGCGAGCGTGACCGAGCCGTTGTGGGCTTCCGCCGTGAGCCCGGTCGGCGGCGCGGGCGCGGTGCGGTCGTCGCCGTCCCGGGCGGCGGGGTCGGCCGCGCGCTCGTACTCCGTGACCGGCGGGCCCGCGGGAAGTGTCTCCAGGGGCGTCGCGGCGGCGTCCCCGGAGTAGGCGGAGCGGTTGCCGTTGCCGTCGACGGCGCGGACGGCAAAGTGCCACGTCACGCCGTTGCGGAAGTAGTCGGGGAAGCCGGGGGCGAGGGTGATCCGGGGGGCGGCGAGCCGGTCGGCGACCTGGTCCCAGCCGCGCGCGCCGTAGCGGAGGATCCGGCTCTCGCGGACCTTCACCACCGCGCCGTCGACGATCCGGTAGACGCGGACCGTCCCGCCATCGAAGAAGCCGTCGCCCACGACGTTCCAGAAGCTCGTGCCCTCGTCCGACTCGTTCAGGATGTAGTCGGCGCCGCCGCCGGTCGCGGTGAAGAGCCGGCGGTGGGTGTAGGGCTCGAAGGCCCCGCCCTGCACGAAGTTGTTCAGGAAGTGGCCCTCGAGCGAGTTGTTCACGTTGGCGCCGAACCGCTGCGGGTTGGGCGCGATCACCCGGGTCCCGACCGTGATCTCGGCCGGGGCGTCCGGGTCGGCTGCGCGGGCGGCGGCCCCGGCCACGAGCAGGCCCGCCGCGAGGGCGAGCAGGACCGGGAAGCGTGACGGAACCGAGCGGGACATGGTCTCCTCCGATCATCTCCCCGCGCGGGGGGGGGCCGCGCGGCATGAGCAACCTTCGGGCGGCGCCGGGCCCGACCTGCCACCGAGGCGCCCCAGCGGACCGCTATTTGCCGGAGGGATTGGGGCGCGCGCACAGAATGGGAGGCCCTGCTGGCTGGCTCCAGCGTCACCACGCGGGAAGCGTGAGGCCCTCATGCCCGAGACGCCCTTGCTCGAACTACGCGCAATCGACAAGTCCTTCGGCGGCGTACATGCCGTCGACCACGTCAGCCTCACCGTCCGCGGCGGCGAGATCCATGCCCTGCTCGGCGAGAACGGCGCGGGGAAATCGACCTTGATGCGGATCCTCTGCGGCGCGGACGAGCCGGACAGCGGGCAGATCCTGCTCGAGGGCAAGCCCGTCCGGCTCCGCTCACCGCGCGATGCCGAGCGCAACGGCATTGCGATGATCCACCAGGAGTTGTCGCTCTGCCCGAACATCCCGGTCGCGGCGAACCTGTTCCTCGGCCGCGAGTTGCGCGCCGGCTGGGGCTTCGTCTCGACGGCCCGGATGAACGCCGCGGCGCGCGAGTGCCTCCGTCAGCTCGAACTGGACGTCGATGTCCGCCGGCCGACCGAGGAGTACAACCTCGCGACCCAGCAGATGATCGAGGTCGGCAAGGCGCTCTTGCTCGATGCGCGCGTGCTGATCATGGACGAGCCCACCAGCGCGCTGACCGAGGGAGAGACCAAGCAGCTCTTCCGGGTGATCCGCTCGCTCAAGGAGCGCGGCGTCGCGATCATCTACATCAGCCACAAGCTCGAGGAGATCTACGAGCTGGCCGACACGGTGACCGTCATGCGCGACAGCAAGTGGATCGGCACCGCGCCGACCGACGAGCTGCCGCAGGACAAGATGATCGAGTGGATGGTCGGCCGGAAGATCGAGACCCTCTTCCCGGAGCGCCACGCCGCGATCGGCGAGGAGATCCTGCGGGTTCGCGAGGTGACGCTCGAGGCCGACGACGGCACGGGGCGCCTCCTCGTCGACCACGTCGGGCTCTCGGTGCGCGCCGGCGAGATCGTCGGCCTGGGTGGCCTGCGGGGCTGCGGCAACAGCGAGTTCCTCGGCTGCCTGTTCGGCCAGTTCGAGGGACGGCCGACGGGCGAGATCGCGGTACACGGCACGCCGGCGAGCATTCGCCGGCCCGCCGACGCGCTCGCCCGCAAGATCGCGCTACTCACCAACGACCGCAAGACGACCGGCCTCGTGCTCTCGATGTCGGTGCTCGGCAACATGACCCTCGCCTCACTCGGCCGGACGGGACCGGTGGGGCTCTGCCTCCCCGCCCTCGAGGCCGAGATCGCGCGGCCCTTCCGCGAGCAGATGTCGGTGAAGACGGCCTCGTGGTCGACCGAGGTCAGCCACCTCTCGGGCGGCAACCAGCAGAAGGTGGCGCTTGCGAAGTGGCTGATGACCGAGCCCGACATCCTGCTGCTCGACGAGCCGACGCGCGGGGTCGACGTGGGCGCGAAAGCCGATATCTACGATCTGATGAACGAGTTGGCGGCGGCGGGGAAGGGCATCCTGCTGATCACCTCCGAGCTTCCCGAGCTGGTGAACATGAGCGACCGCATCCTTGTCTTCCATCGCGGTCGCATCACCAAGGAACTCACGGGCGATGAGCGGACGCCGGAGCGCGTGATGGCCGCCGCCATGGGAGAGGGGTAGCACGTGGACGACGATCGCCGACCGACCGGGGAAGGCCCCGAGGAGCAGGCCGCCGCGCGGCCCGCGCCCCGGGCCACGCCGGAGCCGGAGGCCAAGGCCGCCCCGCCGTGGCTCGCGAAGACCAAGGCGCTGTTCGAGCAGAACCGCGGGGTCACCGCGCTGCTCTGCGTGATGCTGCTCGGGGCGCTCTTCACCCCGCAGGCGGGCGTCGCGGGGCCGTGGTTCGCCAACCTGCTGACCGGCAAGGCCGATCCGACGGCCGGGCCGCCGCTGTTCCTCTCCGCCCGGATCCACTCCGATGTCCTGTACGAGTATGCGGAGTACGGGATCATCGCGGCCGGCATGACCCTTGTGATCCTCACCGGCGGCATCGACCTCTCCGTCGGCTCGATCGTGGGCATCGCGGCCGTGCTCTTCTCTCTGCTGCACATCGGGGTCGGGCTGCCGGCGGCCGGCGCGGTCGGGTTGACGCTGCTGCTCTCGCTCGGCTGCGGCTCGGTGAGCGGCCTCCTGACGGCCGGGGCGGGGCTGCCTCCCCGGAAGGCGACCTGGACTTCGCTCGGCCTCGGGGCGGTGGTGGCGCTCGCCCTCTTCCTGAAGCTCCGGGCCGGCCAGGCGGCCGGCGTCGCGCTGCTCTCCGGCGTGGCGGCGGGGCTCGTGGCGGCCGCGATCGCGCGGCTCGTGCTGAGCCGGGTCGCGATCCAGCCGTTCGTCGCGACGCTGGCCGTGATGGTCGCGGCGCGCGGCGGGGCGAAAGTCATCTCCGGCGGGATCAAGGTCATGCCGGGCGCCCAGGAGTGGTACTACGTCCGCGAAGGCACCCCGAGCTTCATCTCGTGGATGACCCATCCCGACCCGACCGGCTTCCTGCGGCCGGTGACGATCCTCTTCGTCGTCAGCCTCATCGTCCTCGGCCTCGTCGTCGCCTACACGCGCTTCGGCCGGCACCTGTACGCGATCGGCGGTAACGAGGAGGCGGCGCGCCTCTCCGGCGTGCCGGTGATCCGCTCGAAGGTCACGGCCTACATGCTCTGTGGCCTGTTCTCGGGCCTCGCGGGCATCTGCAACGCCTGCCGGACGGGTCTTGGCGACCCCGAGGCCGGCTTCACCTTCGAGCTGGACGCCATCGCGGCGGTCGTCATCGGCGGCACGAGCTTGAGCGGCGGCCGGGGCAGCATGTTCTGCACGCTGCTCGGCACCTTGATCGTCGGCTACATCAACAAGATCCTCAGCGTCAACGCGGTCCAGGAGTCCTACCGCCTCCTGGCCAAGGGACTCATCATCGTCGCGGCAGTCGTGCTCCAGAGCCGCGAGAAGGCGCGCTGAACGACCGGGGCCCGGCCTCGCCGGCCCCCCGCATGGCAGGGAAGGGGAAAGCAGAGTGTCCTACCGGAAGCTGGCGATTGTCGCTCTACTGTGCGCACTGATGCTGCTGGTCGCGAGCTGCGCGAAGCCCGAGACCGGCGTGACGAGCGGAACCACCGTGGCGGGTACGGGTGGGGGAGCCGGCGCGGCCAAGACGCCGGCCAAGGGCGGGGAATCGACCGCGGCCGCCGCCGGCGCCGCCGAGGAGACCCTCCCCGCGGGCTTCAAGTTCGTCTTCCAGGCCGACTGCAAGTGGCTCGAGACCGACGCCGGCCGCGAGATGAACGGCGCGCTCGGCCGTGGCGACAAGATCGACGTGGTCTACGGCCACAATGACCCGAGCGCCCACGGCGCCTACATGGCCGCCAAGCAAGAGGGCAAGGGCCGCGAGAAGGAGATCAAGTTCATCGGCATCGACGCACTCCCCAATGAGGGCGTCAAGTACGTCGAGCAGGGCGTCCTCGCCGCGACGTTCCAGTACCCGACCGGCGGCGCCGAGGCGATCAAGGCCGCGGTGCGGATCCTCGCCGGCGAGACGGTCGCGAAGAACATCACCCTCGGCACCAAGGTCTTCACCCAGGAGAACGTTGCGAGCGGCGGCGAGGCCGTCGCGCCCGACAAGAAGGAAGGCTGGGAGACCGCCGACGTCCTCGACAAGGGCGAGATGCCCAAGCTGGAGGGCGAGTTCCTCATCGGCTACAGCCAGTGCAACCGGGCCGAGCCGTGGCGGGTCCAGATGGACGCCGACGTCAAGGCCGCAGCGGACGCCTACCCGCAGCTCAAGCTCGTGGTGAAGGACGCGCAGAACAAGTCGGAGCAGCAGCAGGCCGATGTCCGCGACTTCATCAGCCAGAAGGTCAAGCTGATCATCATCAGCCCGAAGGAAGCCCAGCCGCTCTCGGCCCCGGTCGAGGAAGCCATGAAGGCCGGCATCCCGGTCATCGTGCTCGACCGCAAGCTGACTACCGAGCAGTACACCGTCTTCATCGGCGGCGACAACATCGCGATCGGCCGCGAGGCCGGCAAGTGGGTCCGCAAGATGTTCCCCAACGGGGCGAACATGGTCGAGCTGCAGGGCCTCATGACCTCGACCCCCGCGGGCGAGCGCCACAAGGGCTTCCTGCAGGGCCTGAACGCCAAGTAGGCTCCGCCGCGCAGGCAACAGACACCAACGGGCTCGGCCGCCACCGGCCGGGCCCGTTCGCCTCGTGTAGGGCGCGTGGCAACTCACCCGCCGTATCTCCTCCCGACGGCCCTGAGGGTGCTCGGCCGCAACAGGGCCAAGCGCGTCACGAAGGGGTGCGCCGGGAAGG
>CAZRDB010000043.1:13156-17419 GCA_964598695.1 uncultured Armatimonadia bacterium
GGCAGCCGCCGCCCTTCGAGACGCCCGTCGCCTCCCGGCTCCGGACCCTCCGGGGGCGGCGGATCACGGGGCAGGCTGGCGCCGCCGTTCTACCCGAGTTCTCGCCCCAGCAGCGTCTCATAGACCGCTACGACGTTCGCGGGCGGGATGTCCGGCTGCATCGCGTGCGAGGGCGCGGCGATCCAGCCGCCTTCCTTCGCGAGCGTGTCCCTCAGGCGGGCCACCTGCTCCCGCACCTCCGGGGCCGTCGCGTTCGGGAGAAGCCGCTGGACGTCGATCCCGCCGTGGAGCGTGAGGTCGCGGCCGAACTCGCGCTTCAGCTCGAGTGGGTCCATCCCCTGGGCGAGCGGCTGGATCGGGTTGAGCACCTCGAGACCCAGCTCGATCAGGTCCGGCAGGATTGCCCGGACCGAGCCACAGCTATGGTAGCGGACGATCTTCCCGTGCCGGCGGACGGTCGCGAACACCTCGCCGATGCGCGGCTTCAGGTGCTCGCGCCACATCGCGGGCGAGAGCATCGGCCCGCCCTGTCCGCCGACATCGTCGTTGTACTCGACCATGTCGATCGCGTCGCCGCCCGCCGCGAGCACCCGCTCGAGCCGCTCGAGCAGACGCTCCTGGACGCGGTCCATCAGCCGGCAGGCGCGGGCAGGCTCGAGCGCGAGGTCGGTGAGGAAGCCGTCGAGGCCGCGGAGGAACCAGCTGATCTCGAACGTCCCGCGGCTGTGCGCCCAGACGCAGTACTCCGACTGACTCGCCGCGACCGCCGCCACACCCGAGTACTCCCAGTCGTCGGGGTCCATGAGGCCGTGCGCCTCGAGCCGCGCGTCGCTCACGTCGCCCGAGAGTGGCGAGTGCGCGAGGTCCACATACGCCCCCGTCGGTGTGCTCGTCACACGGAAGCCCACGCCCCAGAGGTCGATGAGGAGCCCGTCCTCCGTCACCTCGCGCGTGGGGTCGGCGTAGCACACGGGACTGGCCTGCCGGCGGATCGAGGGCCCGACGCCCCTGAGGTCGAGGTCGAGCAGCGCCCCGAGGTCGGCCTCCGGCGCGAGCCCCAGGTGCGCGAGCAAGGCCTCGTGAAGCCTCGGGTGGGCCATGTAGTCGATCGGTGGCCGGTCGGTCTCCCTGTGCCGCACTGCCTCGAGCACCCGCCGCTTGTGGGTCATGGTCACCTCGCACCTCCTCGGTCTTGGGTGCCTGCGGGCGTCTCAGAACACCCACTGCCCCGTGTTCTGGGGCTCGATGAAGCCTCCGACGTTCTGGCTCCAGCTCGTGTGCTCGCCCACGGGGCAGCGCTGGCGGCAGAGGTTCGCGCGGAGAGTCGTGCCGGGCGCCGGTGGCGCGATTCCGAGCGAGGCCCAGGGGAGCGCCAGCTCGAGAGTCCAGGCGTCGGTCCAGCGCGCGGCCGCGACCTCGTAGGTCGGGCTCCAGCCTACGTCGTCGCCCGCGCTGCACAGTGCGTCCCAGCACGTGCCGTCCGGGTTCACGATGAGGTGGGCATAGGGGGCGGGTTCCGGACCGGTCGAGAGGAACAGGTCGACGCTGTCGCCCTGCCAGACCGGGTCGTCGCGACCGGCGCCCGCGATGCTCAGCGCCGCCATATCGGGCTCGTCGCAGCGGACAGCGATGTACAGGGCCGTGTCGTCGTACCGCACCCGCGCCGTCGTCGCCGCCGTCGGCGCCGGCTGGTCGAGGTAGGGGAGGAACGGCTCGAGGGCGCTGCCCTGCCAGCAGTCGTCGGTGAGTGCCCCGTTCACCGTCGGCGGCATCTCACCCGGCCCGAGGCGCTCGATGTGGGCCGTGCGCCCCGTGAGGCGCTCGCGGATCGCGGCCTCCTGCCGCTGCCGCGCCCGGGCGACGATCCCCTCCATCGAGAAGTCGGGCGCGGCCCCGCGGGCGAGCGCCTCGCGCGCCCCGACCACGGCCTCCTCGAGCCCCGGCGGGAGCGCCGAGCCATCCCACCAGTTCACCCGCTCGCTGTAGAGCCACACGTATCGGTCGGAGGTCGCGAGAGCCCAGTAGGTGTTGTGGGCGAACCAGCGGGCTCGCTCCTCGGGCGTCATCCCCTGCGCCGGCGTCGGGTGGCCCCACAGGTCGAAGAGGTAGTCGACGTAGAGCGCCTGGGCACACTCGACTTGGCTGAGGTACCGCGCGCGGTTCTCCGGCGCGACCAGGGGGAGGCCCGTCTGCTTGATGCCGAGGAATGCGCGGTAGTAGGGGAGCGGCTCCGTGTAGTAGTAGGAGCCCTCGTTGCCGTCGGTGAGGACCGTGCCCGGCTTCGCGACGTCCAGCATCCCGTTGAGGAAGGCCGGCAGGAGGCCGTACCCCTCCCGCGAGAGTGCCTGCTCGCGGGCGGTGCGATCGGGCTCGCGCGCGATCTCCCCGAAGTAGCTCAGCAGGAAGAACGTGTGGACGACGGGGGCGTCCATCTCCTGCTGGATCCGTTCCAGGAACTGGGCGCCCCGCTTCCGGACGATCGTCTCGTACTCGGCGAAGGTCTTCTCGCCCGCGTGGCGCTGTGAGGGGTAGTGCCACGGGTTGGCGCCGTAGGGCTCCGCGTCGAAGCAGACGCCCTTGCAGCGACCGATACGGGCCGCCTCGGCGCAGAGGCCGACGTTGTCGAGCACGCACTCCCAGTCGGCGTCGCTCCACCAGTCCATCGTCGAGGCGGCATACAGGATGATGAAGTTGTCGGTCAGGCGGCCCCACTCGATGCGGCCGAGGGCCTCCAGCTCACCGGCAACCTCCTCGCGCGGCCACCGCTTCGCCTCGAAGACCTGCCCGGCGTTCGGGAGGCGCAGGATCAGGCCATCGAACGGACGCTGCCGCATCTCGGCGATGTGGGCCTCGATGTAGCTCGGGGCGGGGACATCCCAGCCGTACTCGATCAGCCGCTTCACGCCGAGCGGGTGGTCGGCCTGGGCGAGTGCGGCGAGCGGGCACGCGAGCGCGAGGATGGATAGCAGACGGACGGGACCGAAACGCATGGGACGCCTCCTCATCGGGACTGAGGTTCCCCGGGCCGTGCCGGGCCGCCTGCCAGGGGGCTACCGGCCCTCGGTCTCCTCGATGCCGAGAGACGTCAGGACCGACAGCGAGCGCAGGGGCGTGTCGAGGTGATACCGCGCGTGCAGCCGGGCGGCGCGGAGGAGCGCATGGAGGTCGGCGGGGTCCACCGTGAGGCCCAGCGCATGGCCGAGTCTCCGCTCGAGGAAGGCCGCGCCCGTCGCGCGGCAGCGCGCATCGAGAGGGAGCCCCGCCTCGATCGGCGCGCAGGCGGCACACAGCAGGCCGCCCGCGTCGGCCCGGAAGAGCGCCTCGGTCTCAGGGAGGTCGACCCCGCAGGCGGCACACTCGAGGAAGTGCAGCGTGTAGCCGAACAGGTGCATCGCGTGGAGCAGGAAGTACAGCTCGACGCGCTCGCCCTCGAGCCCCTCGTTGAGGCGGCGCAGGGCATCGTGCAGCAGTGCGAAGAGGCGCGGCTGGGCCTCGCCGGGCTCGGTGCCGCGCTCGGTGACCTCGCACAGGAGCGAGGCGCGCGCGTAGAGCGCCACGTCCTCGCGGAGGGCGCGGTAGGCATGGACCACCTCGCCGCCGGCGAGGGTCGCGTAGTCGCCGCGACCGCGGATCACCCGGCACTCGGCCAGCGTGAAGGGCTCGACCAGCGGCGCGAGCTTTGAGCGGGGCCGGCGGGCCGAGCGGGCCGCCGCCAGCACCTTGCCCTCCTCGCGGGAGAGCAGCACCGCGATGCGGTCGGCCTCGCCGCTGTCGCGGCGGGCGAGGGTGATCGTCGTCAGGATGCTCTCGTCTGCCGTCGTCGTCTCCCTCGCGGCGCCGCTGCCCCCCTCGCCGGTGTTCGGGCCCGCCCGGCCGAGTCCTCGCGCCGGGGAGGAGCGGATCAGAGCCCGCCCCTCCCGGCGCCGGACGGTCACAGTCTTCGCGTGGCCTCCTTCAACGCGCGGCAGAACGCGGCGGCGCTCGAGGCGCGGCACCCGGAAGGGGCCTGCTGGATGCAGTCGATCATCGCGCTGCCGATGATCGCGCCGTCGGCGCAGCTCACGACCGAGGCCACGTGGGCGGGCGTCGCGATCCCGAATCCGACGCAGACGGGGACATCGGTCTGCGCGCGCACCCGCGCGACCAGCTCGGGCAGATCGGGCGGCAGCTCGGCCTGGGCGCCGGTGGTCCCCGCGCGCGAGACGCAGTAGACGAAGCCGCCGCCGGCCTCGGCGACGCGGCGGATCGTGGCCTCGGTGCTCG
>CAZRDB010000043.1:17429-29934 GCA_964598695.1 uncultured Armatimonadia bacterium
CCACTCACGCCCGGCATCGACGGGGAGGTCGGTGACCAGGACGCCGTCGGCCCCGGCCGAGGCCGCCCGGTGGGCGAATGCCTTGTAGCCCTTGTGGTGGACGAGGTTCACGTAGGTCATGATGACGATGGGGATCGGGCTCTCGGCCCGGATCCGTTCGATGATCGAGAAGACGGTCTCCGGCGTGGCGCCGGCCTCGAGCGACCGCTGGCAGGCGGCCTGGATCGTCGGCCCGTCGGCCACCGGGTCGGAGAAGGGCATCCCGATCTCGAGGATGTCGACGCCGGCCTCCGCGAGGCCCAGCGCGATCTCGACCGTCTCGTCGGCCGAGGGATCGCCCGCGGTCAGGTAGACGACGAGCGCGCTCTCCCCCCGCTCGCGGAGACGTGCCATGGTCTGATCAACGCGTGTGGTGGGCATCGGCCGCACCTCCCTGTCCCGGTATCTGGCGCCCCGTCACGCGGGCGACCTCGACGACGTCCTTGTCGCCGCGGCCGGAGAGGTTCACGACGACGAGGCTGTCGCGCGGCAGCGTACGGCCGACCGACTTCAGGTAGCCGATCGCGTGAGCCGACTCCAGTGCCGGGATGATCCCCTCCATCCGCGAGAGGTACTCGAAGCCCTCGAGAGCCTCGTCATCGGTTGCGGCGACGTAGGTCGCGCGGTGGGTGTCGTGCAGGTAGGAGTGCTCCGGCCCGACGGCCGGGTAGTCGAGCCCCGCGCTGACCGAGTGCGTCGGGAGGATCTGCCCGTCGGCGTCCTGCATGACGTAGGTCCGCGCGCCGTGGAGGACGCCGTCCTCGCCCGCGCCCAGCGAGGCCGCATGCTCGCCGGTCACGAGCCCCTTGCCGCCGGCCTCCACGCCGACCAGTTGCACCGCCCTGTCCTCGGCGAACGGGTGGAAGATCCCCATTGCGTTCGAGCCGCCGCCCACGCAGGCGATCACGGTGTCAGGGAGGCGCCCCTCCCGCTCGAGGATCTGCGCGCGGGCCTCGCGGCCGATCACCGACTGCAGGTCGCGCACGAGGGTGGGGTAGGGGTGGGGCCCGACCACGCTGCCGATCACGTAGTGGGTGTCGGCGATGTTGGTCACCCAGTCGCGGAAGGCCTCGTTGATCGCGTCCTTCAGCGTCCGCGAACCCGATTCGACGCTCACGACGCGCGCGCCGAGCAACTCCATCCGGTAGACGTTGAGCGCCTGCCGGCGAACATCCTCGGAGCCCATGTACACCTCGCACGGGAGATCGAACAGCGCGCACGCCGTCGCCGTCGCGACGCCGTGCTGTCCGGCGCCCGTCTCGGCGATGATCCGCCCCTTGCCCATGCGCTTGGCGAGTACGACCTGGCCGAGCGCGTTGTTCAGCTTGTGGGAGCCGGTGTGGCACAGGTCCTCGCGCTTCAGGTAGACGCGGAGTCCGAGGTCCTCGGAGATCCGGCGTGCGTGGAACAGCGCGGTCGGCCGGCCGATGTAGTGGGCCTGCAGCGCGGCGATCTCGGCGAGGAACGCCGGGTCGTCGCGAAACCGGCCGTAGGCCCGGGTCAACTCATCGAGCGCGGCGCTCACGGTCTCCGGCACGTAGCGCCCGCCCCACGGCCCGAAGTAGCCCTCCGGTGTGAGTCCGATCATCCGTTCCCTCCCTCATGGACGGTCCCGTGGACCGAGGCGTGGCGCACCGCGTGGAGGAACTGCGCGATGCGCGGTGGATCTTTCCTGCCCGGCTCCCGCTCGAGGCCCGAGCTGGCGTCGACCCCGTAGGGCCGCACCGCCACGATGGCGTCGGCGACGTTGCCCGGCGTGAGGCCGCCCGCGAGGATGACTCGGTGGCCGCGGTGGGCGGCCTCGCGCGCGATGTCCCATCGCGCCGTCTGTCCGGTGCCGCCCGGGAGCCCCTCGACGTACGCGTCGAGGACGAACCCGGCGCAGCGCCATCGCTCCAGCTCCGCGAGCGACTCCTCGTTGCGCAGCCGAACGGCGCGGAGCACCTGCCACTCGGCCAGTTCCTCGGCATAGCAGGGCGGCTCGGCGCCGTGGAGCTGGATCGCCGTCAGTCCGCAGGTGCGCGCGATGGCCCGGATCCCCTCGACCGCCTCGTCGACGAAGACCCCGACGCGCGCCACGAAGGGCGGGAGGGCGCGGCAGATCGCCGCGGCCGCGGATGGCTCGATGCGGCGCGCGCTCGGCGCGAAGACGAAGCCGAGTGCGTCGGCGCCCGCCTCGGCAGCGGCGAGTGCGTCCTCCCGGTTCGTGATGCCACAGATCTTCACGCGCGTCATCCCGCCCGCCCCGCCTTCACGAACTCCCGCGCGGCCGCCCCCACGTCGGCCTGGCGCATGAAGTGCTCACCCACGAGCACGGCGTCGACCCCACAGCCGGCCAGACGGGCGATGTCGGCGGTCGAGCCGATCCCGCTCTCGGCCACCAGGACGGCCTCGCCGCGCGGGACGGCGGCCGCGATCCGCTCGGTCGTCGCGAGGTCGACCGCGAAGGTCTGCAGGTCCCGGTTGTTGACGCCCAGCAGGCGGGCCCCGGCATCGAGGGCCACCCGCGCCTCCTCTTCGGTGTGGGCCTCGACGAGGGCGCCGAGACCGCGCGCGGCCGCCCCCGCCAGCATCCGGTCGAGATCGGCGCGCGCGAGCGCGGCGACGATCAGCAGGACGGCGTCGGCTCCGTAGGCGAGGGCCTCGTCGAGCTGGTACTCGTCGACGAGGAAGTCCTTGCGCAGCAGCGGCACGGTCGCCGCCTGCTTCGCGGCCCACAGGTCGTCGAGGTGGCCGCGGAAGCGGCGCGGCTCGGTGAGACACGAGATCGCTGCGACCCCGGCCTCCGAGTACAGCCCGGCCACATCGGCCGGCGAGAGGTCGGGCCGGATCGGCCCCTTCGACGGCGAGGCCCGCTTGATCTCGGCGATCACAGAGACCCCGGGCGCGCGCAGCGCCCCCTCGAACGCCTCCGGGGCGAGGGGGACCGACCGCTGGGGTAAGGGGCGCCCGGCGCGCTTGCGCTCCGCCAGATCGCGCCGTGTGACGGCGAGAATGTCATCGAGGATCATCGCGCATCCTCCTCCTGTGTGAGTCTGCATAGCTCCGCAAGCTTGGCGCGGGCCGCGCCCGAGGCGAGCGAGTGCCGCGCCAGCTCCATTCCTTGGTCGGTTGTGGCGGCACGGCCGGCGACGGCGAGGGCGCAGGCGGCGTTGACGAGGACGACATCCTGCCGCGGACCGGGCTCGGCCTCGAGCACGCGCTCCAGCATCTCGGCCGAGGCCCGCGGGTCGCCGCCGGCGAGGTCGGCGATCTCGGCGCGGTCGACGCCGAAGTCGTCCGGCTCCACCGTCCGCAGCTCGTAGCCGCCGCGCTCGACCTGAGCCAGGCGTGTCGGCCCGACGGTGGAGACCTCGTCCATCCCGCACAGGCCGTGGAC
Organism: uncultured Armatimonadia bacterium; assembly: GCA_964598695.1. Taxonomy (GTDB): domain Bacteria; phylum Armatimonadota; class Zipacnadia; order UBA1398; family UBA1398; genus CAZRDB01. The sequence continues at coordinate 20,848 of CAZRDB010000043.1, forward strand.
CACGAGCGCCCGCTCGCAGTCGAGCTGCGCGAGCGCCCCCGCGACCTTCGGGACGGCATCCTCGGTGTAGACGCCGACGACCTGCAGCCGCGCGCCGGCCGGGTTGGCCAGGGGCCCGAGCAGGTTGAAGACCGTCCGGAAGCCCAGCTCGCGCCGCGGCCCCGCGGCATGGCTCATCGCGGGGTGGAGCGCGGGAGCGAAGAGGAAGCCGATGCCGATCTCGTCGATGCACCGCGCGACCGATTCGGGCGAGATGGCGGTGCGCACGCCGAGCGCCTCGAGGACGTCGGCGCTGCCGCACTGGCTCGACTGGGCCCGGTTGCCGTGTTTCGCGACCGGCACGCCCGCACCGGCGACGACGAACGCCGCGGCGGTCGAGATGTTGAACGTGTCGCAGTGGTCGCCGCCGGTCCCGCAGGTGTCGAGCACGCCGGCGCGGTGGTGGGGGATGCGAACGGCGTTCGCGCGCATGACATGGACGAAGCCGGCGATCTCCTCCTCGGTCTCGCCGCCCATCCGGAGGGCGGTGAGGAACGCGCCGACCTGTGCCTGGGTCGCCTCGCCCCGCATGAGGATCCCCATTGCCTCCTCGGCATGTGCGCGCGAGAGCGCCCGGCCGGCGACCAGCTCGGTCAGGTAGGGAGTGAGTCCGCTCACCGGGCATCACACCCGATCGCGCCCTCGAGGAAGTTGCGGAGCAGCGCGTGGCCGTGCTCGGTGAGGATCGACTCCGGGTGGAACTGCACGCCCTCGATGGTGGCGCCGCGGTGGCGCAGGCCCATGATCTCCTCCTGATCCTGGCTCCAGGCCGAAACGACCAGGTCGGGGCCAAGGCTCTCCCGCTCGACGAGCAGGGAGTGGTAGCGCACCGCGGTGAAGGGGCTCGGAAGGCCGGAGAAGAGGCCCCGGCCGTCGTGCTCGATCCGGGAGACCTTGCCGTGCATCAGGCGCCCGGCACGGACGACCCGGCCGCCGAAGACCGCTCCAACAGCTTGGTGTCCGAGGCAGACACCGAGTGTCGGCACCCTGCGGCGGAGTCCGAACTCCTCGAGGATCGCGCAACTGAGGCCGGCCTCGGCGGGGGTCTTCGGGCCGGGCGAGATGCAGATCCGGCTCGGCGCCATCCGCGCGATCTCCTCGAGGGTCGTCTGGTCGTTGCGCCGGACCTCGACCTCGGCCTCCAGCTCGCCGAGGTACTGGACGATGTTGTAGGTGAAGCTGTCGTAGTTGTCGATGACGAGGATCATCGCTCCCCCTCCTCTGCCAGCTCGATCGCCCGGAACATCGCCGCGGCCTTGTTGAGGCACTCCTCGTACTCGCGGTCGGGGTCCGAATCGGCGACGAGACCGGAGCCTGCCTGGACGTGCGCGACGCCGCGGTCGATCACGATCGTGCGGATCGCGATGCAGGTATCCATCGAGCCCGAGAAGCCGAAGTAGCCGATCGCCCCCGCGTAGACCCCGCGACGCGTCGGCTCCAGCTCGTCGATGATCTCCATCGCCCGGACCTTCGGCGCCCCGCTGACCGTGCCGGCCGGGAAGGTCGCCGCGAGAACGTCGAACTGGTCGCGGCCCGGCGCCAGCCGACCCACCACGTTCGAGACGATGTGCATCACGTGGCTGTACCGCTCTACGACCATCAGCTCGTCGACCCGAACCGAGCCGTACTCGCAGACGCGACCGAGATCGTTGCGGCCGAGATCGACGAGCATGATGTGCTCGGCCCGCTCCTTCTCGTCGGCCAGGAGTTCCGCCTCGAGCGCGGCGTCCTCCTCGGGTGTTGCCCCGCGCCGACGCGTGCCGGCGATCGGACGCACCCGCACCTCGCCCTCGTTCTCGGTCACGAGGATCTCGGGCGAGGAGCCCACGATATGCATCCCGCCGAAGGCGAGGTAGTACATGTAGGGCGAGGGGTTGACGACCCGGAGCGCGCGGTAGACCTCGTAGGGCGAGGCCTGGACCCGGCGCGAGAACCGCTGCGAGAGCACGACTTGGATGACGTCGCCCGCCGCGATGTACTCCCGCGAGCGCTCGACGGCCCGCACGTACTCCGGCCGATCGAGGTTCGAGGAGACGCCCTCGGGGAGCGTGGCGGGGCGGTCGGACGCGCGGCGTACGACCTCATGGACGCCGCTCACCGGGGCCGCCGCCCGCAGCCGGTCGGTCGTGCGGGAGATCCGACGGAGGGCCTCGTCGTAGGCCGCGTCGGGGTCGCCGTCGACCCGCTGGTTGACGAGCACCTTCATCGTCATCGTCACGTGATCGAAGACGATCAGCTCCTCGATGCCGGCCATGAGGCAGTCGGGGACGCCCAGGTCGTCGGTCGGCGCATCGGGCAGGCGCTCGAAGAAGCGCACGGCGTCGTAGCCCACGTAGCCGACCGCCCCGCCCGTGAAACGCGGTAGTCCCGGCAGGTGGGCCTGGCGCTCGTTCGCGAGTTGGGCCCGGAGCGCGGTAAGCGGCGACTCCCCCTCGCCGAGGACCCGCTGGGTCGAGCGACCGTCCTGCTCGAGCCACAGCCGCCGTCCGCGCGTGGTGAGCACGAACGAGGGGCTGTGCCCGATGAAGCTGTACCGCGCGAGCTGCTCGCCTCCCGTCACGCTCTCGAGCAGCAGCACGTTGCCGTCGGCCCCGAGCTTGCCGAGGACCGAGACCGGGGTCTCGGTGTCGGCGAACAGCTCGCGGTAGACGGGGATGCGGTTGCTCTCCCGGGCGAGCGCGCGGAAGGTCGCGCGATCGGGGAACGCCATGCCGTCAACTCCCTCCTGGTGTCCGACCCTGAAACGCAAAAGAGGCCGGGAGCTTGTGGAAGCTCCCGACCTCATCTTGTGTCCTGCTACTGCGCGTACGAGCGGATGAGGCTAGGGGCTTAGGACCCCCGCCACCAGTAACCGCTCACCGTGGTCGGAATGAAGTTCATGTCGGCCCGAATCTACCCGCCGCGCGGAGGGCTGTCAACACAGGCCTCGGCAGCGACCGACCGCGGCCTGGGCCCGGCCCGCGCTACTCCCCCACCGGCACGAGCACCAGCGCATCGAGACCCGCGCGGTAGCCGGCCGAGGGGCGCGCCCTCCCGAGCGACTCCATCCGGAGCGTCGGACCGGCCTCGGCCAGCCGCACCCGGAAGGGGCCGGCGCTCACCATCCCGGGCCGGGCCGCGTAGCCGTCGAGCGGCTCCCCCAGCACGGTCCCGGCGAGCATCCACCGCGCGAGGCCGTAGTCGGGCGCGCACACGGTGAAGAGGTACACGTCGTAGCTACCGGCCGCCACGGCCTCGGGCAGCCGCAGCTCGAGCCAGTCCCCGGCCCCCGCCGCTCCGAGGAACATCGCGCCTTCGCCGGAGAACGGCCCTAGCTCCTCCGCCCGGAGCCTCTGCGGCATCGCCCGGCAGCCGTCGGCGGACGCGCCCGCGGCGAGCGACTCTCCCTCGAGGACGATGCTCCCGGGGGGCGCCTCGCGACTGAGGTCCAGGGGCGATTGCCAATTGCCGATCCAGCCGCCCGCGTTGCGGGAGTCCCCGCGCCACGACCACACGTCGAAGCTCCACGGGTGCACGGCGCCCGGCGCCCGGTGCTGGTAGGCCTGGCCCCACGGGTCGGTGGCGGGCACGCCCGGGGCCGCGGCCTCCCCGCGCTCCACGGCCGCCGCGAGCGCCGCGACATCGGCCTTCGCCTGCTCGAGCCACGCCGCCACCCGCTTCTCCTCCTCGGGCAGATAGGCATCGAGCCACGCCTTGGGCTCGAACGGAAGCAGGCGGAGGTTGACCGCGTCCAGACCGAGCGAGTAGCCCTGCCCGAACGCCCCCGTCTCGCGGTGGCGCGACTGCGGATTCGTCCCGACGCACTCGAACCGGACGACGTACGCGCCGGGGGTGAGTCGCGCCTCGCCGACCTTGGTCTCGACCGTCGTGCCGTGGCGCGTGTTCTCCGGCCAGTTCTCCTTGCGCGCGGCGAGGGAGTCCCAGAAGTCGAGGCCGGGGTGGAGGACGGTCTCGCCGGCGGGCCCCACGAGGCTCACCCGCCAGACGCCGTACTCGCGGAAGAGCGACTGGAAGACCGAGACGGCGTAGCGGCCCGGCTCCCGGACCTCGAACGGCAGCTCGATCCAACCGCCGACGGCATCGTTGCGCAGGTAGAGGAACTGCTTCTGGTGGCAGGCCCGGTTGGAGACGCGTCGAGGCGCGAGGCCCTCGGAGCACCGCGCCTGCTCGACGAGCGCCGTCGGCTCGACCCAGATCTCGGGCAGCAGCCGCTCCCTCGCGGGCGGGAACTCCCACGTCCGCTCCATCGTGCCGCGGTGGTACCAGAACGCGACCGAGGAGACGTAGTCGGGCCGGTACTTGAAGTCGTACTGCGTTGCCCGGCCGGTCGCAGGGTCGGTGATCGCGACGAAGCTCCGCCGCTCGATCTCCACCTTGAGCGACCTGTGGAAGGGCACCGGGTCGTCGATGTGCCAGCGGTAGGCGGTGATCCGCTGCTCCTCGCCGAGCGGCTCGCAGATCGTGACCCCCTTGCGCCCCTGGCTGTGGAGCCGGATGTTCCAGGCGTCGTTGAAGTAGTCCTCGGTGCCGGTACCGACGATCGAGGGCGTCGCCTCGCCGTCGATCGTGAAGCGGTCGTCCGACTCGCCGAACCAGCTCGCGACCATGTTGTCGGAGGAGTAGACCGTGCCGACGTACTGGCCCTCGCCGACCCCCTCGAAGATCGTGTACGGCGAGGACGGCTTGGCGGGGTACTCCTGCCGGTAGCGGGCGTGGAAGTACAGCGCATCGACGGGCGGCGCGTCGAGCGCGAGCCACTCGCACTGGACGTACGCCGAGACGCGCGCCGGACCCTCGTTCGTCAGCTCGACGACCGCCCGCTCGCGGAAGGGCATCCGCCAGTAGCAGCCGAGCGCCCGGCCGTACGAGCTGACGCTCACGGGGATCGATTCGACCTCGGCCCGCATGCCGTTGCCGGCGCAGAAGAAGTCGCCGATCGGCGATTCGACCGCCGGCACCTCCGAGCCGTCCCAGTAGATCCGCAGGACGACATTGCGCGGGATGCGCCGGTCGGAACTCGCGAGTGTGAACCACAGGTGACGGATCTCGCCCGGGCCCTCCAACTCGGCCACGACGAGGCTCTGGCCGGGCACGATGTGGTGGCAATCGGCGTTCGACTCGGGATCGAAGAGGCCGCTCGAGGCTCGGTGCATCCGACCGGGCGCCATCCGGGTGATCTCGGAGAGCGGGTCAGCGAGCGCGGGAAGCACGAGGACGAGAAGAGCGAGAAGCGCGGTCAGGCTCCGTAACCCGGACATCGAGGGTCCCTCCCTGCAAGGATGGGAGTGGCTTCGCCGATCGGCCGGGATCGGCCTGCTTCGGGGAGGCCGCCGCGCCGCCGACGGGGAACGCCCCCTGGTTCGTGTCGGATGCGCGGCTTTCGGAGGAGGACAACGATGACGGGCTTGGCGGTTGTGCTTGCGGTTCTGGCCTGTGCCCAGGCGGAGACGCCGCCGGGGGCTGAGATCGCCGGGTTCTACCAGGAGTACGCCAAGGGGCTGCCCGCGCTCGAGTTCGTCGTGGACGCCGACGGCGTCGTTGACTCGCTCGAGAGCCCGGGCGTCCCGCTCCGGAGGGTGGAGGGCCACTTCGTCAGCCAGATGGTCTTCGGCAAGGCGCTCACCCACCGCGTCGTCCTCCTGATCCCGACCGACCCCGGCCTCCGCGACGACCCGGCCCGCCGCGGCAGGGTCGTCATCGTGGGCAGCATCGCGAGCGACTTCCAGCAGACCTTCGAGTGCGACTACGCGTACCCCATCGCGACGAGGCTGGGCTACCCGACGATGATCCTCCCCAACCCCGGGGAGACCCCCGACCGTCCGGGCCGCGAGTGGAGCATCGGCGAGTTCTGGGGCGAGGGCGTCCCCCGCACCCTCGAGAACAGCTACTTCTTCCGGCTCGCGATCCCCTACGTCCGCGCGGTCGACGTCTTCGCCCAGGTCCTCGGGATCCCGGCCGAGGAGATCCGCGCCGTCATCGGCGGACACAGCAAGCGCGCCCCCTCGGCCCTGGTCGCCGCCGCCATCCGCCCCGCGAACATCGCCGGCGTGGTCTTCATGGGGATGGAGGGCCGCTGGCAGTCGGCGCCCGCGCCGGACTTCGCCCCGGTCAGCCCGCCGGTCGTTGCGGCGCACGTCGCGGCGCCGGTCCTGTATCTCGGCGCCACGAACGAGGACGGCTACACCATGTTCAACGTGACCCGCAACCAGGCCATGCTGGGAAGGCCCTGGACCGTCTCGATGGTGCCCAACTACCGCCACGCGGCCGAATCGCCGCAGCAGTTCCTGATCTGGCAGATGTGGGCCGCCCACGTGCTCGGCGGCCGGCCCGTCGCTCGCGTGAGCGACCCCGCCCACGAGGAGACCGAGCGGGGCACGATCTTCCGCGCGCGGGTCGAGGACGCGAACCACATCGTCCAGGTGCGGGCCTGGTACGCCTACTGCGACGATGTGCCCCTGTGGCGCGATGTCGTCTGGTACCCGGTCGTGATGCGCCCGACGAAGGACGGCCTCTACGAGGGCTACGAATCGGGCAAGACGCCGGACGCCTGGTTCTGCGAGGTCGAGGACATCGGCGGCGGCGTCCACGGCTACGTCACGAGCTGCCCCCAGAACATCACCGGCCTCCCGACCGAGGAGCGGACCTCGCGGGGATCGCGCTCGCGGCTGTGGAGCGAGAAGGCGCCCGCGCAGTAGGGCCGGGCGACGTACGCCTCACCCCCCGGCCCCCTCTCCCTGCGTCGCTTCGCGCGCGAGGAGAGGGGGAGTCATGGACGCGTGACGGGGCCGTCTCTCGAGTGGGCCTGGTAGGGGGGACCGACCGCAGGTCGGTGGGACCCCAACCGGCCCACTGAAGCCCGCGGCTGCTCAGGCCCGACAGGCGTGTGGCCGCGAGGGAGCAGCACCCCCCAGGCCCGGCCGTGCCGTTCCGTGCAGATTCCCCGGTCGTATCTCGCTCACCGTATTGACGCCATCCCGAAAAGTGGTATTCTGATACCAGAATACGGTTGAGGTGAGCGGCATGGACAGCATTCTCAAGATCTCGGACGCGGCCAACCTCGGTCTCCACGCCGCCGCCCTCATCGCGGCCAGCGAGAAGCCGCTCTCGGTCGCGGCGATCGCCGAGACTCTCCAGTGCTCACCCGCGCACCTCAGTAAGGTCCTGCAGGACCTCGGCAAGCGCGGGCTCGTCCAGGCCAAGCGCGGCCCCTCCGGCGGCTACACGCTCGGTCGGCCCGCCGGCGAGGTTCGCCTCCTGGATGTCTACGAGGCGATCGAGGGGCCGCTGCCCACCGCGACCTGCCTCCTCGCGAAGCCGATCTGCGGCGGCAAGTGCCTTCTCGGCGGGCTGACCGCAGAGGTCAATGAGAGGGTCCGCCAGGCACTCGCCGGCGCCACGCTCGCGGAGTTCGCGACCCGCGCCAAGGAACTCGGGCTCGCGAAAGCCCACGGAGAGGATCGAGACGACCGATGAAGCGGAAGATCATCCGGATCGACGAGGACCTGTGCAACGGCTGCGGGATCTGCATCGATGCCTGCGCGGAGGGCGCCCTCGAGCTGATCGACGGCAAGGCGCGGCTCGTCGGCGAGATCTACTGCGACGGCCTGGGCGCCTGCCTCAGCGGCTGCCCGACCGGTGCGCTGACGATCGAGGAGCGCGAGTCCGAGGGCTTCGACCCCGCGGCAGTCGATCAGCGGCTCACCGCACAGGGGCGCGCCCCGCTGGCCGCCCACGCCGCCCCCGGCGGACACGGCGGATGCCCGGGCTCGCGAGCGATGGCCTTTGGCCCCGCCGCCGCGCCGGCCGCCTGCGAGGGCTCTTGTGGGGCCGTCCACGCGCCCTCCCAGCTCGGCAACTGGCCGGTCGAGCTGCACCTGATCTCACCGGCCGCGCCGTACCTCGACGACGCCGACGTGCTGATCGCCGCCGACTGCGTGCCCGCGGCTCTGGCGAGCTTCCACCAGGAGCTGCTCGCGGGCCGGGTCCTGATGATCGCCTGTCCGAAGCTCGATGACTCGAGCCCGTACCTCGAGAAGCTCACGACCATCTTCGCCGAGCGGGCCGTGCGCTCGGTGACCGTCGCGATCATGGAGGTTCCCTGCTGCCGAGGTCTTATGGAGATCGTACGACGCGCCGTTGCGGCCAGCGGCAGGGACCTCCCGCTCGAGGTTGTTCGTGTTGGCATCCGAGGAGAGATCCTCGATCGGATTGCTCTGTGAAGCTCGACCGACGCCCGGAGGAGAGGGGTATGTGCTGATGAGCATGTTCTGTTACCAGTGCGAGCAGACCGCCGGAGGGACGGGGTGCACGAAGGTCGGGGTGTGCGGCAAGGACCCGGAGACCGCCGCGCTCCAGGACCTTCTGATCCACGCGCTGAAGGGGATCTCGGCGTACATGCACCGGGCCAACCAGCTCGGCGCGACCGACGCGACGATCGACAGCTTCACGATGGACGCGCTGTTCACGACGGTCACCAACGTGAACTTCGATCCCGAGACCCTCGCGAAGAGGACGTGGGCCGCCGCCGAGGTGCGCGATGACGCGAAGGCGCTCTACGAGGCCGCCTGCGCCAAGGCCGGCAAGAGCCCGGAGGCGCTCTCGGGCGCTGCGGCGTGGAGCCCCAAGGCCGATCTCGCCGCACTGATCCTGCAGGGCGCCGGAGTCGGCGTGGCCGGCCGGATCGAGAAGCTCGGGCCCGATCTGGGCGGTCTCGAGGAGCTGCTCACCTACGGCCTGAAGGGCATGGCCGCCTATGTCCACCACGCGGCGATCCTCGGCCAGTCCGACCCCGCGATCGCAACCTTCACCTACGAGGCGCTCGACTACCTCAACAACCCCGCGCCCGAGATCAACGATCTCGTGGGGCTGAGCCTGCGCTGCGGCGAGCAGAACCTCCGCGCGATGGAGCTGCTCGACACGGCCCACACCACGACGTTCGGCCACCCGGAGCCGACGGCCGTCCGCGTCGAGCCCAAGGCCGGCAAGGCAATCCTCGTCTCCGGCCACGACCTCAAGGACCTGGAGGAGCTGCTCAAGCAGACCGAGGGC
>CAZRDB010000044.1:0-24336 GCA_964598695.1 uncultured Armatimonadia bacterium
CCCAAGACCGTGCCTGAGGTTTTAATTCGGCCCGATGGTCTCGCCGCTACTCGACCGGCGTCCCCTGCAGGAGGTCGAACCAGGCGACGCCGCCGCTCTCCAGCCGGAGCCACACGCCGGAGTAGCGCGACCGGCCGCCCGCTGCCGTGAACTCGACCTCGTAGTGCTTCCAGTCGGTCGTCAGCTCCTGGAGCGCGAACTCGCCGCCGTCGGCCACCGCCCCCGGGTCGAAGAGGAAGCGAAGCCCCTCCGCACTCCCCTTCGCCTCCACCGACAGACGGTACCGCCTGCCCTTCTCGAGGGTCATCGGATAGGGCGAGAGGCCGATCCCCGGGCCGCCGGCCGGCGTCGTGAGCCGGAGGCTCTGCCGCCCGTGGACGGCCGTGCGGGTGTCGACGGCCCAGCTCGCGCCGAGGTCGGCCGCGAGGCGGGTGTAGAAGCCGTCGGGCGTGCCCACGTTGTGCATCTCCTCGAAGCTCGGGTTGACCAGCAGGTTGCCGGCGGCGAGGCCCTCCCCCGGTGTCGGCGCGCCGAGCGCAAGCCGGTAGGCGCGCGTGCCCATCGCCTCGATCGTGTCGGTCCAGGCGCCGGCCGCGAGCGGGACCGTTCGGTTCTCGAAGAGCGCCTCAACGGCTCCCTCCGGCCCGCCACCGCAGACGTAGCGGACCATCCGCGGCTCGGCTGTGGGGTTGACCGCGAGCACGGTCAGCGTGTCGCCGCTCAGGTAGCCGCGGAGCCGCACATCGGGAGCGTCGCAGGCGACCGGGGGCCCCTGGTCGGCCTCGGGCGCGGTCAGGGCGGGGGTGAGCCAAGCGGCCTCGCACAGCAGCCGGCGGCACTCGCCCCACAGGACCGGCGAGGTGGGATTGCCGACCGGTGGGCGCAGGACGAAGTACTGCACCCCGGTCCCGCCCTCCAGCAGGCCGAGGTAGACCATCGCGCGCTCTTCCTGCGTCGAGGGCTCCCGCGACCACCACTCGCCTCCGCCGAAGGCCTGCGGCACCAGCCAGAGGATGCGGCTGCGGCCGAGGTCCTCCTGGATGCCCCGGCAGAAGTCGGTCACCTGGAGCACGCTGGAGTTCGGGATCGGGTACGGATCGGTCATCACGATGTCGTAGCTGTCTCGGTACCGCGCCGCCGCCGGCGACTGGCAGAAGACCTGGGTGACCGGGTGGCACGGGTCGAGTTCCTTCAGCCGCCGGTAGGCTTCCTCGCAGTCCTCGGGCTTGGCCCAGCCCAGCTCCGGCTCGTCGGCGAGGTAGTAGCTGAGCAGCGCCGGGTGGTCGCGGAAGGCCTCGACCTCCTCGCGGAGCCACTCCCACTTCTCCTCGCTGTGCGGGGGCTTCGAGGCGATCCGCACGTCGAGCTGCGCCCGCATGCCCAGCTCGGCGCAGCGGTCGAGGACGGCGCGGATCTCCTCCCGCCGCGCCCGCCGCTCGTCGATCGCGGTCGGCATGTAGAAGGTGACCGCGTTCGCGCCGGCCGGCGCCTCGCCGGAGATCACCCGAATCGCTCTCTCGGCCGGCAGACAGTCGGTGTAGAAGCCGCATGCGACGAACGGCAGACCGCCGACCAGCAGGCAGCGCCGTTCGTTGTCGATGGGCACGACGGAGCTGGGCGCGGCTTCGACGCGGACCAGCGAGCACGCGGCCGTGGCGATCCGCGTCTCGCCCTGCGTCAGCGAGGCGGTTACGGGTGTCGCGCCGAGCGGCGAGCCGGAGAGCGCGAGCGCGACGCGCACCGTCTCGCCCGTCGCGTCGCCCGCGTAGACCTCGGTCTCGCCGACCCGGACGCTCAGGTGGAGGTCCTCGCCGAGGCCCGGCGCGATCCGTGCGAGGATCGAGCCCTCGCTCTCGGTCGAGTAGGGGACCCGCCCGGGGGTGAGCCGCAAGAGCTGCGGCGCCGTGACGATCAGCTCCTGAGAGGTCCAGACCGCCGCCCCCGCGATGTGCAGCTCCAGCCTCAGCGTGTAGGGCCCGGGCACGGGGAACTCGAGTGGCAGCAGGTGGTCGCCGGGCGTCGGCGCGAGGGTCAGCTCCCGCTCCAGCGTAAGCGGCCCGGCCGGGCCGACGCCGGTCACGACGGCGGTGACGCTCGCGGGTCCGGTCTCGGTCCGGGCGAGCCGGAGCGCGAGATCGGCCGTCTGCCCGCGGGGTTCCCCGGCGATGCCGACGCGCTCGATCGCGATCCCCTCGACGGTCTCGGGGCGGGGCTCGAAACGCAGACGAACAGCCCAACGCGCCACCTCGCCCTTCGGGGTGGCCAGGTCGCGCCCCACCCAGAAGCTCTCGCGCGCGGCGTAGTCGAACCAGGTGAGCGGCTGCTCGGAGTTCATCGAGAACCGCACGAGCGGGAGATCGAGGGCGAGCGCCCGCACGTTGCGGATCGGATTGGCGGTCCCGTACTCGGTGGGCAGCGTCCCCTCCGCGTCGCCGTGGTAGGCCACGCCGGAGAAGACATCGACCGGGGGCCGGCCGAGCCCGGCCTGCACGCGCGCGCCCTCCTGCCAGCCCGTCTGCGAGACCTCGAAGGCGACAGTGATCTCGTCGACGCCCGTCACGCGGACGGCGATCGAGCAGTCGGCCTCGGCGTCGCGGTACCGGATCGTCGCGCCCTTGCCGTCGGCGTCGGTCGCGACCGGGTTCTCGCCGTCGAGGCGGACATGGTGGCCCCAGCCCCAGGTCTCGTTGTGGAAGACGAACGGCGAGGCGACGCCCCCGAGCACGAGCCGGCCATCGTGGCGCAGCTCGAGACCGGTGCTCGGCTTCCACTGGACGCTGGCACGCTCGAGCGGGATTGTGAACTCGTGTGCGGGGGCGAGCAGGCAACCGGCGAGCACGGGCAGTGACGCGAGCATGTGCGGACGCTCCCTCCGTCGTGGGACGGAGGTGATCCGCCCCCCTGCGGGCGCCGACTCAGCGCCCGTCTGGCTGAGACCTGCGGGCACGCACGGTGTGGACCATCACGCGCAGCACGAACCGGGGGAGGGCCACCAGCCGGGGCAGGCGGCGCGGGTCGCGCGAGACGCGCCAGAGCCACTCGAGGCCGACGCGCTGCATCCACTCCGGCGCCCGCGTGACCTTGCCGGAGAGCACGTCGAACGAGCCGCCGACGCCCATCGCCACGCCGACCCCGAGGCGGTCGCGGTTGCGGTCGAGGAAGTGCTCCTGCCGCGGGACGCCGAGCCCGACGAAGAGCACGCGAGCGCCGGAGGCCGCAACCTCGGCCGCAACCTCGGCCTCCTGCTCCTCGGTGAAGTAGCCGTGACGGATGCCGGCGATCGGCAGTCCCGGGCAGCGGGCCTCGAGCCGCTTGGCCGCGCGCTCGGCGACGCCCGGCTCCGCGCCGAGGAAGTAGACCGGGATCCCGTGCTCGGCGGCCGTCTCGCAGATCCGCTCGACGAGGTCGCAGCCCGAGACCCGCTCGGTGAACGGGGCGCCCAGCACGCGGGCCGAGAAGAGGACGCCGGCGCCGTCGGGCGTGACCAGCGAGGCCTCCTCGACGATCGCCCGGAGCGCGGGCTCCTGCGAGGCACGGTCGATCAGGGTGGCGTCGGCCGTCACGATGTGGTGGAGCTGGTCCTTCTCCGCCCACAGCCGCACGTGTTCGAGGGTGTCGGCGAACGAGGTGCGGTCGACGCGGATCCCCAGCAGGTCGATGCCAGTGATCGCGCCGGAGCGCGCCCGCAGGCGCCAGCCGTAGATGATCTGGAACGTCAGCCCGAACCCGAGCAGACCGAGCGCGACCATCGGGAGCAGCACCACGAGCTTGAGCAGCCACGAGAGGCGGATGATGAACGTCAGCAGGACCGCGACCACGCACAGGTAGGCATGCCAGGCCAGGAGGAAGTCGACGGCCTGCGCGGCCGTCATCCCCGCACGCACGAGCGCGCCGACGAACGAGACCCGCTCGGCCTCGAGGAGCACCGCGTCGAGCGAGCGCGTGCGGTTGAGCGCGTAGGTGATCCCCATCGCCAGCAGCGGGGCGCCGAGGCACAGCGCCGGAACGACGACGATCAGGGCGGCGGCGTACTTCACCGCGCCGAGCACACTGACGCAGGCGACGGCAAGCCCGACCGCCATGCCGCCGCCCATCCCGAACCGCACGCGCGACGGCGGACGACACCACGACAGCACGGGCACCCCGGCCGCCGCGACCGCCAGCCCCAGGCCGGCCGCGTGCGTGACGCTCACGGCCGCGTTGCCGGCGAGAGCCGCGCACCCCGCCAGAGCCAGCGAGGAGAAGACGGCGATGCCCGGGCCGAGAGCCTCGCCACGGTTGGTGAGGGTCACGAGCAGGGCGACGAGGAAGACCCAGGCGACGGTGATCGCCGGGCCCAGGAAGCCGAGCGAGACGATCGGGCCGAAGGGGAGCTTGATCTCCTCGATCCGGATCCCGTGCACGACGGCGAACAGGGCCGCGGCGGCGAGCGCCAGCACCCGCAGGGGACGCGCGTTGTGGACCGGCAGCCGCTCCGAGATCGCGACCACCAGGAAGACGAACAGGAGCGCCGAGGCGACCGCGCCGCCCTGGTGCGTCCACTCCTCCCCCATGTTGAGCCGGACCGTCAGGACGATCGCGAGGGTGAACGCCAAGCCCGCGCCCGGAAAGCCGCGCGGCGAGCCGTCGGCATCGAAGCGCGTCGAAGGCCACAGCCACGCGAACAGTGCGCAACCGAACCCGGCGGTCACCACCGAGACCAGGATGATGTACAGCAGGTTCTCCACGGACGGCCCCTCGTCGGCTGCGGTACGCGCTCCGCGCGCACCACTAGTTCCGGCGGGGCCCTCCGGCGACCTGCCGGAGGCTCACAGCTCCGGCCGGGCGGCGTCGAGCAGGTCGAGCGCGGCCTTGCGGAGTCCGTTGCCGGGTTGGATCACGTCCCCCAACTCCAGGTGCGGGTCCGAGGCGAGCATGTAGGCGGGCCAGGCGACCGCCCCCGGGCCGTTCGGGTCGCCCGTCGCCGCGAACCGCGTCCAGTAGCCCATGACCTGCTCCGAGAGCGCCTCATCGACCGGGCCGTGGCCCGCGCCGGGGAGCAGGTTGCCGAAGACGTAGGGGATCTCCGCCGCGTGGCAACAGCCCAGGCCCATCTGGCGGAGCCGTTCGGTCGTCCGCGTGAAGTGGTACAGGTACGTCTGGGGCTGCACCGCCGACGAGCCGCGGACCGCCACGCGGGCGCCCCGGAGGAACGAGTCTCCCAGCATGGTCACGGCCGCGGCCGCGGCCGTGGCGTCGTCGGTCGCGGGGTAGATCGCGAACGCTTCGTCGGCATGGCGGCGGAACAGCCCCCGGATCATCACCTGGTACCGTCGGAGGTTCACCGCTCGCAGGCTGCGGGCCCAGAGCGTGCCCTCATCGGCGTTGCTGCCCGCGATCAGCGGCACGGGCGCCTGGCGGCCGCCGGCGAAGACCGCCATCGGGCTCTCGGGAAACACCCAGCCGTCGAGCGTGAGCCACTGCACCACGCCCGCGCCGGGCAGTGGACCGGCATCGCCCGCGGCAGTCAGGATCTCCTGCCAGCTCTTGGCCCGGAGTGCCGCCAGCGCGCCGGGCCCGTCCTGGATCCCGAGCTTGGTCGCGATCTCCTGCCCGGTCTGCTCCTGCGTGCCGCGGCGGCCCCCCTCGCCGCGCAGCGGCTTCATGCTCTCGGGCGGCGTTCCGCTCTGGGCGATCGCGCGGTGGAAGAGCCCGCGCGCGAGCGGGGATGCCATGAGGCAGTAGACGCTCACCGCGCCGGCCGATTCCCCGAAGACCGTGACGCGGTCGGGGTCGCCCCCGAAAGCCTCGATGTTGGCCTGGACCCACTGGAGGGCGGCGATCTGGTCCAGGATCCCGTAGTTGCCCGAGAGCCCGCGCTCCGACTCCGCCGAGAGCTGGGGGTGGGCGAGGAAACCGAGCGGGCCAAGGCGGTAGTTGATGGTGACCACCACGACGCCCTTCGCGGCGAGGCGCGCTCCGTCGTAGGTTGGCACGGCCCCCGAGCCCTGGGTGAAGCCGCCGCCGTGGATCCAGACCATCACGGGCAGGCGGTCGTCGGCCACGCGGGACCCCGTCCACACATTGAGGTACAGGCAGTCCTCATCCATCCGGCCCACCTCTCGGCCCATGGGCAGCTCGGCCTGGGGCTGGGGGCAGGAGGGGCCGTAGGCGACCATCGCCCGGGGCTCGGTCCACGGCGCGACGGGCTGCGGCGGACGCCAGCGCAGTGGTCCCACGGGTGGGGCGGCGAAGGGGACGCCCAGGTACGAGCGGATCCCGTCGCGCTCGAGGCCGGTGATCGGACCGCAGGTGAGCTGGATCGCCTCGGCCCCTTGGGCGACGACCGTGAGTGGAAGCCAGCACAGCACGAGGAGCGCGAGCAGCCGGATGCGGGGGGACACGCGGGCAGACCGGGTCATGTCGGTGGCCTCCTTGCGGGGGACAACGACGGGCGACGCCTAGGCCAGACCCCGCAGCTTCGAGAGGATCAGCCAGTACGCCCCGCGGGCGCCGTTGCGGATCGCCTCGGCGAGCCGGTCGTTGTCGTTGTAGTTGTAGTTGGCCTCGTCCGCAGCCGCGTCGCCGAAGACGAAGCGCCGATCGCCGCCGATCGCCTCCGCGACGATCGCTTCCGCCTCGTCGCCGAGCGCGGGCGAGAGGTAGAACACGGGCCGGCCCAGATCCTCGCCGGCCTCGCTCGCGCCGCGGAACCCGGGCCGCGCGCGCCACTTCGGACCGACGCACAGCTCCCGCGCGAGTTCGGTGCCCGCGTAGACCCGGACCCCCAGGGAGATCCCGACGCACGTGGGCGCGGCACGTTGGGCGACGCGGATCGCCGTCCGCACGCTCTCGCGCGTCTCGCCCGGCGCCCCCAGCAGCAGGTCGAGCATGACCGGGAGCCCGGCCGCGCGGCAGGCCGACGTCGCCGTCTCGATGTCCTCCGGCGTGTGGGTGCGGCCCAGGCGGAGCAGCATCTCGGGATCGCCGTGGTCGACCCCGAAGTTGATGCCGCCGCACCCCGCCCGGCGGCACAGCAGGGCGAGGTCGCCGTCGAAGCCGTCCGGCGCCATGTACGCGAACCAACGGAGGCGCTCACCGAGCCCCGCCCGGATCAACTCCTCGCAGACGGCGACCAGGTGCTCACGAGGCAGGTTGGCCTCCGCGTCACACAGGTGGAAGTGGTCGATGCCGCGCCGAACCAGTCCGTCGATCTCCCGCGCGACGACGGCCGGCGGGCGCGGGCGGACGCGGCAGCCCTTGGAGAGCGGGTCGGCGCAGTAGATGCAACGCCCCGGGCAGCCGCGCTTGGTCTCGACGCCGACCTGGCCGCCGAGCGCGAAGTACTCCTCGACAGCCGTCAGGTCCCACCGCAGCGCCGGCACGTCGGAGAGGTCGCCCGCCGCGGGCGCGGGCCGGCCGCCTCCCGGGAGCACGAGGCCCGGGATCGCGCCGTCGAGCCGTTCCCCGGCGGCGAGCGCCGACACCAGGGCCGGCAGCGCGAGATCGCCGTCGCCCACCACCCCGTAGTTGGCGCCCGTGTGCGCGAGGTAGTCGAGCGGCGCGGCCGAGTAGCCGGCGCCGCCGAGGACAATCGGTGCCGCCGATGCCGCCCGCGCGGCCTGGACCATCGCCGCGACATCGTCGAGGAAGCCGCGCCCGCTGGCCATGTAGCAGTCATCGGTGTTCCGCACGGAGAAGGCGACGAGCGCCGGGGGCTCGGCCGCGAGCGAGCGGGTGAGCGCCGCGAGGGGATCGGGCTCCCAGCACAGGTCGATCACGCCAACCTGGTGGCCCGCCCGGACGAGCGCCTCGCCCACGAACTCGAGCCCGATCGGCGCGACGGGCGGCGCCATGCGGTTCGTGTTGACAAGCGCGACGCGCATGGGGACGGTCAGGCCCCCCAGCGCGCGTTGGCCTCACGCAGCCTGCGGGAGAGCACGCGGGCGATGTTCGTGAGCACGAGGATCTGCAGCCCGGGGTTCGCCTCGAACAGCTCGCCGAGCTTGCGGGCCGGGATCGAGACCAGCGTGACCTCGCCCTTGGTGCGGACCGAGGCGCTGCGGGGCTCGATGTCGATCAAGCACATCTCCCCGAAGAAGTCGCCGGCGTACTGCGCCCGCAGCGAATCGCCGGCGCACAGGGTGGCGACCATGGTCTCGGCGCCGTCCTCGCCCCGCACGAGCACCTCGACACAGCCCTTCTTCACCAGGTACAGCGTGTGGCCGGGGTCGCCGGCGTAGACGACGGTCGTCGCGTCCGGGTAGGTGCGCTCCGACGAGATCTCGGCCACCGCGGCCTTCTCGTCGTCGGTCGCCCCGAGAAAGACCAGGCACTTGTCGATCGCGTCCCACATCGGCGTCCTCCGTTCGGTCGTCTCGCCACGGGAGCGGGCCGCTAGAGATACTTGATCCGATGGCGGTTGTCGGCCAGCAGCTTCGCGTTGTGGGCGTCGCCCTGGTCGAGGTTGCCGCTCACGAAGATCGGCGGCGTTTCGCCGGCCTCGAGCAGCAGACGGACGATCTCGCAGACGATCGCGTTCACGACCGCGACGCCCGTGAGCGTCGAGAGCGGGCCGATCGCCTGCGCGAAGCCCGCACACTCGACCGCCGCATCGCCCGAGGGCGCGGCGTTGTCGAGCACCAGGTCGGCCGTGTCCTTCAGCTTGAGTCCCTGCGGGTGGCGGCTCGTGACGGAGTCCGTGTACTCCACCGAGGTGATCGCGATGACGAAGGCGCCCCGCTCGCGGGCGCGCACGGCCAGGTCGATCGCGACCGGGTTGCGGCCGCTGGTCGAGGCGACCAGGACCACGTCGCCCTCCGCGATGCCCGCGCCGTCGGCGAGGACCGCGCCGAGCCCGGAGACCCTCTCGATCTGCGAGGTCATCGAGACCGGGCGAACGTGGAGCCCCATCCCGTGCGGGGTGATCGGGTTCACGAGCGCGAGGCCGCCCGTTCGGTAGACCAGCTCCTCGGTGAGCATGAAGCTGTGCGAGCAGCCGAAGGAGTACAGGCAGTGGTCGGAGCGGATGGCCTCGACCATCCGCGCGGCGGCGGCCAGGATCCCCGGCAGGGAGCGCCGTTCCAGCTCGTCGAGCGCCCGGCGGGCCGCGTCGAGATAGGCGTGTGCCGACATGTGCTTCCTCTCCCGTCCTGGACGGGGCTCTCAGAGCCCGTTCTTCGCGAAACGCTCGCGGGCTTGCGCGTTGAAGTCCGGACCCCAATCGAGGTTGGCGGAGGCGAACACCTCGGGCGGCGAGCCCTTCGCCACGAGGCACTCGATCACCTCGGCGACGAGCACCCAGGCGGCGACGGCGGCGCCGATCCCGCTCGTCGGAACGGCCTTCACGGGCAGCCCCTCGACCTCGAGGCTCGCATCGCCCAGGTCGGATCCGTTGTCGAGTACGAAGTCGCCCAGGTCGAGCAGCTTCTTCCCGCTGGGGTGCTTGCTCTCGACCTGCGAGGAGTAGGTCACCGAGGTGAGCACGACGATCAGCGCGCCCCGCTCCTTGGCCTTGAGCGCGACGTCGATCACCTCCGGGTTGCGGCCGGAGACCGAGCCGACGATCAGGACATCGCCGGCGGCCAGGCCGCTCGCATCGAGCGCGACATCGGTCAGCCCGAGGTTCGGCCCGTGCGTCTTGCGCGCCGCGTGCTTCTCCGAGACCGGGTTGTTGAGCGACATGCCGAACTGGAGAGGGATCATCGCCAGCAGCCCGCCGGCGCGGTGGACGAGTTCCTGGTTGAGCAGGTGGCCGGTGTCGTAGATGTGCAGGGCGCCCCCGGCCACGAGCCGATCGGCGACGGCCTCGGCCGCGGCGTGGATCGTGCCGAGCTGGTCGTTCTCCATGAAGTCGAGGAGGCCCCTGAGCCTCGCGATGTAGCGCTGTCCGAGCATGTCCGTTACTCCTCCCGGGCCGCCAGGCCGAGCCGTTCGAGTTCGGCCGTCAGCCGCTTGTGTCCCTCATCGTCGAGGGGGTGCCCGAGCCGCGCGAGGCCGATCAGGGCCGCGCCCACCGCGGGCGGATAGACCAGGGGATGCCGCGTGACCGGCACGCGGAACAGGGGGGCCACGTGGCGCATCAACGCATCGCGGTAGGCGCTCGACTGGGCGGCGCCGCCCACGAGAAGCACGTCGCCCTCCCGCTCCATACCCAGCTCCGCGACCACGTTCGCCGCAAGCCACGCCAGCCGCGCGGCGGCGGTCTCGAGCACCCACAGCGCCGCGGTGTCGCCCTCGGCGGCCAGCGCGCAGACGATCGGCGCCAGCCCCGCAAGGCGGCGGCGACCCGGGTTCTCCTGGTGGAAGACCCGCACGATGTCCCACCGTTGCTCGGCGCCGAGATACCGTCGCACCGCCGTGGCGAGCGGCGTCGCGCTCGCGGGGAGCTGCTCGGCGAGGCAGGCGCGCTTGATCGCGAGAATGGCGATCTCGTAGCCGGAGCCGTCATCGCCGATGACCGGCCCCGCACCGCCGACGGTGAGCGAGCGGCCGTCGCGGGTGCGGCCCTGGACGAAGCTCCCGGTCCCGGCGAGGATCAGCAGCCCGTGACTCATCCCTGCCGCGGCGAACTGGACCTCCGCCTCGCTGCAGCCTTGGACGGCCGCGGGAGCCAGCAGCGCGACGAACCGCTCGAACGCGGCCTCGCCGCCGGGGCTCGTGAAACCGGCGCCGTCGGGCCGCCCCCCCTGCCTCTCGAGCATCGGCCCGAGCGCTTCCTCGACCGATCCGACCGCCAACGCGCCCTGGCCGTACCACTCGTGCGTGGAGCCGCCGACGCCGTGGTCGAGGACACGGCCCTCATGGTCGATCCAGAAGGCGGCGCAACGAGAGCCGCCCCCATCGAAGCCGATCACCGTCGGCACGGCAGTTCCTCCATCCGGGTCTCCTCGGGCCACGCGCGCAGGTCGCGCCCCGTACGAGCCGCCCACGCCGCCGCGAGGCCCGCCGACTCACCCATCGCCATGCAGACGGGCGTCAGGCGCGTCGAGGCATGGCCCTCGTGCGTGGCGGAGATGCAGCGACCCACCGCGAGCAGGTTCACCCGGCCGCGGGGAATCAGCGAGCGGTACGGGATGTCGTAGGCGGCGCGAGGCTGATCGGAGACCACGATGCCGGCCCCGGTCGGGCTGTGGATGTCGATCGGGAAAGCGCCGCGCGCGATCGCGTCGGGGAAGCGAGTTCCCTCGCGCACGTGGTCGCCGGTCATCGTGAACTCGCCCAGGATCCGACGGGTCTCGCGCACCCCGACCTGCGCCGGCAACGCCGAGAGGTAGGAGCCGCCGAAGCCGGGCACTTGCTCGCGGACGAACCGGCAGAGGAGACCGACCTGCGCACGGCCGAGCCACTCGGCCTCGGCGAGATCCTCCGGCAGCGTGCCGTCGAGTCCCTGGATCCGCGAGGTGTTCAGGTAGACCTCGTCGGCCCGGATCCCCGCGAAGAACAGCAGGCGGTCGCGCGGGATCGGCAGATCGGCCTGCCGCCAGTGGCGGAAGAAGCCCGAGACGCCGGTGAGCGGCTTGTGGTCCACGAGCGTCGTCTCGTGGAACTCGTCCGGGTGCGCGGCGATGTAGGCGCTCACCTCGTCGAGATCGACTCCCGAAAGCCGGAAGCACATCGTCATGGGCTGCACGTCGCGGCCCGTGACATCCTGCTGCATCGGAAGGCCGGCGAGGTGGCAGAGCGCGGCGTCGCCCGTGGCGTCCACGAAGACGCGGGCGCGGAGCGTCAGCCGCTCCGAGGGCGTCTGTACCGAGACCGCTCCCACCGTCTCGCTCTCCGCCGTCGCGTCGCAGACGACCGCGTGGTAGAGCACCGCGCAGCCGTCCTTGGCGAGCATCTCGTCGAGCAGCAGGCGCAGCGCGTAGGGCTCGAAGGGGGTCAGCGAGTGCACGAAGCCGATGGTGTCGCGCAAGTGGCCGGGCGAGGCCCCACGCGACCACAGCCGGTCGACGATCTCCTGCGCGAGGCCGCCGATCACCCGCGTGCCGTCGCGATCGTGGAAGGTCATCCACGGGTAGACGAGGCCTGCGGTGGACATCCCGCCCGCGAAGCCGTGGCGCTCGACCAGGAGGCAGCGCGCGCCCGCCCGGGCCGCGGAGAGGGCGGCACAGACGCCGGCCGGACCGGCGCCGCAGACGATGACATCCCACTCGGCGGTGGAGCGGATCCCCACGGCCACACGCTTCCCCTCAGGGGTGTTCGGTGCAGAGGACGCCCGGGGGCGCCTCGCGAAGAGTTCGGTCGAGTGCGGGGCTCGTCCTCTGTTGCCCCACGCGGGAGGGAGACGACACCCCATGCGCAGGGGAGCGCCGGTCGTCTTCCGGATCGTGGCGCGCGGCGACGGCCCTGTGGGCCGAAGACCCGAGGGGGTTCATGGTGCGTAGGGTGTGCGCTCTGGCGTTGTGGGGCGGAGTGCTGTCGGCCATCGTGGGAGCAGGCGGACCCGCGCTCGCGGAGGAGAGGCCGCAGGGGCCCGAGGTCACCGTGTACAACGGCGACCTCGGACTCGTGAAGGCCTGGAGGGAGCTGGATCTCCGCACCGGGGTCCAGGACGTGACCATTGACGACATCCCCGCCCTGATCGACGCGACGACCGTCCGGCTCCGATCGCTTCTGCCGGACGCCGAACTCCGACTGGTCGAGCAGAACTTCCGGTACGACCTCGCCGATCGGGAGACCCTCCTGCGCCGGTACCTGGGTGCGGGGATCACGTTGGAGCGGACCAGCCGCGTAGGACGGACAGTCGCCCGCGACGATGTCACGCTGCTTGCCTCCCGCGGAGGGATGGTCGTGGACCGGGACGGGACGATCGTGCTCGACCCGCCCGGCACCGCGCGACTCGGGAGCCTGCCCGAGGGGGTGCGGGTGAAGCCTACGCTCGCGTGGACGCTCGAGAGCACGAAGGCGGGCCGCGTGCCCTGCGAGATCAGCTACCTCACAGGCGGCCTGACGTGGCGGGCGGACTACTTCGCCGTCCTTGGCGCGGACGAGAGCCACATCGACCTCGATGGCACGGTGACGGTCACCAACACAAGCGGTGCGTCCTACCGCGACGCCCTACTCAAGGTGGTCGCCGGCGACGTCGCGCGGGTACGGGAGGCTCCGCGCGTGCAGCGCGGGTGGGGTGGAGGCCAGAGCGAGGCGGAAGACACCGGCGGGTTCAGCGAGGAGTCGCTGTTCGAGTACCACCTGTACGCGCTCGGGCGCCCGACGACGCTCGCGGACCGCGAGACGAAGCAGATCGCGCTCCTGAGCGCCCGTGGGGTGCCCGTGCGGAAGCGGTACGTCTTCAGGACGGTGGAAGGCGCCATGCTCTCCGAGAGCATGGGCTCCAGCGGCTGGGGCCTGGGCGGTGGGCTCGGCGGGCTGTGGGCGCGCAGGGGTGCATCCCTGCCCGTGGCGGTGCAGGCGGTCCTGCGCAACAGCAGCACATCGAACCTCGGAATGCCGCTGCCCAGGGGCGTCGTGCGCGTCGCGAAGGCCGATGCCGACGGATCGCTTCAGTTCGTGGGTGGGGATCGGATCGACCGCACCGCTCGCGATGAGGAGGTCGCCCTCACCGTAGGTCACGCATTCGATCTGGTCGGCGACTGCACCATGCTCGAACGGGCGGGCCTCGCGCCGGGATGCGGCAGCTTCCGCCTGACACTGCGAAACCACAAGGACACCGACGTGGAGATCGCCGCGATCCATCGGGTCAGCGGCGACTGGCGCCTCACCAAGACGACTCACCCGTACGTGCAGAAGGACTCACGGACGATCGACTTCACCGTGCAGGTGCCCGCGCACGGAACATCCGTGGTGCGGTTCACCATCGTAGGTTCGTGAGATCGCGAGCACGCGATCCGAGACCGCAAGGAGGTTACGCATGCGAACCACACGCCTCACCATGCTCTCCCTGAGCCTGCTGCTCGTCGCGAGCCTGTGGCCCGCCCACGCGCAAGAGGAGTCGAAGCAGCTCGAGCTGACCGTCTACAACCAGGGCCTCGGGCTCGTGAAGGATGTCCGAACGCTCGATCTCGAGGAGGGCGTCCAGCGCGTCCGCTTCACCGACGTCGCGAGCCAGATCGACCCGACCTCGGTGCGCCTCGTCGCCCTCAACGACCCCGGCTCGGTCTCGATCCTCGAGCAGAACTACCAGTTCGACCTCGTCGACCGGGCACGGCTCCTCGAGAAGTACCTCGGCAAGGAGATCACGCTCGTCACGTATGACCAGGACGGCAAGGAGGTCCGCCGCGAGAAGGGTACGCTGCTCTCGACCGAGGGCGGCGGCGCCGGCGTCGTTCGGATCGGCGACCAGATCGTGCTCAACCCACCCGGCGTGATCGAGCTGCCGAAGCTCCCCGAGGGCCTCATCGTCCAGCCGACGCTGGTCTGGGATCTCGCAGCCGAGGCCAAGGGCGCCACGTCCTGTGAGGTCAGCTACATGACCCAGGGCATCTCGTGGCAGGCCGACTACGTCCTCGTCGTCAACCAGGACGACACCGGCGGCGACCTCAACGGCTGGGTCACGCTGACGAACAACTCCGGCGCAAGCTACCCCAACGCGAAGCTCAAGCTCATCGCCGGCGACGTCGCGCTCGCCCCCGAGCCGCCCACCATGGACAAGATGGTCTACATGGCTCGCGACGGGGGGGCGCCCGGCGGCGGCTTCCAGGAGAAGGCCTTCTTCGAGTACTACATCTACTCGCTCGACCGCACCACGACGGTCGCCGACCGCGAGACCAAGCAGGTCCTCTTCCGCTCGGCCCCCGCGATCCAGCTCAAGAAGCGGTTCATCTTCGAGCCCAGCATGGCGTGGCGCCTCGGTGGCGACAACCCGGAGAAGAAGGTCGCCGTCAAGCTCGAGATCGAGAACTCCGAGAAGCAGGGCCTCGGCATCGCCCTCCCGATGGGCCGCGTGCGCGTCTTCAAGGCCGACAGCGACCAGTCGCTGCAGTTCGTGGGCGAGGACCGCATCGACCACACCCCCCGCAACGAGACCCTCCGGCTCTACATCGGCAATGCGTTCGACCTCGTGGGCGAAGAGACCCACATGGACCACAAGCAGATCGCCGACCGAGTCGCGCAAGACACCTACTCCGTGAAGCTCCGCAACCGCAAGGAGAAGGACTCGGTCGAGATCACCTACGTCGCCCACGCCGGCGGCGATTGGGAGATCCTCAAGTCGAGCGACGCTTTCGTGAAGAAGAACGCGACAAAGACCGAGTGCACCGTCACCCTCGAGCCCGGCCAGGAGAAGGAGATCACCTACACCATCCAGACGAAGTGGTAGCGGCACGGCACGCGAGGACCGATCGTCGCGCGGCTCCGGCTCGTCCGGGGCCGCGCGTGCGTACGGGAGCTCACCGTCCTTCGTTCGGGCGCCTGCGCGCAAGGAGGTCCCCCGCGCGGCAGGCGGAAGTGCGCTGCGTGCGGCGGCGCGTCATGGTCACCCTTGCCCGCTCAAGTTGCGCAGGGGTCCGAGGCTCGGGATAGGGGGCGTTGCGCGGTGTCTGGAGGCAAGCACTACACGACTCCCGTTCGGTATGTCCTCTACTCGCACTACGGCAAGGACGACGGCTCGGACCGCAGGGCTTACGTGGAGAGCGGCAAGGACCGCTCGTGCATCCCCGACCTGCCTGGCGTCAAGTACCTCGTGAGTCACTTCCGCGGTCTGCGCGAACTCCTCACAGCACCGGGGCACGAGGGCGCACTCGTGCTGTTCTATGCACCCGGCTATCGCGAGTTCCTGGACGGTGAGGCCCGCGGGCGCGACCCCGACGCGTTGCTGCAGGGGGAACCGGCGCTCCAGTTCGCCCGAGACGTGCAGGATCACGTGCGCCAGGAACTCGACCGCGCGCAGTTGGCCGATCGCGTGCGGTTCATCACGCCTCTCGACTTCCATGTCATGCTCGGACGCGTCAACGCGAAGTTCGCCGACAAGTTCACGAGCCTCCTGGTCGGCGACGCAGAGGGGACGCGGTACGACGTCCCAAAGGTACCAGAGGCAGTCCTGCGACTCCGCATGCTGGGCAGCGGCGTGCCTGTGCTCCGTCTTGACCACGACGTGATCTTCCGCGGCGACAACGCGCTGCTCGGCGACCTCCACCTCTTCAAGGCGGTCGCCTGCGCGATGCGCGCCTACGACAGGCGCCTGAGTGAGACCTCCATCTCCACGTTCCTCTTCTCAGCCTCCTACAACGACAGGCCGCTCCTGTACCCCGAGGTCGAGCCGATCCGCTTCGTCGCCTGGGGACGGGCGTTCGCGACGCGTGTGTACCCCTCTCTCATCGCCGACCGAACCGCGATGCTCGAGGCCAAGCGACTGACCGAGGAGCAGGACGCAGGCACGACTGCTGGCACGGGGCAGCAGCACACCAGTCCGGTGGCCGGCGCGGGAGGCGAGGACACCACCCCCTGGGAGGCCTACGTCGTGGCCCACCTCGATGAAGCCCTGGCATGCCGCTTCTACGGGCTGGTTCCGGCAGACGGCACTCCGGTGGCCGGCCCAGCCACGCCGCTCCGTGTCGACGGAGTCTCTGGACTCACCTCGATCGGAGCGCACCCTCTCCACGCGGTGATTTCAGGCGCTCTCCTGTGCCTGAGCGAGGGGGCCATCCTCGACCTTCCTCCGTTCAGCAACATGAGCCAGAACGTCATGTGGATCGACGACCACCTGAAGTACGCGCTCCACCGCGCCATGGACCACTTCACGAGTGGCGAGTCGGAGCGACTGGAGCCGGGTCTGCGCGATGCGCGCATGGACGGCGTGGCAGTCACCAAGGGGCGGTCGCCCATCGGCGCCAACCTGGTGGAGTACGTGTTCAACTCGTACCTACCCACCTTGCTCTGGGGCACCGTCCTCGACGCCTGGATCTGCCAGTACCCGATCCTGAAGTGCCGGCGCGACTCCCTGACGAGCCAGGAGGACCGCGATGCCTGGGCACGAGCCGACGCGAGCCCCGACAAGGCCCCTCTCCCCAGGAGGCTTCTGGAGGCCCTCCACACCGGGAGCTTCAGCGAGCTGGGCGGGCAGGCTCAGGAGTTCCGCAGCGAGCTGGTCGACACCGCCGTCAAGCGCATCAGTGAGGTGCAACGGTTGTGGTCGGCTCTGGTGACTACCGACGGCAGACCGTCCTTCGCCAGCCTGTGGGCGACGGGCACGGTGGAGAAGACGCTGGGTCCCGACTGGTTCACGAGCCGTGAGTGCAGCCAAGGTCTCTGGAGAGGGATACCGGCGGTGGCCGAGGGGCCCTCGGCGGCAGCGACCGACCTGGCCGCCGGCCTGCAGGTGGCCCTCGCGCGTCTTGTCGAGGATGCCGTCCACTACGTCCAGTGGACGCTCGAGTGGCCGACCTTCGTCCAGATCGTCCGGTCGGTTCCGCACGGCGAGTTCGCCGGCGACCTGGGATGGCGGCCCTCCCCGGAGCCTACTCCCCCAGAAGCTCCTGGGGGCTCCTGCGTGTGACCCCGAAGACGAACGGGTCGCCCGGACGGAAGGCGCCCGCCAGCTCCGTGTTCTCGTAGGAGATCCCCCCCGGGATCGGCGTCCGGCCGGCCCAGTAGACAACCCGGCCGTTCGCGCGGAAGACGAGGTCCTCGCCGACGCTCCCCGCCGGCTTGCGCCAGTACTGCGTGACCCGCTCCCAGCGCCAGCGCGCCCAGAACTCGGGCGCGTGGGGCCAGTTCGCCGCCGGGTCCTCCTCATCGCCCGCCATCGGGACGATCACCCCGCCGTCGCGCGTCCGGGCGAGCCGGCGGAGCGCAACCGCGCACATCGGCGTGAAGTCGGGACCCGTGTAGTCGGGCCACACCTCGCCCGCCACGAGCTTCTCCCCCTCGGCGAGGTACGCCTCCCGGAGCCGTGCGTGGTTGCCCATCGTCGCGGTCAGCACCAGCTCGCGGATGGGGACGCTGTCCTCCTCGGCGAAGGTCTCGAGCTGCAGCTCGTCCGGCCGGTCACTGCGGAGCGTCAGGACGACGTACGGGTGGGCGCCGTTGTCGAAGCGCTCGACGCGGATCACCACCCGCAGCCGCTCGGCCGCGGGGTTGTCCTCGGGGTGGTCGATCTCGCCGGGCGGGAGGGCGCCCTCGGCGGGCGAACCGGGGGGCATCTCGGCCGTCAGGCGCTTGCCCCGCTGGTTGTCGAGCGCGCTGTGCTCCAGCTCGGAGAGGCCACGCCAGTTGCCGTCGCCGACATCGGGCTCGATCGCGATGAAGTTGACGAGGCGGTGGACACGGGGCTCACCGAGCGGGTAGCCGACACGGATCAACCCACGCGGCCCGCCCGGGCCGTCGCCCTCGATCGCGGCGGGCGGGATTCCCACGAGGACCCCATCGCGGAGGCCCCACAGCAGCTTCTGGACATCGATTCCGGCCCGGATCCACGGGCTCTCGGCGCGCGCGCTCGGCGCGAGGGTCAGGGCGGCTCCCGTCAGGAGCCCGACCAGGACGTGGCGATGCACGGAGGCTTCCTCTCGGCTCTCCCCCGGCCCAGGACGATGACGACGGTGTCACCCGCGAGGCCCAGCTCGCGGAGCGTGCCCAGCAGACGCTCCACCCCGGAGGCCGCGCCCCCGTGGGCCGAGACCCGGTAGTCGAGCAGGAACGGCCGGTTGCGGTTCTCCCGCACGAACTGACTCGCCGCCTCGGCGAGGTCGCCCTCGGCCGACGGCTCGCAGCCGGCGAAGTGGCCGACCCGGTAACCGGCCTCGTGGAGGCCCTCGGCGAGGCCGCAGACCGTCACGCCGCGGCGGTCGCGGTTCGGCAGGTTCGACAGGTCGACCCCGCGCAGCACGAGATGGGCGACGTCCGTGTTGTCGAGCGCCACGTACCCCGCCGCCCGAACGATCACCAGATTGGCCGGCCGAACGCGCTCACCGCGCCCCACGGCGGCCGCCGATAGCGCCAGCCCCGCCCCCGCCTGCCGGAGGAAGCCCCTCCGCGTGGTTGCCTCTCCGCCCATCGCGTGAACCCTCCCGAGCCCCCGGCTCTCCTGGCGAGCCGGTGGAGCGCTCAATGCTAGGACTTACGAAGCCGGGCGTGGTTCCGTTGTCACGAGCCGGCCCACGCGCGGAAGGCGCCCGGCCGGTTGGTGGTCACGCCGTCGATCCCCATGGCCGCGAGCGACTCCCACTGCTCGGCCTGGTCGCACGTCCAGGCCCAGACTGTCAACCCGCGCGCGTGCGCCGACCGGACGAACGCCTCGTCGAGCGTCGGCGCATGAGCGTCGACCCCCTGCCAGCCGGCGACGAGCGCCTCGTCGAGCAGCCGTGCCCGCCGCTCCGGCTCCTTCGGGATGGAGACGAGAAACAGCACCGGGAGCCGCGGCTCGAGCAAGCGCACCGCGTGGCACTCGTCCCGGCTGAACGAGATGACCACCGTCCGCTCGATCGCGTCCTCGGCCCGGATGCACTCGACGACCGGCGCGGCGATGCCCGCCTGCTTGATCTCGACGACGATCGCCATCGGGTCCGCGGCGTGCTGCCGCAGCAGCGCGGCGAGCGTCGGCACCGGCTCGCCCGCATAGCGCGGGTCCTTCCATGAGCCGGCATCGAGCGCGTGCAGCTCGGCCATCGTGAAGCCGGTACCCGCTCCCTCGCCGTTCGTCGTGCGCTTCACGTCAGCATCGTGCATCAGGTACACGACGCCGTCCTTCGACAGGTACACGTCGCACTCGGCCAGCTCGGCGCCCTCGGCGAGCGCCTCGCGGTAAGCGACGAGCGTGTTCTCCGGCGCGGCGTGCGAGTTGCCGCGATGGGCGACGTTCAGGATCCGACTGCGGTGCGGCGCGGCCATGTGCGGGCCTCCTTGGCTGTCAGGCGTGCTCATTCGATCAGGTCGGGGTGCTCGGTCCCAAGCCAACCGCGGACCTTCGCGTCCAGCGCGGTGGCCAGCGTCAGCAGGTCATCGGCTTCCGTGTCCGACACGGCCCCGTCATACTCATAGGCGGCCCGGTGGCGCTTCTTCCGATGGGCGTGCAGACGGGACACGTCCTCGGCAGACAGCCCCACCGTGTGGCCGAGCGACTCGATGCCCCAGTAGTGGTGCGACTCCGTCGTCTGGAGCCCGTCTGCGGCCAGCGCTGCCTTGGCCAGTAGTGCGATGGCCCCGTGCAGCACGGCGTGCCGCGTCTCGGCGCTAACCGCATCCACGCGCCCGTCGGCCAGGCAGCGAGCGGCGTGGGCCAGGAGCCCGCGGACCTCAGTCCTCGAGGCCGGGTGCGCCTCGTATGCCACATTCGCGCGCCAGTCCGATGAGGTCATCGTCAACACCGATCAGCATGATCCGACTGCCAGCCAGGACGTTCCTGACGAACGGGTGCCCCTCGCGCGCCTTCGCGGCGAACTCCGGCCAGGCATACACGGTCGGGTTCACCTCGCGCCCCAGTGTGGCTTGGCACGGGACCAGAGCGGAGACCGCCTCACCGAACGCGACATCGCCCACGATGAGCACGTCCACGTCGCTCGCGGCCGTCTCCTCGCCCCGCGCCACCGAGCCGTACACGAGCGCGAGTTGGATCTTCGGCGAGAGTGGTTCGAGCGCCTGCCGCAGGACGACGGCAGCCCCGACCGTCTTGAGGACCAGACTGCGGACCTCGGGGAAGACGGGCGACGCCGAGTTGGCCCGGTAGTGGACCTGGTTCCCGACCCGGCGCCGAGTCACCAGACCCGCGCGGGCAAGGAGCGACAGCTCGCGTTGCGTCGGCCCCACACCCGCAGCGGTGAGACGCTCGATCTCCCGGAGGTAGTAGGAGCGGTCCGGGTTGCCGTACAGCAACCCGAGGACAGCCTGTCGCGTCTTCCCGAACAGGGCGTCGGCAACCGTGAGGGACTGGCCCATCGTTCCCTTCATGGTTACGATTGTAACCTAATGGGTAGCGGTATGTCACGGGGTTGGGTGCTGCGTGTGGACAGGCACGGACGCCTCCCCCCCCTCCTCCCGGCAGGCCCTGCACCGCCGGCGTCGAACCCCTCTCCATCGGCCAAGCCGAGGAACGGAGAGGATCCCCCATGGCACACGATGACGCGCTTGTGGGCGAGTTCGCCAACCCGGGCCCCGCGTGGCGCGGCAAGCCCTTCTGGAGCTGGAACGGACGGCTCGAGGAGGAGGAGTTGCTCCGCCAGGTCCACGTGATGAAGCAGATGGGCCTCGGGGGCTACTTCATGCACTCGCGCACCGGGCTCGTGACCGAGTACCTCGGCGACGAGTGGTTCGCGCTCACCAACGCCTGCGCCGATGAGGGCGCACGCGAGGGGATGGAGGCCTGGCTCTACGACGAGGACCGCTGGCCGAGCGGCACCGCCGGCGGCCTCGTGACCGCCAACCCGGCCCACCGCGCCCGGTTCCTGAGCGCCTACGAGACGCCGGCCGCGGAGTTCGCCTGGGATGACGGCATGCTCGCGGCCTTCGCGGCCAAGCTCGATGGCGTCGACGTGACCGACTGCGTGCGCCTCGCGCCGGGCCAGGCGCCGGCCGAGACCGCAGGCCGCACCGTCCTCAGCTTCCGGGTCGAGGTGATCCCCGAGTCGAGCTTCTACAACGGCAACACCGATGTCGACCGGCTCTCCCGGCCCGCGACCGAGGAGTTCCTCCGGCTCACGCACGAGCAGTACCGCGCGCGGTGCGGCGAGCGGCTCGGCAGCTCGATCCTCGGGATCTTCACCGATGAACCCCACCGCCAGCACCTGATGACCGGCTTCGGCTCGAGCCACCCCAACGTCGCCCGGATGATCCCGTGGACCGAGCGCCTCCCCGAGGAGTTCCGGGCCCGCTTCGGCTACGACCTGATCGACCGGCTGCCCGAGGTCTTCTACCGGCCCGACGGCCGGCCGCTCTCACAGGTGAAGTGGCACTACGTCGAGCTGCTGCAGGAGCTGTTCCTCGAGAACTTCGCCCAGCCGATCTACGACTGGTGCGAGCGCAACAAGATGATGCTCACCGGCCACGTGCTGCACGAGGACAGCCTCACCTGCCAGGTCGCGATGCATGGCTCGCTGATGCGCTTCTACGAGCTGATGCACGTGCCGGGCGTCGACGTGCTGACCGAGGGCAACCGCGCCTACTGGATCGCGAAGCAGCTCCAGTCGGCGGCGCGCCAACTGGGGCAGAAGTGGCTCCTGAGCGAGCTGTACGGCTGCACGGGCTGGCAGATGAGCTTCGAGAGCCACAAGGCCGTCGGCGATTGGCAAGCGCTGTTCGGGATCAACCTCCGCTGCCACCACCTCTCGTGGTACACCATGGCCGGCGAGGCCAAACGCGACTACCCCGCGAGCATCCTCCACCAATCGGCCTGGTGGCGCGACTACCACCACGTCGAGACCTACTTCGCCCGGCTCGGCCTGCTGCTCAGTCAGGGCGCGCCGTGCTGCGACGTGCTCGTGCTCAGCCCGGTCGAGAGCCTGTGGGCGCAGATCCGCGTCGGCTGGGCGAGCGGCCTCTCCGCACTCGATCCGCGGATCCAGGAGCTGGAGCGCGCCTACGCCGAGCTGTTCCACGCGCTCGCCGGGGCACAGATCGACTTCGACTATGCCGATGAGGAGATGCTCGGCCGCCTGGGCGCTGTCGAGCGCGACGAGGGCGGCCAGCCCGTACTGCGCGTCGGCCAGGCGCGGTACCGCAGCGTCGTCGTCGGGATGATGGACACCATCCGCTCCTCGAGCGTCGCGCTGCTCGAGGAGTTCCGCGCTGCCGGCGGCCAGGTCCTCTTCAGCCCCGAGGCGCCCGCCCACGTCGATGCCGTGCCCTCGGAGGCCGCCCAGCAGCTCGCCGCGCGCTCAACCGTGCTCCCATGGACGCAGGAGGCGCTCGTCGATGCGCTGGAGCCGATCCTCGCGCGATCGATCGAGATCCTCGACCCGGCCACCGGCAGACGCCTCACCGGTGTCTTCTGCCAGATCCGCCAGGCCGGCGGCCGCACCATCGTCGTCGCACTGAACACCGACCCGGAGCACGCGGCCCCGGATGCGCTCGTGCGGCTCGAGGCCACGGGGACGCTCACGGAGTGGAACTGCCTCACCGGCGAGCGCTTCCGGGTGCCGTCCGAGGCCCTGGGCGGCCACATCGAGTTCCGGACGAACTTCCCGGCCTCGGGCGAGCGCGTCTGGGTCATCGAGCCCGGCGGGGCCGGCGAGCTGCCCCTGCTACCCGCCCACACCGAGGTCCGGCGCGAGACGCTCGCCGGGCCGTTCGACTACACCCTCGACGAGCCCAACCTCTGCGTTCTCGACTGGGCACGGTGGCGGCTCGACGGAGGTGAGTGGCAGCCGGCGGCCGAGATCCTCAAGGTCGACGCGGCCGTACGTCGGACGCTCGGCCTGCCGCTGCGCGGAGGCGAGATGGTCCAGCCATGGTACCGGCTCAAGCACCTCCCCGCCGCCGCGGTGAAGGGCGCGCTCACGCTCGGCTTCGCCTTCGAGGTGGAGACCCTCCCGGAGGGCGCGACGACGCTCTGCCTCGAGGCGCCGGAGTCCTTCTCGGTCACCCTCAACGGCGTCACGCTCACGCACGGCCCGGACGATGGCTGGTGGGTCGATGTCGCCTTCCGGCGCCTCACGGTGCCCGAGGGCGCGCTCCGCGTGGGAGCGAACGAGCTGCTGCTCACCTGCGCGTTCCACGAGGGGATCGACCTCGAGGCGGCCTACCTCCTCGGCTGCTTCGGCGTCCGGCTCGACGGGACCCGGAAGACCCTCACCGCGCCGCCGGAGCGGCTCGAGGCCCGCTGCCTCACCACCCAGGGGCTGCCGTTCTACACGGGGGGCGTGACCTACCGCGTCGCCGTTCCCTCGGCGCCGGCGGCGGGCGAGCGCTACCTCCTGGAGACCCCGGGGTTCGAGGGCGCCTGCGTGAAGGTGCGCGGCGCGGGGCGGGAACGGATCATCCCGTGGCAGCCGTACATGGCCGACGTGACCGACCTCCTGGGCCCCGAGGGCGCGCTCGAGGTCGAGGTGGTGCTCACCCGTCGGAACACCTTCGGCCCGCTCCATCAGGTCCCGCTGCGCGCCTCGGGCTACGGCCCCGGCAACTTCCTCACGGAGGGCGCCGGCTGGTCCGATGCCTACATGCTCTACCCGAGCGGCCTGCTCGAGCCGCCTGTGCTCCGGGTGGTGAGGGAGTAGGCCGGGACCTCCGGGACCCGGCCACCGCACGCACCCTTTGCCCAAACGGCCCGGTGCCACTAGAATCGGTGGTTGGGCCCGGCGGTCGGCCGGGCGCGCGTCTCTGGGCGGGCCCATAGCTCAGCGGTCAGAGCTGCCGGCTCATAACCGGTCGGTCCCTGTTACAAAACAAGTTGGCCCCACAAAACCCCCCCCGGGCCCCAAGCTTTGGGCATTTGGGGGGCCCCCCCGCAAAACCGGCGAACCCCAACGGCAA
>CAZRDB010000044.1:24346-29451 GCA_964598695.1 uncultured Armatimonadia bacterium
TAACCGATCGGTCCCTGGTTCGAATCCAGGTGGGCCCACCACAACCGCGCCCGGGCCCGAGCGTCTGGGCGAGGTGGCTGCGCGACGGCAGAGCCGGGCGTCGCCAACGGGAACAACGAGGTCGCTGGGGTGCGTCGATGAACCTGCTCAACCCGATGGGCCTGCTGGCGCTGCTGACCATCCCGCCCGTAGTCGTCCTCTACCTGCTCAAGCTCAAGCGCCTCGAGATGAAGGTCCCCTCGATCCTGCTGTGGCACGCGTTCACGCAGGACATGCAGGCCAGCCACCCGTTCCAGAAGCTCCGGTTCAGCATCCTGCTGCTGCTGCAGATCCTGATCCTGACGTTCGCCGCACTCGCCCTCGCGCGGCCCTACTACCAGACCCGAACCCCCGAGGGCCGCAGCGTCGCCCTGATCCTCGACGGCAGCCTCTCGATGCAGGCGACCGACGTCGACCCGTCGCGCTTCGAGAGGGCCCGTGCCGAGGCGCTCGCCATCGCGCGCGCGCTCGAGCCCACCGACGAGATGATGGCCGTCCTTGCCGCCGGCCACACCCAGGTCCTCACGAGCTTCACGCGTGACGCGGCCGCCCTCGAGCAGGCCATCGCCGAGGCACGGCCCGACGACTGCCGTTCGAACCTCCGCGAGGCGTTCGCGCTCACGATGA
Organism: uncultured Armatimonadia bacterium; assembly: GCA_964598695.1. Taxonomy (GTDB): domain Bacteria; phylum Armatimonadota; class Zipacnadia; order UBA1398; family UBA1398; genus CAZRDB01. The sequence goes on from CAZRDB010000044.1 coordinate 25,013, forward strand.
GCCTCGCGCGCGAGAAGCGGAACACCGAGGTCTTCCTCGTGAGCGACGGCGCACCGCCTCCCGAGCTGGATATCCCCGTGCCCGAGGGCGTGAAGGTCCACTACGTGCCGATCGGGGAGCGGTGCCGCAACATCGCAATCACCGCGCTCAACGTCCGCGAGACCTACGGCCGCGACGCGCGCTACCAGCTCTTCGTCGGCGTGCGCAACTACGGCGACGAGAACGTCGACTGCCAGGTCGAGATCTCGCGCGACGGCGAGCTGCGGAACGTCGAGACCCTGCACATCCCGCCCAAGGAGCAGGTCGGCCACCTCGTCGAGCAGTCGAGCCAGGCCGGTGGGCTGATCGAGGCGCGGATCGACGCCGAGGACGACCTGCCGGCCGACAACGTCGCGCGTAGCGTCTTCCAGGAGCGAGCCCGCAAGCGCGTCCTGCTCGTCACCGAGGGCAACCAGTGGCTGGAGCGCATCTGCAGCATCGACCCGACCATCGAGGCCCGCGTGCTGCCGCCCTCGCAGTACGACCCGGCGGCCGAGGATGCCGATGCATTCGACGTCACGGTGTTCGACCGTTGGGCGCCCGAGCCCCTGCCCCGACGAAGCTGCCTCCTGATCGCCGCCGCGCCCTCGGGCGGCCCCGTCCGCAACCTCGATGCGGTGCAGGAGAGCCCCACGATCCTCGATTGGGATCGCAAGAGTCCCCTGTTCCAGTACGTCGACCTCGGCCCCGTCGGAGTCTCTCGCATGATGAGCGTCAAGGTCGAGCCGTGGGCCCGCGCGCTCGTCGACACGCAGGTCGGACCGCTGATGGTCGCCGGCGAGACCGAGGACGTCCGCTGTCTGTTCCTCGGCTTCGACCTGAAGGACTCCAACTTCCCCGTCCGGATCGCGTTCCCGATCTTCATGCGCAACGCGCTCCAGTGGCTCGCCGCCGACCCCGCCGGAACCGAGGCCCAGAGCTACCCCACCGGCTCCCCGATCCGCATTCGGCTCCCGCTGGGGACCGACGAGGTCACGGTCACGCCGCCCGACGGCGTCGCCTACAAGGTCCCGGTGCGTACCGAGACGAACGCCCCGGACGAGGAGCGCGCCGCCTTCGAGACGCTCACCTACGACGGTACGGGCGCGGCCGGCGTCTACCGGTTCGCCGTCGGGGACCAGGTCGTACAGAGCGCGGCGTTCAACGCCTGCGATCCGGCCGAGTCGGACCTGACCCCCAGCGAGACGATCGCGCTTGCCGAGGGCAAGGAGGCCGAGACCGGCGGCTATGTGCGCTCCACCCGCGAGCTGTGGCGCTGGTTCGTCTCCGCCGCGCTCCTGCTGCTGTCGATCGAATGGCTGGTCTTCCATCGCCGGATCGGCTGACCCCGCCCACGAGGGCACCAAGGAGGACCCGTGCGCCCGCTCCAGACCCGACAGACCGAGGCCCCTTCGCCCTTCCGGCTGACCCTGCTCGACGTCTTCCTGCTCGCCGCGGCCGTCGGCTGCCTCATCGCGATCGTCGTGCCCGACCGCGCCAACCAACTCCTCAAGGCCGCGCTCGCCTTCTGGGGCGGCGCCTGCATCGCGGGGGTGGGCGTGAACATCGCGCTCCGGGCCGCGCTCGAGGCCACGGCCCTGCGCCGCCGGATGCGCCACCTCGAGGACCAGCTCGACGACATGCGCCGCGACGTCGCCCGCGCCCTGCACGCCGTCGGCGAGAGCCCCCCGGAGCCGCCGCGCCGCCCCGCCGAGCGCTAGGGTGGGCTACTCAGGCCCCCGACAGACGAGCCCGGGCGCGACGATGAGGACCCCATCGAGCACCTCGAAGCTCCAGGCGAGCCGGGCCCGCTCGAGCTGCGCCGCCGCCGAGGCCGATAGAGCGAGGTCCAGATGCTCCTCCCCCGCCGCGGCGGCCGTGAGTTCGAAGGCCGACTGCCCGTCGGCCAGCGCCTCGAGCGCCTCCTCCCGCGTCCGGAAGTAGCGGAACGGGACCCCTCCACGTCGGAGGGCCGGCACCGGGTCGTCGAGCACCGACCGGCCGTCGGGTAGCGCGATGCCGGGCAGCAGGGCGGGCCGCAGTTCCTGATCCTCGGGGAGGACGAGCACGATCGCCGGGGCGGGACGCTCGGGCGCCCGGCGCTCCGGCCCCTCCCGCGCAACGAGCCCCGCGGCCAGCGCCAGCAGCCCTTCCTCCCCCGCCAGCTCCAGCCGCGCGACGGCCGTCAGCGTACCGTCAGGCTCCCGCCACTCCCCAACGATCGCGGCGCGGCCAGCCGCCGCCCGGACGGCGTCGCGGCGCTCGACGGGGAGGTCGCCCAGCCGCACGCCTTCGCGCACGGGGAGCGAGAGGAGGACTGCCTCGAGCGCGGCAAGGGCCCGCCGACGGGCCTCCGTCGCGGCCCGGATCGCCGGATCCGCCTCGGCGCGGTCCGAGCGGCCGGCCGCCTCGACGAGGCCCTCGCCGAGATCCCAAACGCCGGCCGGCGCCACCGGGACCAGGAGATCGGAGACGCGGACCGTCGCCTCCTGCGCGCCCCACGCGCACCAGATCGGCAGTACGCAAAGAGCGGCCGCGATCGCGGCCGCTCTCGGGGGTTGTGCGGTGAGGCTCATGGGCGCACCGCCCTGTCAGACCCGGAAGTGCTCCCAGCAGTAGGCGAGAAACACGCAGACGATGATCCACGTGATGCTGGCGTAGCGCGTGATCCGCGCAAGGAACTCATCCTGCCGGCTGCCGCGGAACGAGCTACTGGACCCGCCCCCGATCGTGCCGGAGAGCCCCTCGCTCTTGGTCTGCTGGGCGGCCACACAGAAGATGATCACGAAGGCCAGCAGGCACTCGATGATGACCAGGGCGACCGTGATGGGGTGCAGGTTCATTCTGTCGACAGCTCCTTCTGCGTCGGTGCAGGCGCATTATACGGGCCGTCCCTCGCTGCCGCAAGGCGTCCCGGCCGGCCCGGCAGCTTGACGGGGCCCCTCCAGACGCTACCATGAAACCCGGATGGGGGCAGGGAGGCTCCATGAGCACGGTCGCCCAACCCAACAGCTCTTGGCGAGAGCAGCGCGTGCGCTTCGCGCGCTGGGCGATCCTGTGCGCGTTCGGCGCCGTGATCGCCAAGCTGTGGACCATGCAGGTGCTCCAGGTCGACCAGTGGACCGAGGAGAGCCTCCGAGCGCTGACGACCAACAGCTCGATCCCCGCGGCACGCGGATCGATCCTCGACCGCAACGGCGAGGTTCTCGTGTCGAACGAGGCCCAGTGGACCGCGTGCGTCACGCTCGAGGACACCGAGGGCTACCGCGACAACCCGGCGCCGTGGAGCGTCCGGCCGGCCGCAGGCGCCGAGGCCAAGGCGAGTTCCGCGCGCCTCAAGGAGCCCCCGGAGGCGATCGTCCGCATCTGCAAGACGCTCGCGACGCTCATCAACGCGAGCCCGGAGCGCACGGGGCCGAAGCCCGCCAAGAAGCCGGTCGACTGGGAAGACCGGCTCCGCATGCTCAACGAGTACTCCTACGCGCCGCACAAGGCGGCCCCCTTCGCCGCCGACCTCGACCACGGCACCGTCATGCGGATCATGGAGCAGCTCCCCGCGATGAAGGGCGTCACCGTCGTCCGCCAGTTCCGCCGACGGTACAACCACCCGCAGGGCTGCAGCGCCTTCCACGTGCTCGGCTACGTCCAGCGGATCACCAAGGAGAACGCCTACCTCTTCAAGCAGGGCTACGAGCCGGCCGACGTGCTCGGCAACGGGGGCGTCGAGGGCCACTACGAGCCGACCCTGCGCGGCACGAAGGGGCGCGAGATCAGCACGCCGGACAGTCCGCGCAAGCTCGATCCGCCCCCCAAGCCCGGCAGTGACCTGACCCTCTCGATCGACGCCAGGCTCCAGGCCGCCGCCGAGCGCGCGCTGGCCCGCTGCGTCGAGGAGCGCGGCGGCGACTCCGGCGCGGCCATTGCCATGGACCCTCAATCGGGCGAGGTCTACGCGATGGCCAGCTACCCCGAGTTCCGCAGCGAGTGGTTCACGCCCGACGCGCCGGCCGGGTCGAGCAAGGAGATCGAGCGGATCTCGCAGCAGCGGGGCGTCGTCGAGAAGAAGCCGGGCGGCCGCCACCCCTGGACCAACCAGGCCATCGGCTCCCAGCGCGCGCCGGCCTCGACGTTCAAGTTCGTGACCCTCACCGCCGCGATCGAGGAGGGCGTGCTCGACCCGGAGCACGAGGGCGTGAACTGCGAGGGCAAGACCACCCTCGGCTCCACCCCCAAGTGGTGCTGGGTGAAGACCGGCCACGGCTGGGTCAACACCATCACGGCGATCGTCGAGTCGTGCAACATCTTCTTCTACCGAATGGGCGCACGGCTCGGCGAGGAGCGGCTCGTCCGCTGGACCCGCAACTTCGGCTTCGGCGAGAAGACCGGGATCGATCTCCCGTACGAGGGCAAGGGCGTCGTCG
>CAZRDB010000045.1:0-7449 GCA_964598695.1 uncultured Armatimonadia bacterium
GCGCTCCGCCCGCGACGAACCTCGGCACCGCCAGGCACGACGGGAGGCAGACGCCGAGCACCGAGAGCGCCAGGGAGACGACGACCAGCACCCGGCACAGGGAGGGATCGACCCGCTCCGTGTGCTCGGACGGGTGGAACAGCTCCTCCGAGGGCTTCGGCGGAGGCGGCGCGGCGGGATCGAGCCCCTCGAGGGACTCGAACCGCAGATCGGGCTCGGGCGCGTCATCCTCGGCCGGCCGCAGGTCCTCGGGCATCGCCGCCTCACATTCGGTTGAGGTGCTGCAGGCTCGCCACCTCGGCGAAGGCCCGCGCGGCCCGGTAGCACAGCGCGAGCCGGTTCGCCTGCACGTCCGGATCCTCGGCCATGACCATCACGGCCGCGAAGTACGCGTCCACCGTCTCGGCCTCTGCCGCGAATGCCGACAGCGCCTCGGTCGCGGCTCGCTCGATCCGCTCGAACCGCCCCGCGAGCGCCGGCTCCGCAAGCACCGCGACGAACGCCCGCGCGGCGGCCTCGATCCGTCCGACTGCCTCGAGCATCGCCTGCTCGGCCGGGCCTTCGAACAACGATGCGTCGCACTCCGTCCGGTCGGACAGTCGCTTCGCCGCGATGTTGCTCGGCCGCGTCGCGGCGCGCCACGCGGCGTCGAGCCGGGCAGCGTCGTCGCGGTCGAGTGCGCGGATCGCCCGCGAGACCGCCAGGGCCTGGTCGAGGCGCTCGAGGGGCAGGGCCGTCACGGCCTGCCGCAGCTCGAGGTCGACGCCGTCCTGCTCGAGCACCGCCTCGGCGCGCTGGCGCAGGAACTCCCCGAATGCGCCCACCGGGGCGCGATCGTCCCTGCCGTAGAGGTCCAGGGCCTCCTCGGCCAGCTTGGGCAGGTCGAGCGGAAGCGCGCGCTGCAGCACGATCGCGGCGCAGCCCTGCATCCGGCGGCGGACGCCGTGCGGGTCGGCGGTCCCGGTCGGCGCCTCGCCGATCGACAGGACCCCGACGACGAGATCGATCTTGTCGAGGATCGAGAGCAGTGCGCCCTCGAGCGAGGCGGGCAGCGCGTCGTCGGCCGAGGCCGGCTGGTAGTGCTCACCGATCGCCTCGGCCACCCGGGCGTCCTCGCCGGCCTGGACCGCGTAGATCCCACCCAGAACGCCCTGCAGCTCGGTGAACTCGATCACGAGGCTCGTCGTCAGGTCGGCCTTCGCGAGCAGCGCGGCGCGGGCGAGCCGTTCGGCCGAGGCCGGGTCCAGCGCGAGCTGCCTCGAGGCCGAGCCCGCGAGCGAGACCAGCCGCTGCGCCTTGGCTCCCAGAGAGCCGAGGCCGCGGATGAACGTGACCCGGTCGAGGTCGCCCACCCTCTCCGCCAGCGGGCGCTTGATGTCGTTGCCGAAGAAGAAGACGGCATCGCGCAGGCGCCCGCCGACCACGATCTCGTTGCCCGCCCGGACGTTGTCGACACCCTCGGCATCGCCGTTGCGGACGGCGACGAAGCGGGCCAGCAGCTTGCCGTCGGCCCCCGCGAGCGGGAAGTACTTCTGGTGCTTGCGGCAGACGGTGGTCGGCACCACGTCGGGGAGTTCGAGGAACCGCTCCTCGAAGCTGCCGACGAACGCGGTGGGCCACTCGACGAGGTAGAGGTTCTCCTCGAGCACCTTCTCGAGGTGCAGCGGCTGTCCGCCCAGGCCCTCGGCGAGCGCCAGCACCTGGCGGCGGATCTCCTCCCGACGCGCATCGGGATCGACGAGGACGTACTCGCGCCGCATGGTCTCGAGGTACTCGCCGGCATGGGCGATCTCGACCGACGCATTGCCCAGGAACCGGTGGCCCCGGCTGGTGCGACCGGCCGCGATGTCCTCGATCGCGAAGGGCACGACAGCGCCGTCGAGCAGCGAGACCATCCAGCGAATGGGCCGGCCGTAGCGGACCTTGCGGTGGGCCCAGCGCATCGACTTGGGGAAGCTGGGGCTGAGCACGAGCTTGGGTAGCAGTTCGGAGAGCACCTCGGCCGTCGTACGGCCCTTCTCGGCCACGGTGACCACGGCGCGCTCGCCCTTCTCGGTCTCCACGAAGCGGACCGCGGAGGGCTCGACGCCCTGGGCCGAGGCGAACCCGAGGAGGGCCTTGCTCGGGTTCCCGTCCTTGTCGAGGCAGGCCGCGCGCGGCGGCCCCTGGACGGTCACCTCCCGGTCGGGTTGGCCCGCGGCCAGGTCCTCGACGAGGAGGGCCAGCCGGCGCGGCGTGCCGACGGCGCGAACCGCGCCATGGCCGAGGCGCCAGGTCGCCATCGTGCGCGAGAACTCCTCGCGGAGCTGCTCGAGCGCGAGGCCCACGAAGCGGGCCGGCAGCTCCTCGGTGCCGATCTCGAGCAGGAAGGTATGCCCGGCCATCTAGACCACCTCCTGCGCGGCGCGCGCCGCAAGGCGGTCTTCGTAGCCCGGGAGAAGGGGCCACAGCTCCTGCTCCCGCTGGGCGACCCAGGCCTTGGCGATCCGCCCGGCCTGCCTTCGCACGCGCGCGATCACGTCGGTGCGCTCGGAGACCGAGACCGCCCCCCGTGCATCGAGCAGGTTGAAGGTGTGGCTCATGTCGAGCACGCGCTCGTAGGCCGGCCAGACAAGCCCGGCGTCGAGGCAGCGGCCGGCCTCCCGCTCGTGGTCGTCGAACCAGCGACGGAGCATGTCGATGTCGGCCAGCTCGAAGCCGTAGGTCGAGACCTCGCGCTCCTCGCCGCGCCGCATCTGGCCGTACTTCACGCCCTTCGACCACAGAAGGTCCTGGTAGTGGTCGACGCCCTGCGTGTACATGCAGAGGCGCTCGGTGCCGTAGGTGATCTCGACGCAGACAGGATCGACCTCGAGCCCGCCGGACTGCTGGAAGTAGGTGAACTGGGTGATCTCCATGCCGTCGATCCAGACCTCCCAGCCGACGCCGCTCGCGCCGAGTGTGGGGGACTCCCAGTCGTCCTCGACGAAGCGAATGTCATGCTCGCGCGGGTTGAAGCCGAGGGCGGCCAGGGAGCGGATGTAGACATCCTCGACATCGTCGGGCGACGGTTTGAGGATCACCTGGTACTGGAAGTAGCGGCCGAGGCGGTAGGGGTTCTCGCCGTAGCGGGCGTCGGCGGGGCGCCGCGAGGGCTGCACATAGGCCACGTTGTAGGGCTCCGGCCCGAGCGAGCGGAGGAAGGTCGCCGGGGCCATCGTGCCCGCGCCCATCTCCATGTCGTAGGGCTGCTCGATGGTGCAGCCCCAGTCCGACCAGAAGTGGTGAAGCGTGAGGAACAGGTCCTGTAGGTGCATGCGGGACTCTCCTGCTCGCGGAGTTGGCCGGCACAGGGAGTGTGCCGGCCCCACAGTATAGCGTACGGCGTCAGCGCCACGCGGGGCTCCGCGCGGCGCTGGGTAGTGCCGTCGTCTGGGCTTCCGGCCTGCCGCTACGCCTGGCGGGCGCGGTACTCCTCGCGGTCGACGAGCACGGGAATCCCGCACAACCGACGCTCGATCGCCCGGCTGCGCATCTCCGGCAGCGCGATGACCTTGGCGAGCTTGCGGCGGATCCGGGTCAGCGCGTTGTCGATCGACTTGACCTTGCAGCGCAGGCTCTCGGCCACCTCGCTGTACGACATCCCATCGAGATACGCGCGGAAGACGCGCCACTCGAAGGTGGAGAGGCGCTGCTTGATCGACTTCTTGAGCCAAGAGGCCGACTCAGAGTCCGTCCACAGGTCCTCGGGGTTGCGGTTGCGGGTGCAGGGGAGGAGATCGGAGAGGCACTTCTCGGGGGAGTCGTCGTAGACGCACGCGTCGAGCGAGAGCGAGGAGTTCAGGGGGAGCTGTCGCTGGCGCGTCGCGGCCTTGATCGCCGTGATCAACTCGCGCTGGACGCACATCTGCGCGAAGCAGCGGAAGCTGACTTCCTTGTCTTGGCGGAAGTCCATGACCGCCTCCCACAGGCCCAGCATCCCGACCTGGTGGAGATCCTCTTTCTCCGCCCCCAGCAGGAAGTACGACTTCAGTTTCGCCCGCACCAACCCGGAGTACTTGTGCAGCAGGTACTCGGTGGCCTCCTCGTCTCCGGTCTGCGCCAGCTCCACGACCTCGTTGTCGGCCATCTCGATGAAGCGGAGCCTGTGCGTCATGCTGGTGACACCGAAGAACTCAGGGGCACTGGTCATGGATCGATCTCCCTAACTAGAGACTGGCATTCGCCCGCCGCGACGGGCGCTCCGTGCGATCGCTCCCTGCCGACAGACACTCCTGGGCGCCCCTCGGGTTCGCGTCGGAGTGCAGGTCTGTGCAGATCTTCCTATCCGTACCTCCACAGCCTCAAAAAAGAAGAGGCCGGGCCTGATGGCCCGGCCTCAGTCGACTCTCCCTAGCTTCGCCATGAAGTCGAGGAACCCGTGCCACCACGTGTAGTCGTAGAACGACGCGGTGAAGCGGGAGTCGAGGATCCAGTCGGGACGCGCCGCCCCCGGTGTGATCCGGTTGGGGTCGCCGGTCCAGTACAGTGCGTACGCGATCGCGGCGGCGGTCGCGAAGCCGAAACAGAAGCCCAGGATGGGATCGTAGGTCTCGAGGGTGAATGCGGTGAGGTTGTAGAGGTAGTAACTCACGGCCAGGAACACCGCGAAGGTGAGGCCGAACACCACCATCGGGGTCCAGCCGTCCATTTTCCCGCAGGTGCTCTTCGCGACCCCCAGAGCCATGAGAGACGCAAGGAAGTCGAAGCACGACTGGAGGAAACCCCGCTTGGATTGGACGGCTACCGCGGCGATGATGATGACGATCAGAACGAAGTCAATCCAGGACATTCGGTCCTCCGACGGCTCCGTGATCGACCACTCACGCTCGGTGTCGGCGCTGGCCCCGCTCTCCCGCGAGGCTGCCCTTCCGCCACTGGTGAGGCGAAGTATACAAGGACCCCGAGGGGGTCGCAAGGCTTTGTTGGCAACAACAAGGCGCACGGGCCATACCGCCCCGAATCCGCCCGATCCGGGCCGATTCGCCGGCCGGCCCTACCCCTCGGCGATGGCTGCGGCATAGGCCACCACGCTGCTCGAATCGCCCGTCACGTCGCCTGAGTGGGCGTAGCGGAGCTGCCGACAGCGGGCGACGCCGAGCCGCCGGGCGGCCACGATAGCGGCGTAGGTCGGCGCCCAGCCGCACATCGAGATGCGGCCCCGCGCCACCGCCTCGGCCAGGCCGGGGGCGTCGAGCCGCTCGATGGCCGCGAGGGCGGGCGTGTCGGCCGCGCGAGCCGATTCGGCGCTCTCGAAGTGGGTCATGTCGGTCGAAGCCACGAGCAGCGTCGCCGGCGGGCAGTTGCGGGCGATCGCCTCGCCGATCTGCGTCAGCTCCAGCGCGCCATGGCAGCTCACCATGATCGGGACGATCGGCAGCTCGAGGCCGTACAGGTGCTGCAGGAAGGGGAGTTGGACCTCGAGCGAGTGCTCGAGCCGCCCGCCCGCGGGGTCGGCGCGCAGTACGGCGCAGTCATCCAGAATCGCGCGGGCGATTCCCTCGGCGACGGGAGAGGCGCCGAGCGGCGTCTCCCAGGCCCCCTCGACATCGACGGTGCTCGCCGAGGTGAGGCCGCGGTGGTTGGGTCCGAGAATCACGGCCACCTCCGGCGCCCCGTGGCGCGCGGCCTCGAGGTAGCCCCATGCGGCCACCGGACCCGAGTAGACGTAGCCGGCATGCGGCGCCACGAGCAGGGCCGGCCGGGCCAGAGGGCCCCGCGGACGCTCGGGCAGCCTGCCCGGCCCCCGCGCCCCGGTGTAGCAGCGCTCGATCTCCTGCTCCAGCTTGGCGCGCGCGCCCGCGTAGAACTGCCCGGCTACCGCCGGAGGGCGGACATAGGCCATGGTGACCATCCTCTCGTGCCCGACGCGGCTGCTTCCGAGGAGGGATTCCCCGTCGGCCCGGCCCGCCCTCCCGGCGGCGAGTTTGGCGGCGCAGACAGGAGCCGGGCACGGTCGGGGCGAACACGGAAGCGAGTACGAAGATCTGCGGGAGGTGCATGTTGGGCACGCCGTCATCGCATACCGGTCCGGGGGAACTGAACGTCACGTCGGGCACGGCCACGACCTCGTGCGCCGCCGCCTCCCCCGATTCCGTCGCCCGCGCGGACGGTTGCGGGGCCCTCGAAGGGCGCACGCAGGCGGCGGCGACGCCGATCGTCCTGCAAGACGGCGAGGAAGTACTCAAGGAAGGGCCCGCCGCGCTGGCACGCCAGGAGGGTCCCCCCGAAGGCGGCTGGGATCGCCTCCTGCGAGCCCTGCGGTCGTACAGCTCGGTCCACGCCGGTCGGCTGGTGCTCACGCCGCGCCGCCTGATCTTCGTCCCGACCCAGCAGCGAGACCGCCCGCTGACGCTGGAGATCGCCGTGGAGACGATCGAGAGCGCGCACGTCTGCTCCATCGCCATCCGCCGGGGCCTCGCGCTGGCTCTCGTTGGCGGGGCGCGCTACTACTTCCTCGTCCGCCGCCCGGAGGACTGGCTCGCGACGGTCGCCCGGGTCGCCGGCCTGGATCCGAAGACGGGATCCGGCGGTCCATCCCGCGCGTCCTAGCCTGGGGCGCGCGACCCGGCGGGGCCGCGACGCCTCGCTGTCTGCACGCGGGGAGGAGTGGCGGGCCGTGGGCGAGATGGCGTTCCCCGGGTTCTGGACGACCCTCACGCGGCTGCTGATGGCCGCCCTGTTCTGCGGCTGCATCGGGCTCGAGCGCCAGTTCCACCTGGGTGGGCGAGCGGCCGGTCTCCGGACACACGTGTTGGTCGGCGTCGGGGCCTGCCTGTTCATGCTCGTGAGCCTCGCCGTGGGTGGGGGCGCGCACGACCCGGGGCGCGTGGCCGCCCAGGTCGTCACGGGCATCGGCTTCCTCGGCGCGGGCACCATCATCCGCCACCGCGACAGCGTCCACGGGCTCACGACGGCCGCCAGCATCTGGGCCGCCTCCGCGGTCGGGCTGGTCGCCGGCCTCGGCTGGTTCGCCGGCGCCTTGCTCGGAACAGCGGTGATCATGGCCGTGTTGTGGGGCCTACGGGGCCTCACCCATGGACCCCATGCGCCGCTGCCGCGTCTCGCCGATCCCGATGATGCCGCCGACGCGGACGAGGGCTCTGTCTAGAGCAGTGCCCGTGAGTTCTCGCGCGCAAGAGCGAAGAGCGACAACCTGCGGAGGGCGTGCCCCTCCGCACCACCCTCGGCGGTTGCCGTCGGGGCCAAAGCCCGCGGACCCGACGACAACCGCTCAGGTACAACCGAAGGACGAGCGCTCGACAGACCGCCGCTCGCCGCTGGTACCCGCGGGGCTTCCGGGAACCGCTCTGGACCGGCTCGCGCCCGGCGCGAGCGACGATGGGGGCTGGAGTGAGTCAGATGGATGTCCAGGAGTTGCAGGCCCGCATTCGGGCGGGACGGCGCCTCAGGGGCGCGGTGCTCGCGGGC
>CAZRDB010000045.1:7459-10814 GCA_964598695.1 uncultured Armatimonadia bacterium
GGCGCCGACCTATCGGAAGCTGACCTGAGCGGCGTCGACCTCACCCACGCGACGATCGAGCGATGCAACCTGTCCGGGGCCGATCTGACCGGCGCCAACCTGGCGCATCTCGACATCAAGGACTCGAACCTGACCGGGGCGAGGCTGGCCGGGGCGCACCGGAGCGGGGCACCCGTCGGGGAGTATGTCGCCGCCGTGGGCATCGAGGGGTGCAACCTGAGTGGCGCCGACCTGTCCGGCACCGACCTCAGCTACGCCAGCATCTCCGGGTGCGACCTCTCCGCGGCGAACCTGGGCGGAGCCTCGCTCGTCTACGCGACCATCGAGGGCTGCAACCTGCGGGGCGCGAGCCTGGCGAGCGCAGCGCTTGCCCACGCCGACATCGCCGACTCGCCGTTGACCGAGGTGAACCTGGAGGGGGCGGACCTGACGGGCGCCACGATGGATGGCGTTGACCTCAGCAGCGCAAGCCTGCGTGGGGCCACGCTGGCCGGCACATCGCTGACCGGCTGCCAGATCGCCAAAGCCTGCTTCGCCGGCGCGCTGCTACGAGGCGCCACACTCGACGGCAGGCCCCTCGAGCCGTTCGTTCGGTGCGAGGGATGACACGGAGATGCCACGCCTGCGGCACGATGGGTCTCGAATGGATCAGGGGATGATGACAGCGGTGCATCCGATCCGGCACTTGGTTCCTGCTCTTCTCGCGGTCGCACTCGCGACGCCATGCCGCGCCCAGATGGTCTCGGGCACCGACATCCCCGGCTTCGCCGAGACCATGGACCTCGGAGGCGGCGCCGAGGCGACCGGCTACGCCGTGGAGTTCCTCGGCAGCACGGCCCCGGCCAACGTGCTGTGGCCGGGGGAGCAGGCCCAGTTCACGTTTCAGGTTCGCAACGAGGGGACCGAGCCGCTCGCCGTCGCCGGCAAGGTCGATCTGATCCGCTATGGCACGCAGGGACGGCCGCGCGATGTCTGGACGCCGGAGATGTTCCGGATCGCTCGGTACGGACCCGCTCCGGTTGAGGTGACCATCGCGCCCGGCGGCTACCAGGACGTCACCGTGCGGCCCACCGTGCCGGAGACGCTCGGCGCCTACGCGCTGGTGCTCGACCTGGGCTCCGCGGGCCGGCGGTTCATCACCAGCTTCGTCCGGACGTTCCGTGCCGAGGCCACGGGCGTGCGGTTCCCGCAGCTCTGTCTCGACAACGAGGACCCGCAGCTCCTCTCGCGGCTCGGCGCCGCCCCCAACCGGATCGGGATCCCGTACAAGCCCACGACCGACCCCGACTTCGCGGGCTGGTACGACGGCATGGGCGCGAAGCTGCGCGCCTACAAGGACGCCGGGCTCGCGATCACCGTGGAGTTCGGCGGCGGCGACTTCTACCACGCCTGCCAACCGCTCGGGAGACCCCGACCGTGGCTCGACGAGACGGGGCTGATGCTCGACACCAAGTTCGACCTCGCCTGGCTGCCCTCGTACGACCAGGACTTCCGCGAGTTCGCGCGCCGCTTCGCTGCCGACTTCGGCTGGCCGAACGGGCCCGTGAACGCCTTCAAGCTGTGGAACGAGCCCTGGAACGGGATCTCGATCAGCGGCTGGGGGGCCGACGACGAGCGGTACCGGGAGATCTTCACCGCCATGTGCGAGGGCGTGGAGCAGGCGCGGGCCGAGAACGGCGTCCAGCCCCTGCTCGGCGGCTGCGACAGCTCCTCCAACACGCTCGACAAGCTGTTCGCCGACGGCTCGGACCGGTTCCTGAAGTGGCTCGACTTCTGCTCGATCCACTACCAGGGGATGTCCCCGCCCTCGACCGTGAAGGCGTGGGTCAACCGCAAGGGGCCGTACGGCCGGGTGCGGATCTGGGACACCGAGAGCTGGGTCGCCAACACCGACGACCGCGTCGGGACCGTGGTGGCGACGAACCTCTCGACCGGCCACGACCGGGCGGTGGGGGTCTACCACGGCAACATCGCGACGGAGTGGTACGCCCGCGGGGCGCGCGTGCGCGAGGGGGAAGGGTGGAAGGAGATCCAGCGCGGACACACGTGGTCGGTCGCGGCCGCGGTGGGCGCGGCGACCCACCTCATCGGCGAGCGCCGCTTCCGGGAGCTGCTGTTCAAGAACGGGCTGCCCTGGGTGATGCTCTTCGACGGACGGCTGCTGCCCAATGGCAAGCCCGATGCCGAGGACGCCACCGTCGTCGTGGTCGGCGACATCGGCGAGGTCTTCGGGTCGGACTCGGTCCTGTACCGCACGGCGCGAGGGACGGCCGAGGCCCGACGGCTCACCGACCTGCGCGCGCGGATCGCGGCGCTGCCGCCACGCACGTCGGCCAAGGACCGCGCCGCGCTCGAGGCCGCCCTCGCGACACCCGAGCCACTGACGGGAGCGCGACTGCTCGTCGCCGACCCGACCGGCCGATTCCGGATGTACGATCCCTACGGCAACGAGGTCGAGGCGACGGGCGGCGTGTTCACCGTCCCGCTCGACCACCGCGCCTACTACCTGAGGGGCGACGGGACGGGCGGGACGGTCTCGCAGCTCCTCCGAGCCCTCCGGGCGGCGCGCGTCGAGGGGATCGAGCCTCTGGCGAAGGAGTGCTGCGACCTGACCGCGCGCGTCGAAGAGCAGCCCACGCTGCGGCTCCGGCTCACGAACGTGCTCAACCAACCGATCCAGGGGAACCTGGAGGTCGAGCTGGGCGACCTCACGCTCGACCAGCCCCGGCGCAAGCTGGGCTTCCGTCCCCACGAGACCAAGACCCTCACGCTCCGGGTGACCGGGGGCAGCTCGAACGAGGGCAACACCTACCCCCTCCACCTGCGATACGACGCGGGCGCCGACGGCGTCTCCGAGCACTGGGAGGATCTCCACGTCAACATCCTGGTCCGGCGCACGATCCGGGTCGACGGCGATCTCGACGACTGGCGGGGCATTCCGGTGCAGACGATCCTCGGAGCCGCCGAGACGGGGCCGAGCCTCCAGGAGTACGCGTGGCAGCCGTTCAAGCGGTTCGCGCCTTCCGTGGCCGGTGGGTTCGCGCAGGGGTGGCTCGCCTACGACGACCAGGGCCTGTACTTCGGCGCCCGGGTGGCCGACAGCACCCCGGACGAGGGGATGCCCCGCTTCGAGACGCTCGATGAGGAGGCGTTCTTCTACCCGGAGGTCTGCGCCCGCACGGCCGACGACGGCTCGCGCGAGGAGCTGCGGTGGCCCGAGGGGGTTCGCCGCTACAGCTACCGCAAGGACCCGGAAGGGCCGTGGGCAATTGCCCAAAACAACACACCAAACAATACCGGGTCAAAGGTGGGCCGGAACGGGCACACCCAGGGACCCCAAACCCCCCCGCCCGGG
>CAZRDB010000045.1:10824-29257 GCA_964598695.1 uncultured Armatimonadia bacterium
CGCAAGGACCCGGAACTGCCGTGCGGCAATGCGCCAAACCACGACAACATCCAGATCGCGTTCAACGTGCTGCCGGACTCGGCCAAGCCCTGGCTCCCCAACCCGCCCGGCACGATGCCGCGCTACACCGGCTACCGCGACACCGACTACGAGTACGCCCTGAACCCGGTTGCCGAGCGGTACGGCGGAGGCGTCGAGGTGTGGCCGCTGCGCAGGCCCGACCTGCCCGACAAGCACTACTACCCTCGTCAGCCCAAGGCGCCCGGCGAGGGCCCCGTGGCCGATGCGCAGCTCGCGATCGCGCGCGACGGCAACACGCGGACGTGCGAGTGCTTCCTCCCGTGGCGCGAGCTGCCGGCGGTGAAGGCGGCACTGGACGGAGGCAGGACCGTCAAGTTCAGCTTCCGGGTGAACGACAACGCGAACGCCGGCTGCATGGAGCTGAGCCGGGGCCGTTCGGTCGCGAAGCGGAACGGCTCGTTCCACGCCGACTGGCTCGAGCATTGGGCCAACGAGCTGGAGTTCGCGAAGGAGCAGGCCGGCGGCTAGCGCAGGTTGGCCCGCCCTGGCACGCGAATGGTAGGCCCACACGGGAAGGGGACGGCGGGCCCGACGCGGGCCGGCAGGAGCCGGCCCTGGACCAAGGACTTGCCGTGATACGCGCGATCGTCGCCGAGGACCAAGACGACTACGCAGCGGTGCTCCAAAGTCATCTGGAGGCGACAGGCGCGGTCACCGTGGTCGCGCGCGCCGCGACCGGCCTGGAGTGCCTGCGGCTGTGGGAGAAGCACACGCCCGACCTGCTCGTGCTCGACGTCCAGATGCCCGGCCTGGGCGGAATCGAGGTCGCCGAGATCGCGCTCGCGGGGCCTTCCGCGCCGGTGGTCGTCTTCGTGACGGCCCACGGGGAGTTCGCGCTGCGCGCCTACGAGCTGCACGCCTGCGACTACATCGTCAAACCCTCCGACATCGGCCTCCTCGCCGGTCGGGTGGCCGACA
Organism: uncultured Armatimonadia bacterium; assembly: GCA_964598695.1. Lineage (GTDB taxonomy): Bacteria > Armatimonadota > Zipacnadia > UBA1398 > UBA1398 > CAZRDB01. Next base: position 11,824 of record CAZRDB010000045.1, read on the forward strand.
TGGTCGAGCACGTCGCGCGCAGCCTCGGCCGGCGGGCCCAGGCCACCGCCGAGCAGCGGCGCCGCGTCAGCGAGGCCTCCGCCGGGCTCGAGGCGCTTGCGCCAAGCCATCCCGCCAGCACGCTCGGGCGCCTGCCCGTGAAGGACTACCGCGCGGGCACCGTGCGGCTCCTCGCCACGCGCGAGATCACGCACGCGCGGCGCGACGGCAAGCGCGTCGTGATCGCCACGCCCGACGAGGAACTGCCGACCTACTACACCATCGACCGGCTCGAGACCCGGCTGACGCGCGAGGGGTTCATCCGCGTGAGCGCCGGGGCGCTCGTCAACGTGCGGTGGATCGACCACCTCGTCCCGCTCGGCGACGGGGCCTACGAGGTTCTGCTGCGCGACCGCGCCCGAACCGTGCTGTCGGCCTCACGGCCGCGGGCCCAGGCGCTGCTGCGCGAGCTGGGCGTCTAGACGGAAGAGCCGGGGCGATCGTGGGAGACGAGGGGGGCATCGCCGGCCACCGGCGGAGGAGGTAGGATCGTGGCCCTCGAGGACTACCTGCGGGATCCCCGCCTGCCGGAGGAGCTGCGCGCGGAACTGCGCGCCGAGTTGGACGCCCATCGCCGGGCCGGCCGGATCCTGGAGGAACGCGAGCGGCGGCTCGCCATCGCGCTGGAGTCGGCCAGTGTGAGTTGGTGGCATGCCAGCGAGTCGACGTGGCGCTTCTGGCGCGGCTGGTACACCGGCGACGACTGCACCTCCCCCCCGAGCCAAGCGCCCTCGTTCACCCTCGACGAGGTGGTCGCCACGATGCATCCGGACGATGTGGAGCCCGTGATGCACGCCCTGCACGAGCACATGGCCGGGCGGGCGCCGTTGTTCGAGGCCGAGTACCGGGTGCGGGACGGCGAGCGATGGGCCTGGCGGTTCTGCCGCGGCAAGGTCTACGGGCGGGACGAGCACGGCCGCGCGAGCGACGTGTTCGGGATGGCCGTCGATATCACCCCCCGCAAGGAGGCGGAGGAGGCCCGACGCGAGAGCCAGCGCCGGCTCGAGTTGGCCGTCGAGAGCGCCCGCCTCACTTGGTTCCAGTTCGAGATCGCCACCGGCGCGCTGGAGTGGGACCGCCGCTGGTTGCACATGCACGACCCGGCCCCGGCGCCGGGCACGGCCGAGGAGCTGTACCGCCTGGTGCACCCGGGCGACCTCGCGCGGGTGTGGGAGGTGGTCGACGAGTACCTCGCGGGCAACAGCCCCCGGCTGGAGGTCGAGTACCGGATCCGCACGCGCGGGGGCGCTTGGCGGTGGCACTCGCTCCGCGGCCAGGTCTGCGAGCGCGACGCGAGCGGCGCCCCGACACGCATCGCCGGCGTGACCATGGACATCACGCCCCGCAAGGAGGCCGAGCTGGCGCTGGCGCGCGCGAACGCCGATCTCGAGGAGCTGGCCTACGCCGTCTCGCACGACATCCGTGAGCCGCTGCACTCGGTCGCGGCGAAGCTCGTCCGCGTTCGCGAGGAGGCGCCGGAATCCCCCTGCGCGTCCCGACTGCTCGAGGAGGCCCAAGGCGTGGTCGCTCGGCTCGGGCGGATGCTCGACGACCTCCTGCTGTGCGCCCGGCTGGGTCGCGCGGCGTTCGAGCCCGCCCCGGTCAGTCTGACGGAATGCCTCTCCGTGGCTCTCGACAACCTCGACACGGCGCTCGCGGAGTCGGGCGCCGTCATCGAGGGCGGAGGGCTGCCCTCGGTGATGGGCGATCGGACCCAACTCACGCTGCTCCTGCAGAACCTGGTGGCGAACGCGGCGAAGTTCCGCGGCGAGGCCGTCCCGCGGATCACCGTCGCTCAGGAGCCCTGGAGCCAGCCCGACCTGGTGCTGATCGCCGTGCACGACAACGGCATGGGGATCGAGCCCTGGGATCTGGCGCGCGTCTTCGGCATGTTCCACCGCGGCCGCGTCGACGACACGCACCCCGGCACGGGGATGGGTCTCGCCCTCTGCCGCAAGATCGTCGACCGCCACGGAGGCCGGATCTGGGCCGAGTCGACCCTCGGGCAGGGGACGGTGATCCGCTTCACGCTGCCGGCGGTCTCGCACGAGCCGCCGGCGTCGCGGCGTCCGCCCGACTGACACGCACGGGAGGGCGCCGGCCGCTCCGCATCGAATCCGCGGGTATGGCTGCTCTCACACCGCTTCTGCTGTTCGCCATCGCTCCCCCCCTGCCCGTGCCGGGGCCCGGCGAACTCGCCGGCTGGGCCACTGCCGCGCTCGAGCGTCTCCGGGCTGACTTCCTCCTCCCGGAGACCCGGCTGTATGCCGACAAGCTCGGGGAGCGCGGCCCTGCCTTCTGCTGGGGCGCCGGCGTGCTGCTGCCTGCGCTGAACGCGGCGGCCACCCACGACGCCTCGTACGAGCCGGCACTGCGCGAGTACGCCGACGCGATGCTCGTATACTGGAACGATCAGGGCCCCGTCCCCGGGTTCGATGTCCTCCCCTGCCCCAAGCCGGTCGACCGCTACTACGATGACAACGCGTGGGTCGTGATCGCCTATCTGGAGACCGCCCGGGTGCTCGGTGACGAGCGGTACGTCGAGGTCGCCCGCCGAACGATGGCCTATGTCCTGAGTGGCGAGGATGAGGCGCTCGGCGGGGGCATCTACTGGCGCGAGAGCGACAAGGCCTCGAAGAACACGTGCTCCAACGCACCGGCGGCCGTTGCGGCGTACCTCCTGTACCGCGAGACCGGCGAGGAGGCCTTCCGCGAGGCCGGCGACCGGCTGCTGGGGTGGACTCTCGCGACCCTGCGCGACCCCGAAGACGGCCTGATGTGGGACTGCAAGCGGCTCGACGGCTCGTACGACCGCACGAAGTGGTCGTACAACACCGCGCTCACAATCCGGGCCCTTGCCCAGCGGTCGGAGCTGACGGGCACGACAGAGGAGCGGTCGCGCGACCGGGCCGAGGCGTTCCGGATGGCCGACGCGGCCGTCGCGCGGTGGATCCACCCCGACACCGGCGCCTTCCGCGATGGCGGGCGGTTCGCGCACCTCCTGGCGGAGGCGTTGCTCGCGCTGCGCGCCGAGGACGGCTCGCAGCCCTACCGCGAGAAGGTGTTGCGGGGCCTCGCCTACCTCCATGCGGAGGTCCGTGACCCGGCGACCAATCGCTACGGCACCCCATGGGACCGGCCGTTCGACGGCGCCCCGCACGGCTACGAGCTGCTCGAGCAGGCCGCGGCCGTCCGGGCGCTGTATCTCGCCGCCGAGGAACCCCTGGGCGAGCCGCGGGGGTAGAGCGATCCCCGCAAGCCCCCGCGGCCCGGGCGACTCCGCGGAAGGAGCCGCCTCGCCCTGCTGAGGCACCGACACTACTCCTCGTCGGGGTCGTAGTAGAACTTGCAGATCCAGACCTGGTCCGCGTCACGTCTGTCCACGATCGGCGAGAAGTTGCGCGCCGTCACCTGCCACTCGTTGCTCCAGGCCTGGTGCGCTGGCAGACCAGGCGGGATGGTCTGAGTGACCGCGACCTCAACGTGCACCGGCGTCGAACTCACTGCCACCGTCACGCCGCCGACCGCCCCCTCGTTGGAGAGGAGCGCCAAGCCGCGGGCGCCCCAGTCGAAGTCGCGCTCGCCAGTCCCGTACCCGGTGTCGGGGCAGGTGTAGGTATCGAGATCCCACATGATCTGCGTCATGGTGGCGGACGCGTCGTCCGTCTGTACCGCAAGAGGCGAACAGGGAAGCGACCAGCTCTGCGGGTCGGCATCCCAACCGCCAGGCAGCTCCGAAGTGGGCGGTAGGCCCTGGCCCAGTGCTCGCTCCGGCGCCATGCAAAGCGCAAGCACCGTCAATCCGATCGCGGACAGCCTCCACATGCTCGACAGCCTCCTGATCCTCGGCGAGTGCCCCAACGTCCGACCACACTCAGAATCCCGCCACCTGCACGGGTTCGCCCCGGTACATCGGACGAGCCCGATCAGCCCCCAGTCTGTCGTAGTAGGCCGCGTTGGGCTGCTCCGGCGCGTCACCTGGCCACGGGGAGCAGCACCCCAACACCAGATCGTATCGGTAGCGAGCGCGGAGCCGACAGTCCGGAGGGGGACTCGATCGGTCGGCGCGTCCCTCCATCACCTGGGTATCGGCGCGCAGAACGCCCGCCAGGCTCTGACACAGCGCCTCTCGGGCTTCAGGCGGGATCTCCGCCCAGACTCCGCTCCACCCGCTGGCGAACAACTCGCGCGCCGGCAGCGCGAGGAGCGGCAGACGGGCGCGCGCGGTCGCGAAGAAGGCGTCGGTGCGTTCTGTCAGGCCGGGGTCCGGCTCGTACCAGGTCCGACGCGCCTCGACCGCGGCCTCGTTGGGCGCCGCGCCCGACGTCGCCCAGACCGTCCAGTCGGCCGGCGAAGCCGGTGGCCGCTTCTCCGTATCGCAGACACACCAAGCCGACGTCAGCACCGCGCCGACGATCGACGCGCGAGGCTCCGGCGCTGTTCCGCGGGCGAACACCAGCCGCTCCGCCAGCGCCGGGTCCAGCCTCGGCATGGCTGCGGCGCCCTCCCACAGCAGCGGCCACACCTCGCCCAGCGTCTTGCCCGAGAGGTCGTCGAGCGCCACCGCGCGCGGATGTGCGACCTCCGCCTGCTCGGCAAGAACAGCCAGGTCGGGCGGCTCAGGCATCGCCCCCGTCCCCGTGGCGCCCGCGACCTCCCACCGGCAGGGCGAGGCGGCAAGAGCGCGCGAGGCCTCCTTCCACTCCCACGAGACCTCACCGTCATCTCCGAACTGCAGGGCGCGGAACGCATGGTGCTGCCAGCGGGCCATGAGCGCGACCGTGAGAGCCGGTTCCGGCTGGAGCGGGTGGCCGGACGCGAACTCGAGCGTGGGGGTCACATTGACGACGCCGACCAGGCGCTCGCAGTTGTGGATCGCCTCGAGCCTCTCGGCGGGCAGGGGCTGCCGGTCCGAGGCCGCGCGCAGCACAGCGGTGATGGCTTCGCGGCTCCGGGTCAGGTCGGTCACCTCGCCGCGCAGCATCGGCTCCCACGCCTCTGCAGGGATCGCAGAGAGCAGCGGCAGGAGAGGCATCACGCGCTCTCGGTGCAGCTTGCCGACATCGGGCGTGGGCACGGGCCGCACCGGCGGCACGGGGCGAGCGACCGAGATGCCCCACATGGTCGGAGCAGTGGTCATCGCCCACCCCGGGTCGCGCGTCGTCAGCGCCCAGCGGATGTGCTGCTCCGGCGTGAGGTCGGGGTAGAGCGTCGGGGGCAGCACACACAGGAAGGGAGGCGCGAGGGGATCGACGGCAGGCGGCTGCTGGCCGGCGGGGTTGGGCGGCTCGCAGAACGGATCCTCACCTACCGGCATGGCGCGCGACGCCAGGAGCATGAACACGAGCGCGGCAGAGAGCCAGTGCGGACGCACGCGGCAACACCCCGATCCCCACGAACCACGACGGGACCGCGGGAACCGGCTCGACCGATACGCCCCCGCGGCCCGGGCGACTCCGCGGAAGGAGCCGCCTCGCCGGACACAGCGCGTCTCTTGTACCCCGCCCCCCGCCGTTTCTGTCAAGGGGCCGGCTCGACCTTGCAGCCCCGCGGGGGGCTCGCTAGAGTGCATCCATGGGAAGCATCCTCGTCCACAAGCTCTCCAGCCGGTGTCTGACGGGGTCCGAGGCGATCGCCCGAGTGGCGGACCTCGTCGAGGGCGCGACGGCCGCGGCGCCTGCCGTTGTCGTCGTCTCCTGCCTCGCCGGGACGGCCGGCCTCTTACGCGGGGCTGCGGAGGCCGCCGCGCGCGGCGAGCTGGGCTCGGCGATCGGGGTACTCACGGAGCAGCTCGGCCGCCATGAGAGCACCCTCCACCACCTCGTGCCCGCCGAGCCGGGGCCCGTAACCTTGGAGCTGCGGGGGATCGCGGAAGAGGTTCGCGACCTGCTGCGCGGCGCCGCACTGCTGGGCGAACTGAGCCTGCGGACGCGCGACCGGATTCTCAGCGCCGCCGAGAAGCTCGCGGCGCGGGTCTTCGCCGCGGCCCTCCGATCGCGCGGGCTGCCGGCGGTTGCGCTCGACTCCGACGAGTTCGTCGAGACCGACGGCGAGTTCGGTGAGGCGAATGTCCTCTCCGACGTCGCCGGCCGTACCATCTCCGCCGTGCTCGGCGGGCATCTCGAGGCCGGCGCCCTACCCATCGTGGCGGGCCACTCGGGACGCGCGCCCGACGGCGCCACCACCACCCTCGGCCGCGGCGGCGCCGATCTCACGGCGACGCTGATCGCGGCGGCTCTCGGGGCACGGGAGGTCCACATTTGGACCGACCGCCTGGGGATCTTCACCGCCGATCCAGCGACCGTGCCCGAGGCGCTGCCGATCGAGCAGCTCAACTACCGCGAGGCCTCGGAGCTTTCGTACTACGGAGTCGAGGCTCTGCATCTGCGGAGCATGGCGCCGGTGCTGGGGCCGGGCATCCCGATCCGGGTCCGAAGCGCGCTCGCGCCCGAGGAGCCGGGGACCGTCGTCGACAGCCGGTTCCGCACCGGCTCGCACCCGGTGAAAGGGGTCGCGGCAGCCAAGGGGCAGTGCCTTCTGGCCGTCGAGGGGCGGGGCGGCCAGACTGTGCCACTGATCGCCGCCCGCGCGTTCCGCGTGCTCGCGGAGGCGGCGGTGCGCGTGACCATGGTCAGCCAGGCCAGTTCGGAGAGTTCGGTCTGCATCGCGGTGCCCGTCGGCGATTCCGGCCTCGCGGAGGCCGCGCTCAAGCGGGAGTTCCGCCGCGAGCTGACCACCGGCGAGGTCGACGACATCGCGGTCACGCACGGTCTCGCGCTCGTGGCGGTGGTGGGCCTCGGGATCCGCCATACGCCGGGCGTGGGGGCGCGGCTGTTCTCCGCCCTCGCGCGGCGCCGGATCAACGCCGTGGCGTGCGCCCAGGGCTCGTCGCAGTTCAACGTCACGGTCGCCGTCGACGAGGACCGTGCCGACGAGGCGGTCCGGGCGATCCACCAGGACTTCGGCCTCCACCGGCGCGACACGGGCTCCGACGCGGCAACCGCCTTCGATCTCGTGCTCCTCGGTCGCGGCAAGCTGGCCCGGTGCCTCCACGCGTTGATCGAGCGGCGGCGGCCGGTGCTCGAGGAGCGGTTCGGCCTCCGCGCCCGGCTGGTGGCGGTGATCGACGAACGGGGCAACCGGCTCGTGGCGCCCGGCGGGCTCACGGCGGAGCAGCTTGCCCCAGCGCTGGCCGAGGGCGCGTCGTCCTTGGCCGAGTGCCCCGGCGCGCTCGCCTCCCCGGATGCGCTCACAGCCCTCCGCGAGGTGTTCGGCTACCGGCTGGTGCGGCCGGTCGTGCTGGACACGGCCCTCCCGCCCACGGGCCACGAGGTGCTCGTCGAGGCGCTGCGCCTGGGCGCCGACGTCGTCACCGCCAACAAGCGTCCGCTCGCCGGACCGCTCGCGCAGTACGAGGCGATCCGGCGGGAGGCCGAGGCGACCGGGCGGATCCTGGGTGTCGAGGCGACGCTCGGCGCCGCCCTGCCGGTCTTCGACACGATCGCGCGCCTGCTCGCGGCCGGGGATCGGATCACGCGGATCCGCGCGGCGGTCTCGGGAACGGTCGGCCACGTGTTGCGGCGCGTCGCCGAGGGCGCGACGTTCGCGGAGGCGGGCGCCGAGGCCTACGCGCTGGGCTTCACCGAGCCGGACCCGCTCGACGACCTCTCGGGCCGCGACATGCTCGAGAAGGCGGTGATCATGGCGCGAGCGGCCGGTCTGGTGCTCTCCGATGGACCGGTCGCCCCGTGCGGCCTGGTCGACCTCGAGCCCGGGAGCGTCGCGCCCGAGCGCCTGGCGGAGTCGCTGGCGCCCTACGAACGGCGCGTCCGGGCGCTGGTGGAGGGCGCGCGCGAGCGCGGACGAGCCGTGCGGTTCGTGGCGACGATCACGCCCGCGGGTGTGGAGCTGGCCTTCGAGGAGGCCTCTCCCGACACCCCGCTCGGGCTGCTCCAGGGCACCGACAAGACCGTGCTGATCGAGACCGACCGCTACCACATGGGACCGCTGGTTCTCTCCGGCCCCGGCGTCGGGGCCGATGTCGCGGCGATGGGCATGCTCCACGACCTGCTGCACATCGCGGCGGAGAGGAGGTAGGCCATGGGCCCCGCTCAGGAGGTACGCGCGTTCGCGCCGGCAACCGTGGCCAACCTCGGTCTCGGCTTCGACATCCTCGGACTGGCGATCGACGGCCCGGGCGACACGGTCACGGCCCGTCTCGTGCCGGGCGACGAGGTGCGGATGGGGAAGATCGAGGGCGATGGGGGGGCGCTGAGCCGGGTCGCCGCGGAGAACACGGCGGGCATCGCCGCCATCGAGACGCTCCGCAAGGCGGGGATCGGCGCGGGCGTGGAGATCGACCTCGACAAGAACATGCCGATCGGCTCCGGGCTCGGCAGCTCCTCGGCAAGCGCGGCCGCGGCGGCGTTCGCGGTCAACCTGCTGATCGGCTCGCCCCTGCGTAAGGCCGAACTGGTTGAGCCGTGCATGGAGGCCGAGGCCGTGGTGGCCGGGCGCCACGCCGACAACGTCGCGCCGGCGCTGCTCGGCGGCCTGATCCTCGTCCGCTCGACCACCCCGCTCGACGTGGTGCGACTCCCCGTCCCGGAGGGGCTCACCGTGGTTGTCGTGACGCCGGCCTACGAGCTGCTCACGCGGGAGTCGCGGGCGGTTCTGCCGACCTCCGTCTCGCTCGGACAACTCGTGCGCAATACGGCCAACGTGGCGGCACTCGTGAGTTCGTGCTACACGGGCGACCTGGGGATGATCGCGCGGTGCATCACCGACGAGATCGTCACGCCCGCCCGCGCGAAGCTCATCCCCGGCTGCCTCGAGGTGATCGACGCGGCGATGGCCGCCGGGGCGCTCGGCAGTTCGATCAGCGGCTCCGGTCCCTCGGTCTTCGCGCTGTGCCACAGCGCGCGCAGCGCGCGCGGGGTGGCGCAGGCGATGGTGGCGGCATTCGAGGGCGCGGGGCTCTCCGCGCGCTCCGTCGTGAGCCCCGCCGACTGCCCGGGGGTGAGGCGGCTGTGAGCGAGGTCTCGTGGCATCTTCGCTGCGTCGACTGCGCGGCGACGTTCGATGGGATGGAGCTGCGGTACCGCTGCCGGTGCGGCGGGACGCTCGACGTGATCCACGCGCGCGAGGGCCTCGAGGCGCCGCTGTGGGAGCGGTTCGACGCGCGTCTCACCTCGCGCCACCCGGCCGACCGCTCCGGGGTGTGGCGGTTCCGCGAGCTGGTGCTGCCGCTCGAGGCCGACGAAGCCGTCGCGAAGCCCGAGGGCAACACCAACCTGTACGATGCGCCGGGCGTGGCGGCCTACGCCGGCCTCGAGCGCTTCCTGCTGAAGCACGAGGGCGAGAACCCGACGGGATCGTTCAAGGACCGCGGGATGACGGTGGGGGTGAGCGTGGCGCGCAAGCTCGGGATGCGCCGCGTCGCCTGCGCCTCGACCGGCAACACCTCGGCCTCGATGGCCTCCTATGCCGCGGCGGCGGGGATGGAGGCGCTGGTGTTCATCCCCGAGGGCAAGATCGCGCTGGGCAAGCTCAGCCAGTCGCTGGCGTACGGGGCGCGTACGATCCAGATCGAGGGCGACTTCGACCGGGCGATGCAGCTCGTCGAGCAGGCCTGCGCCGAGCAAGGGATCTACCTGCTCAACTCGCTCAACCCGTTCCGGCTCGAGGGGCAGAAGGCGATCGCTTTCGAGCTGCTGCAGGACCTGGGTTGGCGCGTGCCCGACTGGCTCGTGCTGCCCGGCGGCAACCTCGGCAACAGCAGCGCGCTGTACAAGGGCCTCGCGGAGCTGCGGGATCTCGGGTGGATCGACCGCCTCCCGCGGATCGCGGTGATCCAGGCCGAGGGCGCCAATCCGCTGTACCGGGCCTTCCGCACGGGTGAGGAGCTGGTCCCCATCGACCGGCCGGAGACGCTTGCGACGGCCATCCGGATCGGCCGCCCGGTCTCGTGGCGGAAGAGCCTGCGCGGGGTACTGGCGAGCCATGGTTGCGTCGAGCAGGTCTCGGACGACGAGATCATGGACGCCCACGCCGTCGTGGGAGCGGCCGGGATCGGAGCCGAGCCGGCCTCGTGCACGACGGTGGCGGGCTGCCGGAAGCTGGTCGCGGCGGGCACGATCGCCCGCGGCGAGCGGGTCTGCGGGATCCTGACCGGCCATCTCCTGAAGGACGCGGACGCGACCGTCGGCTACCACGCCGGCGCCCTCCCGGGCGTCACTTCGCGCCGAGCCAACCGTCCGATGGTCGTGCGGGGGGAGCTGGACGCCGTGCTGGCCGCAGTCGCGCGGGGGCGCGCGTAGAGCGAGACGGCGAGGGGCTCGGCATCGTCTGCCTCTCGGGGGGGCGAGGGAAAGGGGTATGCGGGGGAGGAAGCGAATACCTCACCTACCAGGCATTGACTCTGCACAGGGCAGGTCACGTCGATAGACGATGATTCGGAGGGTTCGTCTCATGCGCGTACTCGCCGTCGCCGCGGTCGCGTTAGCGATCGCGGGTTTGTGGTGTGTCGGCTGCGGGTCGGGAACGCCCGTCACGCCGTCCGGCAACGGCACCTATGTTATCAGCCCCCAGGCTTCCCCGCTGGACCTCACGGCCGGCCAACGCGTGAACTTCGCGGCGACGCTTGCGGCGACAGCGGCCGCGGGGGAAGCCGAGGAGGAGCCGGTGGCTCTGACCTGGTCGGTCCAGGGCGACATCGGCACCATCAACGCCCAGACCGGAGCGTTCACGGCGACGGAGACCGCGAGTTCGTCGAGCCCCAAGACGGGGACCATTCGCGTCAGCTCCTCGGCGGGAACGGGCTCCGTCTCCGTGCGTGTGGGCGTCAGCCTGGCGGCCATCGCGCGGATCGTCATCTCCTACCCCTCGAACGTGCAGCTCAGCGCGCTGAGCCCGGGCCAGTCGGTGCAGTTCTCGGCCGTGGGCGAGGACATGTTCGGGAACCGCTCGGTGGGCGCCCGGCTCCTGATCAACCCCAACTGGAGCTGCGACCCGGCGCTCGGGTCCATCGACGCCCGTGGGCGGTTCGTGGCGGCCACGGGGCAGCAGACTGCCGCGGCGACCGGCCACATCACCGCCTCGCTTCCGGGCGTGGGCGGCATGGTCTCGGAGAGCCTCTCGGCCGCAGTCCACTTCCCGGCCCAGCTCGCGGCAACGCCTGGCACGCTCACCTATGGCGACAGCCTCTCGTCGCAGACCTTCACGGTTGCCAACCTGGGCAGCAAGCCGCTGACCTGGACCGCCTCGGATGACGCCGCGTGGCTCTCGCTCAGCGCCACCAGCGGGTCGGCGCCCGCCACGGTGACGGCCACCGTCAACCGGACGGGTCTCACCCCGGGCGCCGACTACACCGGGACCATCACGGTTCTCGGGTCGGACGGCCGCACGGCGCAGATCGCCGTCACGATGGCCGTCACGGCGCTCGACGTCGATATCAGCAGTACCGGAGGTGCGAAGCAATGAAGGCATCGACGCTCCTCGCTCGGGCGATCGTCCTCGGTCTCTCCGTCGCATTCGGGCTCGTCCTGGTCGGCTGCGGAGCTTCGGGGATCGACTCGCGGAGTGGGGGCGTCGACTCCGGCGCGACGACCGATCCGGGGGGGACGATCCCGGCGGGCATGGGGGCCCTCAACTTCACGGTCAACTGGCCCCAGCCCGAGGCGGAGGCCCGTCTCATCCCCACCGGCACCCAGCAGGTTGTCGTGACCGTTCAGGAGTCGACGGCCTCCACACCGGAAGCAACGCTGGTGATCCTCCGCACCGACGTGGTCAGCGGCCGGGTCTCGAAGCAGCTCCTGGTCCGCAGTTCGGACGCCAAGGTGGTCACCGTCAACGCGCTCGACGGGGCCGGGGAGGTCCTCTCCACGGCCACCCAGACCGTCGTGGTTCGCGAGGGCGAGCGCACCCATCTCGCGATGGCGCTGGAGCCGACCGGCGTCACGGCGCCGGTCGTGGCCGCGTGGGCGACGCCCGATCTGGTCGCCCAGGGCGAGAGCGTCGGGCTCTCGGGAACGGCCGTCTCGACCTACGGCACGATCGCGCGGTACCAGTGGGATCGTGACGGCGACGGGGTCTTCGAGTACCAGAGCACGACCTCGCCCGACACCGCGATCACCGCCCCCGTCGGCACGCACATGGCGACCTTCCGCGCGACCGACAACGACGGGCTCTCCACCGACGCCATGGTCGCCTACACGGTCTCGGCGCCGACCGCACCCACGTGGGGCGAGATCCCGGCCACGGTCACGGCGACGGTCGGGCAGCCGTCGGCGGAGATCTCCCTCCCCTACACCATCGGCCTCCCCGCGAGCCCATGCAGCCTGACCGTCTCGCCAGCCACCGTCACCTGGACGGAGACCGCGGCAGCGGTCTCGGCCTTCAACGGCACGCTCCGGGCGACCGACCCGACCTTCGTCGGGACCATCGACGTGACCCTGACACTCGAGGACGGCCTCGGCCGCACGGCCGTGGCGACGACCCAGCTCGTGGTCGGCCAAGGCCGCGAGTGGACCTGGTTCGTCTGGGTGGCGGGCGCCAACAACCTCGAAGACAACGCATTCGAAGACATCAACGAGATGGAGCAGTGCGTCTACGACAACCGGGTCCAGGTTCTGGCGATGGTCGACACCACGGCTTCCCAGGGCACGCACGAGGGCTGGGAGGGCCATGCGTTCCGGTACGCGATCCGCACCGACTCCTCGGTGACCCACATCACGAGCCCCTCCACCGACATGGGCGCGCTCGACTCCGGCGACTGGACCGAGCTGCGTGACTTCATCGCGTGGGGCGTGGCAACCTACCCGGCGAACCGCTACGGCCTGATCCTGTGGGACCACGGCGACGGCTTCCGGGGCCGCGGGGTTCGCGACCGCCTGACCAAGGGCGTCTGCTGGGACGACGACTCGGGCTCGTACATCACGACGGCGCAGATGGCGCAGGTCTGCACCGCTTTCCCGGGCGGCCGCGCCGACATCATCGCCTGCGATGCCTGCCTCATGGGCATGGTCGAGGTCGCCTACGAGGTCAAAGATGTCTGCGACTACTTCGTCGGCTCCGAGGAACTGGAGCCCGGTGACGGCTACGAGTACAATGACATGTTCACGCGGATCCGCAACGACGCGCTTCGCGGCAGCAGCCGTGTCGCGACCGACATGGTCGACTCCTACGGCGCCTACTACGGGTCGGTCGGCTACGGCGACGAGACCCTCGCGGCGGTGGACACGGCGGCACTCGACGACGTTGCCGCGGCGGCCAGCGCTTTCGCGAACATCGCCATCTCGAACTGGTCTGGCGGCACGCCCTCGGAGTGGGAACTGACGCTCGACGCGGTGACGAAGTTCGGCGATCCGGAGTTCGTCGATCTCTACGACCTCGGCTCGCAGGCGATGGGCCACTTCAGCCTCTCGGCGCTCCAGTCGGCCGCGACCGAGCTGCGCCAGGCGACCGCCAGCGCCGTCGAGGCGAGCTGGGCCGGCGACTACTACCCCGAGGCCCATGGGCTGGCGATCTGGGCGCCGCAGAGCGATTCGGACACCGCGATGGGCGTCTACGACGGCCTCAAGTGGGCGGCCGACACCTCGTGGGACGAGTTCCTGCAGGTGGCCGCGCCCTGAGCCGGGGCGAGCACTCCACAACGCGCAGAGGCCGGAGGATCTCCTCCGGCCTCTTGTCGTGTACGGGGCTCGTGTCCGCCGCTACTTGGCCTTGCCCTGGTTGGCGACGGCCTGCATCGCCTTCGCGACGGCCTCCGGGTCGCCGAGGTACTGGCTGCGGACCGGTCGCAACAGCTCGTCGAGTTCGTAGAGCAGCGGGATGCCGGTCGGGATGTTCATCGAGACGATCTTCTCGTCGCTCACCTCGTCGAGGTACTTGACCAGCGCGCGGAGGCTGTTGCCGTGCGCGGCGATGATGACGCGCTTGCCGCTGCGGATCGTCGGGGCGATCGTCCCGTGCCAGTAGGGCAGGAAGCGCTCGACGGTGTCCTTGAGGCACTCGGTGAGCGGTAGCTCCTCCTCGGAGAGGTCGGCGTAGCGGGGATCGGCGCCCGGGTAGCGCTCATCGCCCTTCTCGAGCGGCGGAGGCGGGATGTCGTAGCTGCGGCGCCACACGAGCACCTGCTCCTCGCCGAACTTCGCGGCGGTCTCCGACTTGTTGAGCCCCTGGAGGGCGCCATAGTGGCGCTCGTTGAGACGCCAGGTGTTGATGACGGGGATCCACATGAGGTCCATCTCGTCGAGCGCGGTCCAGAGCGTACGGACCGCGCGCTTGAGGACAGAGGTGTAGGCGATGTCGAACGCAAGCCCGGCCTCGCGCAGGACGGCGCCGGCCTGACGAGCCTCTTCGCGCCCCTTCTCGGAGAGGTCCACATCGGTCCAGCCCGTGAAGCGGTTCTCCTTGTTCCAGACACTCTCGCCGTGTCGGAGCAGTACGAGCTTGTGCATGGGTCGACACCCCTTGTCTTCGCGGTGTGCCCTCGAGCCGCCGCTGGGCCGGAGGGCTTGCGAGACAGTACCGCATTCCCCCCGACTCCGCAACGTCTCGGGCCCCCAGGAGAGAGGACTCCGCGCACCGTCGTCCGAAGGCCATGGCGGGCGTATGGGGGATGGCGCGCCGACGGAGGACCCGTCCGATCCGGAGGAGCCCGATGCCGAAGCAAGTGAGCGCGCAGGAAGCGGTCTCGCACGTGCGGTCGTTCGACGTGGTCTGGGTGCACTCCAACGCGAACAACCCCGCGGTTCTGCTGGAGGCGCTCGCGCAGCGAGGAGCGGACCTCGAGGGGGTCGAGATGATCCACCTCCTCACGATCGGGGCCGCGCCGCACCTCGCGGCGGGGCTGGAGCGCGCGTTCGTGCACCGCGCCTTCTTCATGGGCGCCAACGCGCGCGAGGCCGTCAACAGCGGACGCGGCTTCTACCACCCCTGCCACCTCTCCCGGTATGCCGAGATGGTCGTCGAGCGCGAGCCCACCGTGGGGCTGCTCCACGTCTCGCCGCCGCGCAGGGGCTGCTACAGCCTGGGCGCCTCGGTCGAGGCCGCCCCGGAGGCGTTGGCCTCCATCCGCCGCCACGGGGGCATCGTGATCGCCCAGGTCAACCCCCGCATGCCCTTCACCCACGGGAGCGCGTTCGTGCGCGAGGAGGAGATCGACTACGTCGTGGAGGTCGACGAGGCGATCCCCGAGGCCCCCCCCGCGGCGTGGAACGACAGCCAGCGGCGGATCGGCGAGCTGATCGCCGAGTACCTCATCGAGGATGGCAGCACCCTGCAGGTCGGGATCGGCGCGGTGCCGGACGCGGCCGTCGCGATGGCGATGGAGCTGGGCCGCAAGGACCTCGGGGTGCACACCGAGCTGTACACGGAGAGCCTGATGCGGGCGCAGTTGGCCGGGGTGATCAACAACCGGCGCAAGGCGATCAACCGCGACTACTCCGTCGCCGGGCTGTTCCTCGGCACCCGCCAGCTCTATGAGTACATCCACGACAACCCCTCGGTGCAGGGGTGGCCCAACGCCTACACGAACGACGCGCGCAACATCTCCGCCAACCCCGACGTGGTGGCGATCAACAGCGCGATCGGCGTCGACCTCAACGGCAGCGTGTTCGCCGACTCGCTGGCCGCGCACCGGATCTACTCCGGCTACGGCGGCCAGTGCGACTTCATGCGCGGCGCGGCCTTCGTCGGCCCCACCGGGAAGCCGGGCAAGGGGATCATCGCGCTGGAATCGACCTACGAGAAGCACGGCGAGACCCGCTCCAAGATCACCTGCCTCCACCCTGCGGGGATGAACATCACGGTCAATGCCGCCGACCCGGCCTACGTCGTGACGGAGTACGGGATCGTCCGGCTCACCGGCTTGGCCCTCGGCGAGCGGATGCCGGCCCTCTGCGCGATCGCCCACCCCCGGTTCCGCGACCAACTCCGGGAGGAGTCGCTCGAGGCGGGCGGGATCTGCCGGTACGTCTCGCCCCGCACACGCCAGCGCGGGCTGCCGGACGGCGTGCTGGTGCAGGTCGAGTAGGGGTCAGCGCCCCAGGTGGAGGGCGCGCCGATGGGCCTCGATCTGCTCGAGGAGCTTCGTGAGGTCCTCGGCATGTAGGGCCCCAGCGAGCCGGGCGCGGCGGCGCAGCCGCTCGTCGCAGACGAACAGCACGGGAGTGCCCTCGATCCCCGCCGCAGCGAGGAAGGCGGAGGCGTCGCGGCGCGCGTCGATGATCCCGAACGGCCGCCCTGCCTGCATGGCGGCCATCGCGTCGGCGGGACCGAAGGGCCGCTCGACCTGGCCCTCCTTCTCCGGCGGCAGCAGGACGCCGACCACCTCGGCCTCGGGCGGAGCGTTCGCCAGCACCCGCAGGTCGGAGCGCACCGATTCGTCGCGCGTGCGGAAGGCGTAGACGAACACCCACTTCCTGCCGGCGCGCGGCGGAACCGGCGAATACTCCTCGGTCCCGTCGCCGCCCCACGCGCCGCCACGGACGGGGGGCAGCAGGCCCTGGTCGATGGGCGCGGCGCCCACCGAGGCATCCGATGCCAGTGCCGCGCCGGTCCAGGTGCCCGTGGGGTCGGTGACCGTGCCCCGCGCGGGGTCGTAGGTCCACTCCGGCCGCCCGCTCGCAGGGTTGGGGGGCACCGTCTCGAGGCACGCGCCCCCGGCCTGCCCCTGGGCCGCCTCGGCAGTCAGTTCCTCGAGCGAGGCGGGCAGCCGCCCGGTGTCGGCTCGGTAGGCCTCCACGGCCGCGGCGATCCGGCGCGCGTCGCGCTCGACGTCCTCGGCGGCGCGCTGGGCGGCGGCCTCTCGGTAGGCCGAACGGCCGGCCCGTGCGAGGGCGGGGATCACCAGCGCGAGCAGCGCGGCCACAAGGACGATCGCGACCCAGCAGCCAAGGCCCAGGCCGCCGCGCGTCGGCGCGGCGCCGATCCCCCTGGTCTCCCCGTCCACCCGTTCGGTCACGGCTACTTCAGCCTCCCACTGGTGAGGATGTTCCACAGCAGCACGCCGCCCAGGACGCCGGAGACGCCGAACGCGACGATCCCGAACAGCGAGACGCCGAGCAGCTTGGGGCCCACCTCGGCCTGGACGAGGATCGACGAGCCGACGATGCTGGCCGAGACGATCAGGCTGTAGGCCAGCCGGTTCGCGATCTTGTCGAGGTGTTCGCCGAACTCGTCGAGCCCCGCGTGCTGTACGGTGGTGACGAACTGCCCGTGGGCGAGCTTCATCAGGATCTGCGAGAGCGAACGCGGCGCCACCTGCGCGAGCTTCCAGAGATCCCCGGCGGAGGCGATGCCCGCTGCGGTCAGGGCGGTCGGAGTGAGACCGTGCAGGGCGCTCCGAACTAGGAGGCCGTCGACGAGATCGAGCACCTCGAAGGAGGGAGCG
>CAZRDB010000046.1:0-29037 GCA_964598695.1 uncultured Armatimonadia bacterium
GGCAGGACCGCGACCATGGGTGCAGGAAGTGTCCCCTCGAGGCCTCATCGCGGATGCGGACACAGCCGAGATCGGCTGCCTTCAGCGTGGTCCAGACGAAGTTGCTGAGCACCCGCAGGCGCGGGCCGACGACGACCAGGCGCAGACCCGCGTAGACGAAGACAAGCGCGAGGAGCGCGCACAGGCTCCAGGGCCACACGGGACCCAGATGCGGAACGCCCAGACAGAAGGTGCCGACCGCGATGCCCCCCAGGCACAAGAGCAGCCCGAGGCATCCCCAGACAGCGCTCCACGGTACCCACCAGTGTGTGCTGACCCGGTCTCCGCTCCGCATGCGCCACCAACCCCCAGGACGCCGAAAGGCGCCAGCGTGCAAGCCCGCTCGCTCGTCTTGGCTGTGAGGCTTCCGCCTCCTGCACTCGTCTGCCTCGCACAGGTGGGATGCCTGCGCGATATGGCGAGCGGCTCGGATGGGGTGCGCGAGCTTCCCGGGTGAGGCCCCCAGCACGTGGGGGCGCGGCTAGTGCCGTCAGCCTCCGCCGACGAACATGCGGACGGCAACGGTCGTCGTCCCGCCCGGGCCCTCGATCCGCACGATGCCCTCCTGGTCGCCCGTCCCGCAGCCCGTGCGCCGGACGGAGACCGTCAGCAGCGCGCTGCCCGCGCCCTCGGCCGGCGAGACCTGCGCCCAGGGGGGTGTCTCGACCACCCGCCAGCGCATCTGCTCGGTGCGGTCGCCCGCGAGCTGCAGGCCGAGCGGGAGGTCGGTCGCGCTCCGGCCGAAGTCAAGCGCCGGAGGGCCGACGGTGAGAGCGGGCGTGGTCGTCGTGAGACTCGAGCAGCCGACGGCTCCGGCGAGTGCCGCGAGGGCGCACAGGCGGAGCACCGTGCGAAGCGGACGCGCGGTCATCGAGGCGCCTCCCCTACTCCGGAGCGACGGCGTGCAGGTGGACACTGCGCGTGCCCGCCGTCGACTCCACCAGGATCGTTGCGTTGCGCTCGCCCGCGGGGCAGTTGCAGCCGGTCCGCGTGACGGTGATCGCCACCACGCAGGTGCCACAGCCCGCGGAGGGCGAGGCGTGGGCCCAGGCGGGGAGCCCGTAGATGCTCCACCGCATCTGCTCGCTCCGGTCGCCTGCCATCCCGATCACCAGGGGCAACTCGGTCTCTGTCGTGCCGAAGTCCAGAGCCTCGGCCGAGACCGAGATCGCGGGCGCGTCGGTGGTGGTCACACACCCGGCCAGGCAGGCGAGGGCCAGCACGGCCACCAGCCGCGCACCGTAGCGGGTTCGCTGCATCGGCATCCTCCTCGCCCCTCCCCGCCCGCACCGACCCTCTGCCGCTTTCGGGAAGGGAGATCGGACTCCTGCCCCGCCGCGGCAGGGACCCGCCCACCCGCGGGCGAACCCCCTCGGCAGGTCCGGCGCCAGCGGGGCGCTCGGGCGCGTCGAGAGGTGGGTGACCGCGCGATGGTAGGGTGGTCCAATCTCTGGCTTCCGATGGTCCTGTGCTACGTGGCGGCTGCCGTCGCGTTCTACGTGGCGGGCCGCGGCAAGCGCCCGTTCGTCGAGCCCAAGCTGCTCGAGCACCTCGGCGAGGACGGGGCCGCGCTCCTGCGGCTGCGCAGCCTGCTGGAGGCGACCCTCGTGCTCCTCGCCGTGTTCGTCCCGATCCACTCCGGCTGGAGCTTCACATTCGGCCTGATCGGGGTCCTGGTCGGCGGCCTCGTCCTCGTGGCGGGCGCGTACTCGCGCGGCGGCGACGAGAGCGTGCTGCTCCGGAGCGGGGCCTACGCGTACTCGCGCAACCCGATCCTCACGGGGCGGTGCCTGATGCTGCTCGGCCTGCTCGCGATGGGCGTGGCCGACGCGCCGGCCTACATGCTGTTCGCCCTGGCCGCCTTCGTCAGCATCCTCGCGATGATCCGGTGGATCGAGGCCGAGGAGGCGTTCCTCGAGCGCGAGGGCGGCGAGGAGTACCTCGAGTACCGCAAGTGGGTGCCGCGCTACTTCCTGTTCTTCTAGGCGCGGGGAAGGGCGGCCGTTCCGGTGGATCTGGCCTCGGCCGGTAAGCTGATCTGCCTCGTCGGAGCGAGCCTCCTCGCGCTCGGCGGCCTCGTGCTGCTGGCGAGCCGGTGCGGGCTGCCCCTCGGGAGCCTGCCCGGCGACCTGCACATCCGGCGGCCCGGGATGACGCTGGTCGTTCCGCTCACGACATCGCTGCTCGCAAGCGTCGTGCTGACGCTGCTCGGCAACCTGGTTCTGCGCCTGCTGCGCCGCTAGCGCGTTGGGCGTCCTCGAGAAGGGATCTTGGCGCTATGGAATGGCTGGCCGTCTCGTCGCTCCTGCAGGTCCTCTTCGCTGCCCCGCGCAGCCTCCCGCTCTCACTGGCCGGCGAGTGGTCGGTCCGGGTCGAGCCCGGCACGGTCGAGATCGACGGCCGGTCGATCACCGTGCGCGAGGCCGCGGTGCTCGCGATCGAGCCGGCGACGCTGGTGACAGTCACCGACGAGCGTCTCGAGGGCCTGCCCGTCTTCAATCCGCAGGGAGCGCCGTGGGCCAAGGGCCGGCCTCTCCCCGGCGTGTTCACGCAGGAGACGAGCGCGCCCGGCGCGTACGAGCCGGGCAGCCTCACCGTGAAGGACGCCGCCGGCGAGGGCGCCCGGGTCTTCGCCGAGGGCGTCGACTACACCATCGACGCCTCCTGGGGGAGCCTGGGCCGGATCGAGGGCGGCGCGATCGCGGAGGGCCTGCCGGTCTTCCTCAGCTACCGCCACGGCCTGTGCCGGCTCGACAGCATCGCGGTCGATGGGGAGGGCAACCTCTCGGTC
Organism: uncultured Armatimonadia bacterium; assembly: GCA_964598695.1. Taxonomy (GTDB): domain Bacteria; phylum Armatimonadota; class Zipacnadia; order UBA1398; family UBA1398; genus CAZRDB01. The sequence continues at coordinate 2,831 of CAZRDB010000046.1, forward strand.
GTCACCGGCGTCCCGCACATCAACAACCCGCGGCCGCCGGCGCTGGCCGAGGGAACCTGGCGCCTCGCGAACGTCTGGCTCGAGTGGCGGATCCCGCAGCTCACGGACGACTGCCTCTTCCCGATCCTCGAGGAGGGCTACCCGGAGCCGGCCGCGACGACGCCGAGCGTGGCTGAGCAGCTCGTCCCCCGCGCGGTCGAGAAGCTGCGCTCGAGCGAGACGCTGCGGATCCTCGCCTGGGGCGACAGTGTGACCGTCGGCACCTACGTTCCGGACTGGGAGCGCAACCGCTGGCAGGAGCAGCTCGTGGCACAGCTTCGAGCCCGCTTCCCCGGGGCCGACATCGAGCTGACGACGGTCGCGTGGGGGGGCCGCAACATCTCGACCTTCCTCGCCGAGCCGCCCGGCAGCGAGTATAACTACCAGGAGCAGGTGCTCGCGAAGAAGCCGGATCTCATCATCAGCGAGTTCGTCAACGACGCCTACCTCGACCCGGCCGGGGTGGAGACGCAGTACGCGCAGATCCTCGCGGACTTCGAGGCGATCGGCGCCGAATGGATCATCCTCACGCCGCACTACGTCCGGCCGGACTGGATGGGCCTCACGCGCCAGCGCGAGATCGACCAGGATCCGCGGCCCTACGTGCAGGGGCTGCGCGAGTTCGCTCCACGCCACGCCGTCGCGCTCGCCGACGCGTCGCTCCGCTGGGGCCACCTCTGGCGCGAGGGCATTCCCTACATGACCTACGAGATGAACACGATCAACCACCCGGACGAGCGCGGGATGAAGCTCTTCGCCGACGCGGTGATGGCGCTGTTCCCGGAGGAGTAGCGCGGCCGCACGCGAGGGAGGGGCTCGGATGACCGGACGCGAGCGCGTCCTCGCCAGTCTGGACCACCGGGAGCCGGACCGAGCCCCGATCGACCTGTCGGGCCACCGCTCTTCGGGGATCAGCGCCGTCGCCTACCCGAAGCTGCGCGCCGCGCTCGGGCTCCCGCCGCGCGTGCCGCACGTGTACGACCCGGTCCAGCAGCTCGCGATCGTCGACGACGACGTCCTCGATCTCCTGGGCGTCGACACCGTCGAGCTGGGCCGCGCGTTCGCGCGGAGCGAGGCGCACTGGGTCGACTGGGAGCTGCCCGACGGAACCCCGTGCCGGATGCCCAAGTGGGCGGCGCCGGAGCGGGAGGGAGAGGGCTGGGTCATCCGCTCGGCCACCGGACGCGCGATCGCCCGGATGCCCGATGGCGCCTACTACTTCGAGCAGGTCCACTGGCCCTTCGCCGACGGGGACGACCTCGAGGCGATCCCGACGGCGATGGGCGAGTGCATGTGGACCGCCGTCGCCTCCCCGCCCGGACCGCTCGTGGACGGGCCCGGCGGGGAGGTGCTCCTCCATGAGGGGGCCCAGCGTCTGCGCGACGCGACCGACCGGGCGGTCATCGGCCTGTTCGGCGGCAACCTGCTCGAGCTGGGCTCGTTCCTCTACGGGATCGATGGCTTCCTCGCGATGCTGGCCGGCGAGCCCGAGCGGGCCGAGGCTTTCCTCGACCGGATCCTCGCGATGCACCTCGACAACCTCGAGCACTTCCTCGGAACGGTCGGCGACCACATCGACGTGATCCTGTTCGGCGACGATCTCGGCGGCACGGGCGGCCCGCTGATCTCGCCGGCGATGTACCGCAGCGTCTTCGCGCCGCGCCACGCCCAACTCTGGCAACAGGCGAAGCGGCTCGCCGACGTGAAGGTGATGCTCCCCTGCTGCGGCGGCGTGCGTGCGCTGCTGCCGACGATGATCGAGGCCGGGCTCGACGCGATCAACCCGGTGCAGATCTCGTGTCGCGGCATGGACCCGGCGGAGCTGAAGCGCGAGTTTGGCCGCGACCTGACCTTCTGGGGCGGCGGATGCGACACGACGCGGGTCCTGCCGCGCGGCACGCCCGACCAGGTGCGCGATCACGTACGCGAGCTGGCACGCGTCTGGGCGCCGGGCGGGGGCTGGGTCTTCCAGCAGGTCCACAACATCCTGCCCGAGGTGCCGGTCGCGAACCTCGTCGCGATGTACGAGGGCCTACGGGAGGCGTAGGGGTTCCCTCGTGTCCCCAGCGGCTTACGGCCGGGCCGAGCCCAGATCGGCGTAGTGGTGCGTGCAGGTACCTCCCCGGCTGAATGCGAGGCTGAACTGGGCCTCGGCCCCGCGCCGAACGAGCCGGAGCGCCAGCACGTTCTCGCCCGCGCGGAAGGGCACGTTCACGAGGTGGACGTTCTCGTTGGTCCACCACAGGGTCTCCGTCCGCTCCACCAGCTTGTCCCCGTTCAGCCACAGCTCGAAGGCATCGGAGTGGCCGATCTGGAGGCACATGGTGCGCTCCTCCGGGCAGAGCAGCCGGCGGGTGAGGTAGGCGACGCACGGGCCTTGCCAGCCGAAGAGGTCGCTCACGGTGAAGCGGTCCTCGGGGAGCGAGACGAGCTTGCCGCCGGGCACGCACGGGAGGGTCACCATCGGGAGATGCTCGCGGTCCTCCTGCACGAACGCGGAGACGTGGTAGTCGCGAACGCGATCGAGGGTGTCGTTCTCGTCGGCCGCGCCGGCCGTGACCGCGGCCCAGTAGGTCTCATCGGGGCCGAGCGGCGGGACCTCGACGCGGTTCGCCCAGTACGGCCCCCAGACGCGCCAGAGCTGAGCGCCGACGAGACCGAACGACTCCCGGACCGGGTCGCCCTCCACGGGCGCGAACTCCACCGCGAGCCGGTTGGCCTCGGCGAGCGCGTCGACGTCGGCCGGGACGGTCACCCCGACAGCCCAGGCCGTCGTGTGGCCCGGCGCGAGCACGAGGTCGGCGGCTTGGGTCGTGAAGCGCCAGTCGCTCGGCCCGCGCAGGCGCACCCGGCCGGCGATCGACGCGGTCGCGTAGTTGTGCAGCAGGAAGCTCAGCGTCCTCGACTCGCCGAGCCCGATCGCGGGCGCGCCGCCGTAGTCGATGGCGATCTCGACCGTGGGCTGCTCGACCGCGGGCGGCGTGACCTCGGGCCCGCCCACGATCCGCACCGCCGCGTTGCGGGGCGCGAAGACGAGGCCCATCCGGCAGGTGTCCTCGGCGAGGTCGAGCAGGCGGTCTGACCGGCGCGGGGCGTCGACGTCGAGCTTGTAGCCATGGTCGCGGACGCCGTGGCGCTCGACGAGCGCCCGCGCCCCCTGGAGGATCCCGAGGAACGCCCCCGCCGTCGCGCAGGTGCAGTCGGTGTCGAAGCCGCAGTTGAGCGCGATCATCGTCGTCTCGATCAGGTCGCCCCGGCCGTAGTGGAGCGCGAGCAGCGTGATCCCGATGTTCTGGAAGAGGTTGGTGCAGTCGGGATGCCCGTACTCGGCGAGGATTCGCTCGCGCGCCACGCGCCAGTCGGTCTCCTCGCGGCACCAAGCGCGGGCATCGGCGATCAGCCGGGCGATGCGCGAATCGCCAGCGATGTAGGCCATCGCGCCATCGAGACAGCGATCGAGGTCGGGATCGACGAAGGCGAGCGCCTCGGCGGCGGCGAGGAACCGCTCGGCGTGGACCGACTCGCCCGCATGGTCGAGGATCCCGTCCTTCGAGGCGCAGTCGGCGGCGAGAGCCGGGTCGCCCGGCGCGATGCACGCCCAGATCTCGGAGCGGATCGGACAGCCCATCCCTTCGCGGTAGTAGTGGTTGTTGAACGAACCGGTGAGCGGCGGACGCAGCCCTCGGGCATGGTTCTTCATGAAGACGGCGTACTCGCCCGGCGCGTAGGGGCAGCGCGTGGCGAACGCCTCAGCGAGGTCGTCAGCGGTGAACGCCGTGCCCCGCTCCTCCAGCACGCTCAGCCACAGTACCTGCAGGTCGAGGTCGTCGTTAGGGAGGACCTTCTCGAGCAGCTCGGGGCGGAAGGGGATGCCAAGAAGCTGCTTCATCCCCTCGTACGGCGCGCCGATCGTGCCGGCGACGCACTTGCCGAGCCAGCAGCCGAAGACGCGGTCGAGGTACTGCTCCCAGGCGATCTCGCGGGTCATGGTCGTGCCTCCCTCTCTCGAGGGACGGCTGCTTCCCGCACCGACCCGCCGGGACCTGCCGCCGCGGCCGACGAAGGCCTCGCGCCCGCCGTCCCGAAACCCCACCCATGAGACACCCACTCCCGCGCGCGGCGCTCTTCCTGCTCCTTCCTCTTCTCGCCTGCGGCGCCCGCGCCGCGACGTTCACCCTCGGCGGCTACGAGGCGACCGTCTCCGAAACCGACGGCGCCCTGGTCCTCACGGGCCCCGGTGGGGGACGCGTTCTGGCGACGGGATCCGAGGGGTTGTGGTCGGTGCTGCTGGCCGACGGCCGCATCGTCACCGCGCGCGGGCTGCTGGAAGCCGGCGGGACGCTCGAGGCGACCGCTGAGGGCGAGGGCCTGCGCCTTGCCTACGCGGCGCCGGACCTCGCGGTGACGATCTCCGTCCTCCCCTCGGCGGAGGGCCTCGACCTTCGGGCGACGCTCTCCCCACGCGACGGCGTGGTCCTCGGGTTCGACCTCCCCGCGCGGTTGCGCTTCGCCGCCGAGGAGGTCGTACGGTTCGTGAGCCCCGCCAACGCCAACGAGTCGGTCGGGACGCTCTTCCATCGTGGCTTCTTCCTCGAGCAGCCCGCCGACAACCCGACGGGCTGGGCGCCGGAAGCCGCGGGCCCCGCCGGGTACATCGCGCTCGCCGGGGGCGGTCTCGTCGAGCGGCCGGTCGATGACCCACCGACCCCGGCCCGCGTCACCGACCAGGGCCGCGAGGTGCTCGGGGCGGAGCTGGCCGGCCGGATCGAGGGCGCGCGGGTGATCGCCAACCGTCCGCCGGGTCCCGACCAGGCCGACGTGGTGCTGATCGACACGGCCAACGGCCCGTGGCTCTCCGGCTCGCACCTGCGGGGCGCGGGCCTCCTGCTCCGCCTCGGGGGGATCGTCCGCCCGGACCACGCGGCCCTCGCGCTGCAGGCGGTCGTCGCCGCGCTCGAGGCGGTTGCCCGCGCGGGCGAGGCCACGCCGCGCATCGCGGTCCTCGTCGTGCCCGCCGGCTCCGAGCGCGGCTCGTGGTGCGACGTCGCCGTCCGCGATTGGCTCACGGCGCTGCGGGGCTCGCCCACCATGCAGGCGCGGAGGGCCGAGATCCTCGAGGTCTCCTCGCCCGCGGAGCTGCTCGGGTTGCTCGCCGATGGCGCGCACCCGCTGACGGCCGCGATCAACCCCTACGGCGAGGGGCTCCCGCTGCCCGAAGGTCTCGCGATGGCCGACGCGGTGGCGGCGATCGGCGACTACGTCCGGACCGGAGGCTGCTGGGTCGAGGTCGGAGGGTACCCGTTCTTCTACGCACTCCGCCCCGCCCGCGCCCTGAGCTACGCGATGAACTACCCGGCCGGCTTCGCCGACTTCCAGTTCCTCGAGACCACCGGCGGCGCGGCGGCGCTCTACCGGGTCGCCCCACGCGACTGGGAGCCCTGGGCCGGCGCGAGCGACCCGACGAAGGTGTTCACCCCCGGCAGCCTGAGCTGCGGGCGCGACGCGCTGGGCGCCTTCTGCCAGCGGAGCTTCCGGCCCTACGTCGCCGCGGGCGCGAGCTGGACCTCGCCCACCGTCCGTCTCGACCCGGGCCGGGAGCCGGAGGAGGCGCTGCGCCGCTACGCGCGGGCGAACCGGCTCACGCGGCCGCTCTCCGAGAAGATCGCGCCCGACCGGCTCGAGGCGTTCCGCCAGTCGTTGCTGCTGCTCTACCACGGCAACGCGCGCGAGGCCCTCGCCGACATCCCCCGCCTTCCCGCCCCGCTGCTCTTCCACAACACCTCGTACCTGATGGGCGGCTTCGACAAGCAGTACCCGGACCATCTCCCGCCCAACCCCGGCTTCGGGAGCGCCGAGGACCTGCGCCGCGTGGTCGAGGCGTGCGAGGCGCGGGGCCTGTTCTTCATGCCCTACACGAACCCGACGTGGTGGTGCGACCATCCACGGGGCCCGACGTTCGCCGAGAAGGGCGAGGGGGCCCTGGCGCGGAGCCTCGAGGGCACGCCCTACCACGAGCAGTACGCGGCCAACGACGGCTGGACGATCACCTTCTGGCGGCCCGAGGTGCAGCAGGCCAATCGCCGAACGGTCCGGCAGTTCACCGAGGGGTACCCCGTCGGCGTGCTCTTCCAGGACCAGTGCGGGGCGCGCGGGTGGGTCTACGACACCAACGAAGGCTCGCCTCGACCCGACGCCTACACCGAGGGCCTGATCTCGATGGTCGATGAGGACTCGCGACGCGCTCCGCTCTCGACCGAGAACGGCTGGGACCGGATCCTCGCCTACGAGTCGCAGTTCTGCGGGATGACCTGGGGGCTCACGCCGCCGACCCGCAGCGCGATGACCGGGCTGCGGCTCTACCGGGAGCGCTTTCCAGCCGGCACGTGGGAGCCCTACCCGCTCGCGCAGTTCCTCGGCCACGACTCCGTCGCCATGATCCACCACGATCTCGGCCAGTTCGTCACGGGGCCCGAGATGCTCGCGTGGACGCTCGGCCTCGGCTACGGGATGAGCTTCGTGGCGACCCCGGGGGCGCTCCGCGACGGCCCCACGCGCGACTGGATCGAGTGGCTCGCGACGCTCCAGCGCGCGGTCTGCTCGCGCTACACGGGAGTCGCTCTCGACGCGTTCTCGATCCCGCGCGACGACCCGGCGAACCTGGCCGACATCGCGCTCCTGCGCTCGCGGTACGGCGACGTCTCGGTCGTCGCGAACACTGCCGCCGAGCCGCGGTCGTTCGAGGAAGTCCGTCTCGCGCCCTACGGCTACCGGGTGACGGCGCCGGGCGTCGAGGCCGGTGGCCTCGCGGCCGACGAGGGCGAGCAGTGGTACGTCCGCGAGGAGCAGCCCGACGGCGGCCTCCTGGTGACCCTCCACGCCCCACAGGACGCGGTCGCGAGCGCGCCGATGCCCGAGGGCTGGGACGGCGCCCGCGCCACTGAGGCCCCGGAGGGCCTCACCGCTCGGGTGGAGGGGACGACGCTGCACGTCCGCACGGGCCATCGCGCCGGAGACGCCCCGCTCACACCCCCGGCCGAGCTTGCGTCACTTGCGCCGCGCGACTGGCCCGCCGACCGGAGGCCCACGAAGGTCGGGGTGCTCTCCATGGCCGGGCTCCAGCCGAGCTGGATCCGGTTCGGGCCGGAGGACTGGATCGCCGACCTCTCCGCGAGCCCCGCCCTCCGGGCGGCCGGGCTGTCCGTCGAGGCCATCGCGACCCCGGCCGCGTTGCGCCGGGCGTTGGCCGAGGGCCCCTCGACCTGGTTCGCGGTCGTGAACCCCTACGGCGAGGTGCTCCCCTGTGCCGAGGGACTCGATGGCGAGGCCATGCTCGGGGCGCTCCGCGCCTACGTCCGCCAGGGCGGGATCTGGTGGGAGGTCGCGGGCTACTCGCTCTACCAGGCGCGGAGCCTGCAGCCGGATGGGAGCTGGGCGACCGAGCCGCTCGGACCCTCGGGCCTCGGGCGCTACGGGATCCAGCCCGCCGGCGACGCGGTCGACGCTCCGCCCGTGCCGCTCCAGGTGACGCCGTTGGGGGGGGAGCTTCTGACGCCGCCCGTCCGGGAGCTGGTCGGGAGCCACCCCGCCGCCACGAACCGCGCGGCGCAGGCAGGCTCCTCACCGGCCCACGAGACGCTCGTCGCTTCCGAGGGCCGCGACTACGTCGCCGGCTACCGCCTCGGCGGCTGGGGGTGGCTCTGGCGGATCGGCGGCTTCGACCCGCCGCGCGAGCTGGTGACGCCGCTCGTAGCCGATGCGCTTGCCGCGCTGTACGGCCGCGCGCCACTGCCCCCTCCGACGGATCCGGCGCGCTACGTCTGGCGCATCCGGCTCACGCGGTAACCGGGCCGCGAGGGAGTCCGGCGAGGCAGGGCTTGCGCCGGGCCGCGCAGGGCTCTCGGCCCTCGCTCCGAATGAGCCCTCCGGGGTGCGGGCGGCGGAGGGAGCGGACGATGCGGCCGAGCGCGCGCGGGGTGACGCGGCGGGAGTTCGTGCAGGCGGCCGGCGCGGCCGGGCTCGGGGCGCTGCTCCTGGGGCCCGGTCGGGCGGGGGCTCAGGGGCGCCCACCCGAGGCCGTCTACCCGGATGACGCCTTCTCCCGCCCGGCGGTCGACCGGCTGCGGGCCTTCGAGACCCTCGCGGGATGCTCGGCCGCAACGGAGCCCATCGGCCGCGCAGCCCACTTCGAGCGCCACGAGCTGCTTCTCGGACGGGAGGGCGAGGAGCGCTTCGTCCGGCTTCTCGTGAACCCGCGCGACGTGACCAGCGCCCCGCTCAGCCTCTCGGAGCGGCTCCGGCGGCCTCCGACGGCAGTCTGCTTCCGCGTTCGGAACCGGGGCGACCGGCCGCTCAAGCTCTCGCTCCTCGCCCCCGAGGCGCCCTGGTGGCCGGTCAGCGAGAACGTCGGGATCACCTGGGTCTTCGGCGGGCCACAGGAGGCGCCGGCGGGGGCCGAGGCCGAGCTGCGCTTCCTCTGGGCCGACCGCTTCGCGATGACCCCGGGCGACCACGCCGAGCCCCGCTTCCCGATGAACGCGCTCGTCCTCCAGACCGAGGGCTTCGCGCCGGGGCGCGAGCACGAGGTGCAGTACGCCGATCTTCGGGTCGAGTACCCCTACGCCGAGGGGGCGCTCGTGTACGGGATCGCCCTCCCCACCCGGTTGCGAACGGACGAGCCCGGGGCCGTGACCCTCCGCGCCCGGGTGCCGGAGGACGCGGAGAGCGTCGATCTCGAGTTCCGGCGCGAGCCCTGGGTGCTGTGGCGCGAGCGCCTCACGGTCGAGGAGTGCGCCGGCCTCCGCCGAACGGGCGCCGTGAGCCACGCGATCGCCCGGGTGCCGTTCCACCTCGCGGGGGAGAGCCTCACCGTGGGCCTCGTCGTCGACGGCTACCGGGCCGAGGGGCCTGAGGCGCGCGTGACGATCGACGGCCCCGTGGAGCGGCAGCTCCCGAACGCGGAGCGGCGTGAGGTGAACGGCAGGCCCACCTGCATCGTCAACGGTGCGCCCTTCCCCTGGTGGGGCTACTCCTCGTACGAGTTCCAGCCCGGCAACGTGAGCGAGTTCGCGCGGCACGGCGTGAACGTCCCGTGCATCCCGCTCGCCTGCGGCGCGCACGTCTACGCGGCGTGCGACCTCCCGAACCGCATCGGCCCGGAGGAGTGGGACTTCGGCCAGCTTGAGGAGCGGGTCGGCTTCTGTCTCACGGCGAACCCGGACGCCTACCTCACCCTCCGGCTCTCGCTCGCGATGCCACCCTTCTGGCTCGAGGCCCACCGGTCGGAGGCGGCCCTCGTCGAGGTCAACGGCCGGCGGATCGCCTGGGAGGAGGCCGCCGCCTACCCGGCGCCTTCGATCGCCTCCGAGGTCTGGCAGACGGCGCAGGAGGAGGCCGTCCGCTCGGTGATCCGGTACTGCCGGAGCCGCCCGTGGGCCGAGCGGCTGATCGGCTTCTGGCTCTCGTGCGAGGTGACCGAGGAGTGGTTCGCTTGGGGCTGCAACGACGGCCGCCTCGCCGACTACAGCCCGCCGAACCAGGCTCGCTTCCGCGCGTGGCTCACGGCGAACGGTCTCGCGGGCAGCGAGATCACGGAGCCGATCCCCGGTGCGGCGGAGCGGAACCCCACCGGCTTCGACCTCCTGCCCGACACCGAGACCGGCCGGCGCGTCGCGGCCTACCAGCGCTACTACACCGACCTCCACGCCGAGGTCGTAGGGCGCTTCGCACGCGTCGTGAAGGAGGAGACCGACGGCCGATCGCTCGTGGGCGCCTTCCTCGCCTACGTCGTCGAGCTGGCCGGCGAGCCGCGGCAGGCGACCGCGGGCCACATGCCGCTCACGAGACTCCTCGCCGACCCGCACCTCGACTTCCTGGCCGGCGTGCCGCTGCTCGACTACCGGACCTTCCCCGATGGCTACATCGGACCGGTCTCGGCGATGGAGAGCATCCTTGCCCACGGCAAGCTCTTCTGCGTCGAGAACGACCTGTTCAGTTGGCTCCACCCGTTGCTGTGGCATGTGGAGTACGACCCGGCCGATCCGCGCGCCGGCGCGATCGCGATGCACGAGCGGGTGCTCGGGTACGACGCCGTCCACGGATGCCTCGCGCAGAAGTTCAGCCTGATGTCCTCGTGGCACCGTGACGACGGGCTCCAGGAGGCCTTCGCGCGCCACCAGCGGGTCTACGCCGAGACGCTCAGGCTCGACCGCACACCGACCGAGGAGATCGCGCTCGTCCTCGACGACACCAGCTTCGGCTGGCTCGCCGCCGCGAGCGTCCAACCCCGCCGCGCGGTCAAGGAGCTGCTCCGCGCGCTCGCGGCGACCGGCGCCCCCGTCGGCGTGTGGCTGCTGAGCGACCTCGACCGCCTCCCGGAGCGCATCCGCTTCGTCGCGCTCGCGCTGGCGCCCGCGCCGCTGCCCGAGGATGCGACCCGACTCCGCAGCCTCCTCGAGCGAGGAGGGCGGATGGTCCTCGCGGTGGGGACCGTCGTGGCCGTTGATCCCGCGCGCGAGCGGTGGCAGCCCGATGCGGCCCGCGCGCTGCTCGGCCTGCCGCTCACGTTCGAGGCCGAGGGGAGCACCGCCGGCGGCGCCGTTCTCGACGCGAGCGGCGAGTGGGTCTGCGCGAACGACGGCTTCCTCCGGCCCCGGCTGGTCGCTGAGACGCTGGGTCTGCTCCGCTACCCGGACGGCAAGCCCGCGAGTGCCGAGCGGACTCTCGCCGACGGCGGGCAGCTCATCTGGTGCGGGGTCCCGCCCTCGCGCGCGTCGCTGCTCCGGGAGTGGGCTCGCGCGGCCGGGGTCCACTGCTACGCGCCCGAGGGCTACGTCGTCCACGCCGCGCGCGGGCTGGTGTCGATCACCGCTCCCCGCGCCGAGGAGGCCGCGCTCGACTGGCCGGACCGGGTGCGCGTCAGCGACCTCCTCGACGACTGGACTGCCGAGGGAACCACAACCGTCTGCCCCTTCCGGGCAGGCCAGACCCGCCTTCTGGAGGTGCAGCCCCGTGCATGACGTTCGTTCCCCGTGGGATCCCGCACTCCGCCGCCGCACGCGGGCGTTCCTGACGGTTCTCGTCCTGTGCCTGCTGCTGGGAGTGCCGGCCGGGGCGGAGCTGCAGGCCGATCTCGACGCGATCGTCGCGCGGCCCGAGTTCGCCGCGGCCTGGATCGGCATCGCCGTGCTCGACCCGGCGACCGGCCGGTGGGTGTACGAGTCGAACGCGCGGAAGGCCTTCCTCTCGGCCTCGACGATGAAGACGCTCTCCTGCTCCTACGCTCTCGCGAAACTCGGGGCCGACCGGACGCTGCGAACAACGCTGCGCGCCGTCGAGCCGCTCGGGCCGGACGGCACACTCGCGGGCCCGGTGTACCTCGTGGGCGGCGGCGACCCGTTCACGACGCGGGCGCAGTACCGCGAGCTGGCCGACCGGCTCGCCGATGCCGGCGTGCGGCGCATCGCCGGAGGGCTACGGGCTGACGACTCGCGGCTCGCGGGACCGCGGTGGGCCTGGGGCTGGGCGATCGACGATCTGCCCTACGGCTATGGCGCGATGTCGAACGCGATCAACATCGACCGCCAGCGCGTGACCTTCACCGTTCGGCCGACGCGCGAGCGCGAGCCGGCGGAGGTCTCGACCGGGCTGCCTCCGGACGCGCTCGCGGTCACGAGCGAAGTGCGGACGGGGGCGAGAGGCGCGGAGACGAGCGTGTCGCTCGTGAAGCCGCCGCTGGAGGACCGGTACCTCCTCCGCGGGACGATCGCGGAGGACGCCAAGGACTACACGGACGAGTGCGCGATCGAGAAGCCGGGCGCCGTCGCGCTGGCCGTGCTGCGCGAACAGCTCGCGGCGCGGGGGGTCGTGTGCGAGGGGACCGACGGGTACGAGGTCGCGCCGGCCGAGGCGCGCGAGCTGGCCGCGATCGAGTCGGCCCCCGTGCGCGAGCTGGTGCGGAGGACCCTGAAGGTCTCCGACAACCTGGGCGCCGACCTCCTGCTGTGGAACGCGGCGATCGAATCCGGCGCGGGGAACACGCGCGATGACGCGATCGAGGGGCTCCGCGCGTGGCTCGAAGCCGAGGGCCTGCCGCTCGAGGGGACGCGCCTCGCCGACGGTTCGGGCCTCTCGCGCTACTCGCTGCTGACGCCGCGGCTGCTCGTCCGGCTGCTGGAGCACTCCGCGACGGCGCCGTACGCGGAGGACTTCCGGCAGGGCCTGCCGGTCGGCGGGGTCGACGGCACGCTCGGGGGCCGCTTCGCCGAGGGGCCGCTCAAGGGCAAGGTGGTGGCCAAGACGGGCGGGATGAGCCGCGTCTCGACGCTTGCCGGCTATCTCACGACCCACGACGACCGCACGCTGATCTTCGCGCTGATGTGGAACATGTACGACTGCCCGATCGAGCAGGTGCGCCAGGGCCAGGCCGACGTACTCCGGACCCTCTACGACGAGTAGACCGATCGCGCTACACACGGCCACCGCGCCGGGTCTCCTGCGTTGGTGAAGGGAGCATCGCCCGTGGACGACCTCGCCCTGCCCCGAAAGCCGGCACTGCCCTCGCAGCGCCTCGTCGCGCCGGTCACGCTCGCGCTGCTCGTCACGAACACCGTGGTTCTCGTGCTGGGCTGGGTCGCTCCCGGGCTGCGCAACCTCCTGGGCCTGATCCCCGACGCGGTGTGGGGCGGTCAGCTCTGGCGGCTGGCCACCTACGCCTGGGTCCACGCCGGGCTGTTCCACCTGGTGGGCAACATGCTCCTCCTGCTGCCCTGCGGCCTCTTCCTCGAGCGCCGGACCGGGAGCGCCCGCTTCGCGTTGGCCTACCTCGCGAGCATCGCGGTCGGCGGAGTGGTCCTCACGATCCTGCGGCAGGCGACGATCGGCGCGAGCGGCGCCGTCTGCGCGATGGCCCTGCTGGCGGCCCTGACCCTGATGTGGCGTGAAGAGGGCCCCGGGTGGCTGCTCCTACCGGAGCTGCTCGCCGGCGCGTTCGTCCTGATCTTCTGGCTCGCCCCGATGATCTGGCGCGACCTGCTCGGGCTCTTCCGCCACGACGGCATCTCGCACATCGGCCACCTCACCGGGTTCGTCACCGGCTGGCTGCTCCACCGCCTCCGGCTGGCCCGTCCGGGCGCCAACCTCCGTCTCCCGGTGTTGGCCGGCGCGCCGGAGGAGCACCCAGACGACCAGCCCGAGCACCGCGGCGACGGCCGTCGTCGCGACCGAGGCCTCGGGGCCGAACGCGCCGCCGGTCAGCCAGTCGGGGCCGTCGGCCCGCACGGCGATGGCGCCGCGCAGCTCGAGCCCGCTCACCGGGAGATGCAGGACCAGGCCAAGGGTGTAGTTCCACGCGAAGTGGAAGCCGAGGGCGAACCAGAGCCGGCCGGTGAGCAGCACGGTGAGCGCCAGGAACAGGCCGATCAGGAAGACGTTGGCGATCCCCAACCCGCCGGCGCCGGTGTTCGCCCCGTGTGCGCCCGCGAAGAGGAGGCTGCCCACGATGACGGCTCCGCGCGGCCCCCACGACTCCGCCAAGTTGCGCTGCAGGTAGCCGCGGAACGCGATCTCCTCACTGAACGCGGCGATCAGCAGTGGCAGGGCGAGCGCCAGAGGGGCCGCGGCGCCCGGCCAGTCGGGGTTCCAGCCGAGCCGGACCGGGCAGAGCCACGCCCAGAGGCCAAGGACCGCCGCGGGGCCGAGCAGGCCCACGAGGCCGCCGAGCAGCGCGTGCGGCCAGGCCGCGCGCACGAGTGGAGTCCCGAGCGTGTTCGCGGGGCGGAGGTCGAGAACGCGGCGGCAGAGGTAGGCCGAGGCGATGAGGACGGGCGACTCGCTGAGGCCCGAGAGGAGGAGGGTCGCCTCGCCCTCGGTCAGCGCGGATCGGGGGACGAACCGGAGCACGAGCGCCTCGACGAAGGCGCAGGCGGCGCCGGCGATCGCCACCACGATGAGAGTGCCAGCCAGGAAGAGGAACGCGCGCACCCACGGCAGCACCGGCAGCGGCTCGACGACGCGCTCGGGCTTGCGGTAGGCGCGCCAGAGGTAGAACGGGAACCCGAGCGGGAAGGCGCAGAGCATCGAGACCGCCCACAGGAGGGCCTCGCCCGCGGAGACTCGACGCCGCGCGTCGCGGTACGTGCCGAGGGCGGCGAGGAGAGGGACCAGCCCCAGGTAGACGGCCGCCGAGGCCAGCAGGACGGGATCGGCCCAGCCGTGGGCGTCGCTCACGGCCGCCCGACACCCTCGACGATCTCGGCGACGAGCGCGCGGTACCGGGCGTAGCGCGCGTAGGGGATGTCGCTTCGCACGCGCCCGTCGGCGAGCGGGACGAAGCCGCCCTCCTCGAGCAGCGGGGGCAACGTGCTCCGGAGCGTACGCCGGAGGGTCTCCTCCTCCTCGCGCAGCAGGTCCAGGTCGATCCCGCCGATCAGCCGCAGGCTGCGCCCGTACTCGCGCCGGAGCGCGCGGTAGTCCATCTCCTCCGCGTTGACCTCGCAGGCCCACAGGCAGTCGAAGCCCGCTTCGAGCACCTCGCCGACCAGTGCCCGCGCGTTCGCGTAGGTGATGAAGACCACCGTCTCGACGCCCCGCTCGCGGACCGCGTCGAGGATCGGGCGGTAGCGCGCGAGGACCAGCTCGCGGTACTGGCGCGGGCCGAGCAGGGGGCCGTTGTTGCCGCCGATCGGCTCGGAGAACGAGACGAAGTCGACCTGCACCTCCCGCAGCACGCGCTCGACGAGTCCGCAGGCCAGCTCGGTATGCAGCTCAAGCACGCGGTGCACCTCGGCGGGGCGGTCGGCCATGGCCTCGATCAGCAGCTCGAACCGGCGCCAGTCGTGTACCCCGTGCGCGAGGAAGAAGCCGTGGTGGAGGGGCAGCTCGAGGATGTGGCCCGCCTCGCGCGCCTGGAGCGCTCGCGCGCGCCAGTCGTCGGGGAGACGGCCCGGCGCGTCGGGCGCAAGGCGGTCGGCCAGCTCGGCCTCGGGGATCTCGAGCGCGCCGCGTTCGCCGAAGTCGGGGATCGGATCGAGGCAGGCGGCGATCCGGTGGCGGCGGTCGGTGGGGAAGAGGTCGTAGGGGTCGGTCTCGGCGGGAAGGCCCTGCGCGCGCCAGGCCTCGAGGACGTCGTCGCGGATCCCCTCTTCGAGGTACGGGGGCCGGTCGGCGGCGCCGAGGCGCATCGTCTGGCGGAACCGCTCCGCGCTGGTCATCCGACCTCCCGGAACATCGCGGCGATGCGCGCCGCGTGGCGCTCGGCGATCACCCGCCGCTTGAGCTTGAGGGTGGGGGTCAGCTCGCCCGACTCGACGGTGAAGGCCTCGCGCAACAGCTCGAAGCAGTGGACCTTCTCGTAGCCGGCGAAGCCCTCGGTGCGCTGGGTGATCTCGTGCCGGATCAGACGCCGGACGGCGCGATCGGCGGGCCACTGGTCGGGGTCGTCGGGCAGCGCGGCGCCGGTGGAGGCGGCCCAGGCCTGGACCGCGGGCCAATCGGGCGCCACGAGCGCGCCGAGGTAGGACTTGCCGTCACCGAGCAACGCGGCCTGGCTGATGTACGGGCTCTGGCGGAGTGCGCCCTCGATCGGCTGCGGGGCAACGTTCTTGCCGTTGCCGAGGACGATGATCTCCTTGAGGCGGTCGGTGATCCGCAGGTAACCGTCGGCATCGAGTTCCCCGACGTCGCCGGTGTGGAACCAGCCGTCGGCGTCGATCACCTCGGCGGTCATCTCGGGCTTGCCGTAGTAGCCGGCCATCGTCCCGGGCCCACGCGCGAGGATCTCGCCGTCCGGACCGATCCGGATCTCGACGCCCGGGATCGCGGGACCGACGGTTCCGATCCGCACATCGGTGATCGGGTTGGCGCAGAGCACGGGCGAGGTCTCGGTGAGGCCGTAGCCTTCGAACAGCGGCACCCCGAGCGCCCGGAAGAAGACCGCCGTCTCCGGGGCGAGCGCGGCGCCGCCCGAGACGACAAGGCGGAGGCGTCGCATCCCGGCCGAGGTCCGCACACGGCGGCAGACCACCCGCTCGGCGCAGAGCGCGCGCAGTCCGAGCCACGGCCCCATGCGCCGTCTCGCCTGCTCCGCCGCGACGCGCGCGGTGCCGACCCGCAGAGCCCAGCCGAACAGCACGCGCTCGATCGGCTTGGCCTTCGCCACGCGCTTGGCGATGGCGTCCTGGAAGGCCTCGGCAACGCGGGGCACGAGCAGCATGATCGTGGGTTCCACGTCCCGCAGGTTCTCGCGGAGCCGTAGCAGGCTCTCGGCGTAGCTGATCCGGCAGCCGAAGGCGAGGGGGAAGTAGTGGCCCACCGTGCGCTCGAAGACGTGGCAGACGGGGAGGTACGAGAGGATCACATCGTCGGCCGTGATCGGGAAGACCCCGCCGAACGACTCGACGTTCGAGCAGAAGTTGCGGTGGGTGAGCATGACGCCCTTGGGCTCACCCGTGGTGCCGCTGGTGTAGATGATGCTGGCGAGGTCCTCCGGCCTGGCTCGGTCGACCAGCTCGGACCACTCGGCTTCGGAGACCGGCGCCTCGCGTCCGCGCTCGCAGAGGTCCTCGAACCGGACAACCCCCTCGGCCGGCTCGCGGTGGCCGCCGATGGTGACCAGCGTCAGCCCGGGCAGCTCCTCGCGGATCGCCAGGCCCTTCGCGAGCTGCTCCTCACCGCTCACCAGGAGGTAGCGCGCGCCGCAGTCGGCGAGGATCGCGACGAGCTGGGGGACGGTCAGGGTCGAGAAGAGCGGAGCGTCGACCCCGCCGAGAGCAAGGACCGCGTAGTCGGTCACGACCCACTGGGGCAGACTCCCGGCGATCGAGGCGAGGCGGTCGCCCCGCTCGAAGCCAACGGCCCGCAGGCCGGCGGCGGCCTCGCGCACCCGCGCCACCAGCTCGTGGACGGTCAGCGAGACGGGCTTGCCCTCCTCGATCCAGGACAGCGCGATACGGTCGGCGTTGCGGGCGGCCGAGCGGGCGAGCATCTTGAGGAGCGTCTGTGACACGGGGGGCTTCTCTCCACGTTTGG
The DNA here is from genome assembly GCA_964598695.1 of uncultured Armatimonadia bacterium. GTDB lineage: Bacteria > Armatimonadota > Zipacnadia > UBA1398 > UBA1398 > CAZRDB01. The sequence goes on from CAZRDB010000046.1 coordinate 19,892, forward strand.
ATTGCCGGTGCTCCGGCTATGCGAGCGGCACGCCGGTCGCGCGAGCGACGGCCCGGATCGCCTCCGCCGCTTCGTCGTACTCCGCCTCGGTCGCGAGGTGCTCGGTCACGAGCGGTGTCTCGGGGTCGAGCCGGTCGAGTTCCCGGAGCAGGACGGCGTAGTCGAGGCCGCCTCGTCCGGGGATCGTCTCGTTCAGGTGTGTCGTCAGCCGCGGCTCGAGGACGATGTCTTTCGCGTGGCAGCTTCGGATGTGCGGCCCCAGCGTGGTGACGAACTCGCGGATCAGGGCCCCGTTCGCGAAGTACCGCTGCGGGCTGCAGATGAGGTTCACGGGATCGAAGTGTACCGCGAAGCGTTCTCGGTTGACGGCCTCGATCAGCCGCACGTAGCTGTCGATCGAGTCCGGGTACATCCAGGGCATGGTCTCCAGCGTGTAGTACGACCGGGTGGGCGCTACCTCGTCGATGATCTCGCGGACGCTGGCGACCACCAGATCGAAGGTCTCCGCAGTCAGGTTGCGCGGATCGGGCCCGTCCCACTGCGCGCCCCGGCTGCCGCAGATGTTCACGCAGCAGCGCGCGCCGACGCGATCGGCCAGGTGAAGGCGACTCTTGCACAGGGCTCTTGCCGCGGCGGCCGCACCCGGGTCCTCGGCGAGCGGGTTGCTCCAGGCGCCGACCTCGGCGATCACGAGTCCTGCCGCGCGCGCGGCCGCGGCGTAGGCGTCCAGCACGTCGAGGTCCTCGGTGTGGGTGGGCATCGAGACGGCGCCGTAGCCCCGTGCGCGCTGGTAGGCCACCCACGCCCCGGGGGAGGCGGTGTCGCCCTGCCACATCGTGCCGAACCGCATGCCGCTCCCTTCCCGCCCGGCCGATCGCGCCGGACGCCGCTCCGCTAGGGCTTCCGGATCTCGACCGACACCTTGACCGTGCTCTCGCGGTAGGGCGTGATCCCCTCGGGGGGACGAAGGCTCGTGCTGATCTCGAACGGGCCGGTGCGGCCCGTGAGGTCGATCGGGGCCGTCTCGACCGCCGCCAGCGACTGGAGCAGCTCCGGTGGGCCGGAGACCTGCACGGAGGGGGGCGTGACGGTGATCCGGCCCAGCTCCAGCCCTTCGGCCAGTGTGCCGGAGGTCACGGCGCGCACCGGCGTCTCGACCGAGGGCACCGTCGCGTTCACGCGGACACGGCTGGGCTCGAGGGTGACGTCGGTGGCCTCGAGCGACTTGCTGTCTTGGGTGAGCAACAGGATGTAGTGGCTGTCGTCCCAGCCCTGCCGCAGCAGAGCCGGGGCCCAGACCTGGGCCTCGACGACGCTGACGCGATCGACGATGTCCTTGGGCCCGGTCACCTTGACCTCGGCGGGCGACGGCTTCGGGGCGGGCACGGTCGAGGCGTCGGGCCCGGTCACGCGCACCCGCACGGCGACCAGTTTGGAGTCGAGGGTGCGGAGCGAGATCACCTCGGGCGCGATGGAGAGCACATCGACGCCCCGAACATCGCCGGCGATCGTGACGACCACGCGGCCCGAGGCGTCCATCGAGGCCGGGTCGACCTGGGCCGTCAGCTCGGCCTGGAGGCGCTCGGGGTCGATCGAGTCGCTGGGACCCAGCACGGTGATCGAGACCTTGTCGGGCTCGGGCTTCGTGGACATGCCCTCGGGCACCGCGCCGACGACGGTGACGGGCATCTCGACCGTCCGCTCGACCACCGGGTTGACGGAGATCGTGCGGGTCACCCAGATCCCGATCCCGAGCACGATGGCCAGGATCGCGCGAACCAGCGCCTGGCTGCGGCGGGCCGACGAGCTGTGGGGAGTGGCGCCGAGGTCGGTCATGCTAGCTCCCCCACCACCCTTGGAGCCCCGGCGCTCGGGCCTCGCCGAGCAGGGAGCTGAGCGTCGCCCGGAGCGTGTCGCGCGACAGCCGGTGCTGGAGCCGGCCCGAGACGGCCAGCGAGACGGCGCCGGTCTCCTCGGAGACGACCAGGCAGACGGCGTCGGTCTGCTCCGAGAGCCCCAGCGCGGCACGGTGCCTCATCCCCAGGCTCACGTGCAGTTCCGGGTTGGTGGAGGTCGGGAAGTAGCACGAGGCCGCGATGGCGCGGTTGCCGGAGATGACCAGGCCGCCGTCGTGCAGCGGGTTGTTCGGGAAGAAGATGCAGCTCAGTAGCTCGACGCTCAGTCGGGCGTCCAGCCGGCTGCCGGAGAGGACGATGTCGGACAGCGGCGCGGCCCGCTCGACCGCGATCAGGGCGCCGGTGCGTTTCGAGGAGAGCGCGGCGCAGGTATCGACGAGCGTGTCGACCACGCCGCCCGTCGGCCGCGAGGAGCGCCGGTAGGCGCCGCCGATCTGCGCGAGCACGGTGCGGATCTCGGGCTGAAAGAGGATCAGGAGGCCGACGACGCCGGGGACCAGTGCCTGGTGCATCACCCAGTGCATCACGGGCAGGTAGCGGGCCGAGACCACGTAGAGCAGGCCGACGACGGCAACGCCGCCGGCGACGCGCCAGGCGCGGGTGCGCGCCAGGGCCGTGACCGCGATGTGCGTCAGCACCACGATGGAGGCCATGTCGACCCAGTCGCGGACGGACGCGCGCGTGAAGGCTTGGATGATCTGGAAGACGAGATCCTGCATGGGCGCTCCGGTTCGCTCGGTCCCTGCCTTTCCGGCCCGTCGGGGTCAGCTCTCGGTGGCCTGAAGGTGCAGCGAGAGTTCGTCGGCCGTCGTGAAGCCGCCGCGGGCCTGCTCGAGGGCGGCCTCGGCGGCCGAGACGTAGACGTACGGGGTCATCGCGGCGCGCAGCTCGTCACCGTTGAGGCCACGCGTGATGGCAACGCGGACCCGGGCATCGCAGCGGAGCGCCCCGTAGACACTGACGGTGCCGGAGGCGCCGCTGTTCAAGCAGCGCTCGCATCCGGCTCCGGCGTAGAACGGGCCGTGGGCCTCGCGTCCGAGGGTGCGGGCCAGCTCGGCCATCGCCATCGCGGAGGGCTGCACCTCGGCCCGGCAGTGGTCGCAGACCCGGCGGAGTGAGTGGTGCGAGAGCACGAGCGAGAGGGCGTGGGCGAGCAGCCGGCGGTTGACGTTCATGTCGAGCAGCCGTCGGAGCGCCTCGACGCAGTTGCTGGCGGGCAGGCCGCAGATCACGGTGCGGCCGTCCAGCGCGGCCTCGAGGGCCACCTCGGCCGACTCCCGGTCGCGGATCTGCGAGACGACGAGCACGTCGGGATCCTGCTGCAGTGCGACGCGCAGGGTCCCGGCGAGACCGGAAGGGTTGAGGCCGGCATCGACGCGCGCCACGCCCGGGAGGCCGCCCAGCGAGAATGCGTCCTCAACGGCGACCACGTTGCACTCGTCGACCGAGATCCACGACAGGCAGGCGCGCATGGTCTGGCGCCGGCCGCGAGAGAGCATGCCGGTGACGAGGATCGCCGCCCCCTCCGAGGAGAGCGCGTTGTAGAGGAAGTCCTGGGCCTGCGTCGGCACGCCGATCTCGTCGAGGCCCTGGATGGGCTCCTCGGGCGGCAGCACCTTGAGCACCGTGCGGGCGCCGCGGCCGGTCCGGGCGACCGTGACCTGAAGGTCGATCGAGCGGTCGAGGCAGACCGCCCGGATGTGGCCGCGCGGCGAGACGGCGAGCGGATCGCCGATGCCGGCGGCCTCGGCGAGAGCCGCAAGCAGGGCCGGGTGCGAGTGCGAGGGCAGCAGGAGGCCGTCGCGCAGCCGGCCCTCGATCCGGTACCGGAGGAGCACGCCGGTGGCCCGGGGGTCGATGATCAGCTCCTCGGCGCCGACGCTGAGCGCATTGCCGATGATGAGCGCGAGGATCCGGCGGGCCGCTTGCCGGACCATCGCCTCGTCTTCCTGGAACTCGTAGTCGCGGCCGAAGTCGCCCAGGATGTCCACATGCTCGGTCGGCGGCAGGGAGCGGCTCAGGGTCTCGAGGGCCTCGGCGCGGCCCAGGCGACTGGCCAGCGAGGCCAGGATGTCGGCGCCCAGTGAGACGGCACGGCCGGAGAGGGCCGGCACGGCGTCGCGCGCGCGGTTGTACAGCGTGTCATCGAGCGGTTCGGCCATCGCGAGGCGGAGGGCGCCGTCCGGCCGGCGAACGGGAGCGACGAGGTTGTCGGTGCAGAAGTCGAGGCTGAGCGAGCGGAGCGCGTCGTCATCGACGGCGAGCTGCTCCGGTCCGAGCGAGGGGATGGCGAGCTGCTTGGCGAGCGCCCGGGAGATCTCGAGGTAGGACACGGCGCCCATGTCGGCGAGAATCTCGCCCAGGCGCCCCCCGTGCTGCACCTGGTGGTCGAGAGCCGCCTGTAGATCGTCCTCGCCGACGAGTCCGGCCTTCAGCAGGATGTCGCCGAGACGCTCCGCCATGCCTGCACCTCCGCCGCTATCGAAAGGGGTGGTTTCGCTCCGTTGGCGCGTGGACCCTCCCCGAAGAACAAGGCCCCGTCTGCGAGGCGGACGGGGCCGGTGCGGAAAGCGTGCAGTTGCGTGGTTGTCTCACGGGCCAAACCCGTAGAATGAGGGATCGGTTCAACGCGCGGGCTCGCGGAGTGCGAACCGCGCGCGGGAAGGAACGTCGAATCCGGGTATGAGCGCGCTGCGTGCCGTCTGTGGGCCCCGATCCATCTGGCTGCTGTTGCCACTGCTGGCGCCGGCGGTCTGGGCACAGGCGCCACAGTACTGCCTGGAGCCCGAGACGGCCGTGCATCGGTCTCCCGACCCCGCTTCCGAGGTGATCGGGACTCTCGCCCGCGGCGACGAGGTCCGCGTCCGCGGCGAGCAGGGCGTCTGGCGCCGGGTCTCGGCCGCGCGGGTCAGCGCCCCCGGCTGGGTGCCCTCGTGGCGGATCTCCCCCACGCCCCCGGATGGCAAGGGCGACCTCTCGGTCGTGACGACGACACCGGACGTCAACGTCCGGCAGGAGGCGAGCGCCGAGTCCGGGCTGGTCGCCATCCTGCCGCGGGGGACGGGCCTGACGGTGCTCTCGAGCCGCGGCGAGTGGCGCCAGGTCCGGATCGCGGGGTCGAAGCTCGCCGGCTGGGTGCCCTCGTGGGCCGTGGAGCCCGGCGCGGCGCCCGCGCGGCAGGCGGCCGCCCCCGAGGTGGTCGCGGCGCCCGACCGCGGCCAGATGCGCTACATCAACGGCGACAACGTCTACCTCCGGAAGGGCCCCTCGATCGAGACCGAGCCCTCGGCGATCCTCGCCAAGAGCACGGTGGTCTACCCGGTCGACGTGGCCGGCGAGTGGGTGCGTGTGCGGATCCATGAAGGCCCGGAGGGCTGGGTCTGCCGGGTCTACCTCTCGGAGAAGCCGGACCTCGCGCCCGCGGGCAGCTACCTCGTGGGCCCCGAGCCGACCTCGCGCCCCGAGATCCCCCAGAACAGCGACGAGCTGCGAGACAACGAGGGGATGGTCTACCAGGAGACGGCGAGCGTCCGCTCGGGCTCCTCGAGCGAGTTCCCGGCCATCGCGACCATGCCGGCCGGCGTGGTCTTCCAGATCACGGGAGAGGCGAACGGCTGGTACCAGGCGCTCTTCCCCGACGGCACCCGGGGCTGGATCGCGAGCTGGATGTGCGTCGCCAACCGCATGCCCGAGGACCTGCCGTCCATGTTCCAGCAGATCCCCACGGAGCCGGAGCCCACGGCGCCGGCGCCCCAGGTGAGCCAGTACGGCGCGTACCTGACCCGCCTCGCCATGGGTCAGATCGGCAAGCCGTACATCTGGGGAGCCGAGTCGCCCTCCGTGGGTTTCGACTGCTCCGGCCTGCTGTACTGGTGTCACCGGCAGATCGGCATCCAGCTCCCGCGCACGACGTTCGGGCAGTGGAAGGTGGGCCGGCTGATCCAGCCGCAGGACCTCCAGCCGGGCGATTGCATCTACTTCCATCGCAGCAGCCGCGGCCCCGAGCACTGCGGGATGTACGTGGGCAACGGCTGGTTCATCCATGCCCCCGGCCGTGGGAAGCGTGTCCGCTACCAGCGGCTGATCGAGCGCGCGCGCGACTACGTGTGCGCCCGGAGGATGTACTAGATGGCGGCGTTCCGTCGGCTTCGGGTGTTGCGCGCCCTGCTCGCGGGGGCTCTGGCCGCGGGCTGGCTCCTGGTCGGCTGCTCCGGCGGGGCGCCCGGTTCGGGCGGCTCCGACGACGGCGGCGGGGGCGGCCCCGCTGCCCCCACCCGCCCCGGCAGCCCTACCGTCGTCTCCCTGATCTTCCCGAGCGGACTGCTCGCGGTCGGGGCCGATGGCGGGGTCGCGACGGGGGTCACGTCCCAAGGCATCGTGCGCTTCTCCCGTGAGGACGACGCCTACCGCGCCACCGCCTGCCTCTACCGCCCGCTGGGTTCGAGCCCGAGCGTCACCGTGGCCAACGGCATCGCCTACGTCGCCGGCGGCACGCAGGGCCTGGCCGTCTTCCGCGTGAGCGAGAGCGACCGGATCCGTTCCCTCACAGCCTACGGCGCCGGGCGTAGCGACATCCGCCGGACGCTGCTCCGGGGCACGACGCTCCTCGCGGCCGACCACGGCGCGGGCCTGCGCGTGTTCGGAGCCGAGACGACCTCGGCGCTGAGCGTGATCGCCGTGCGGCCGCTCCTCGGGGCCCTCAGCCTCGCCGTCGGCTCCGATCCCGACCGGGCCTACGCGGGGACCGAGGGCGGGATTGTCGCGGCCTACGACGCCTCGAGCACGACCTACCCGGAGCTGGGCCGCCTGGAACTCCCGGGCGGCGGCGCCGTGCGTGCGCTTGCCGCCCGGGGGACGATCGTCTATGCGCTCGTGGAGGGACGAGGCCTGCTCATCCTCAACGCCGCGGTCCCCGCGCTGATGCAGGTACTGGCCGAGCTTCCGCTCGACGGCGCGGCCGAGATGGTCCTGCGCGATGCGGTCCTCCTCGTGCGTTGCGCGCCGGCCGACGGAACGCCCTCGGTCGCGGCAGTCGATGTGGCCGATCCGCTCGCGCCGGCCCTCCTGGGGGCGACAACCTACGAGGGGGCCCTGGCCTTCGGCTTCTCCCGCGACGAGCCTCTCGTGCTCGACCGCCAGGGCTTCGCGGAGCTGGAGACGGCCGATCCCGCCAACCTCGCGATCTCCCGCCGGTTCACGGAGCCCGGCGCCCTCGAGCGGCTCGCGGTCCACGACGGCTGGGCGCTCGCGGCGACGGCGGGCGGCCTGCTCGTCGGCGACTGCACGACGCCGCGTTCGTCCCGGGCTGCCGGGCAGATCGCCCTCCCCTCCCCGGCAGTCGCGGTGGCGGTCGGAGACGGCTTCGCCTGTGCGGCAACCGAGTCGGGCTCCCTCGTGACGCTCGCGCTCTCCGAGACCGCCGATCCCGCGGTCGCAAGCGAGGTGAGCCTCCCGGGCGCCGAGGCCCTGGTCGCCGCCACGACGCGGCTGTACGCGGCGCGCGGCGCGGGAGGGATCGACGTACTCGACCTCGCCGACCCCGCCGCCCCACGCACGGTGGCGCACTGGGCCCCCGCGTTCAGCGCGGACCTCGTCGCGGTGCAGGGGAAGCACCTCTACGTTGCCGACACCTCGGCCGGGCGGCTGCACGTGGCCGAGATCGGCGCCGACGGCAGCCTGACGGAGGTCGGTGGCTCTCTGGGACTGCCCGCCGCCCCAACCAACCTGCACACCATCGCGGGGCTTCTGTCGGTCTCCTGTGGAACGGCCGGCATCGTCATCGCGAAGCTCACCGACCCGACGGCCCCAACGGTCTGGGGCTCCCGCGCGGGCCTCGAGACCGTCGCCGGGAGCGCGCTCCTGACCAAGACCGCCTACGCGGCATGCGGCGACCTCGGCGTGCCGATGGTCTGGTGCGGCGGCCCCGATGCGCCCGAGACCTTCCTCACCTTCACGTGCGGCTCGGGCGTTAACGCGATCGTGGCCGACCGCGGCTCGCTGTTCCTCGGCTGCGACGGCTCTCTCACCGTCGCCGAGCCTTAGCGGCCTCCGTTGACGGTGTACCGCCGCGGTGTTACGCTCGCCCCAAGAGGTGTTACCAAATGGGCGAGCTTGTCCGGTTCGGCGTCTCGCTGCCCGAGGACCTGATCGCGGCCTTCGATGAGAGCATCGAGCGCAAGGGCTACCGCACGCGCTCCGAGGCCGTCCGCGACCTCATGCGACAGCACCTCGTCGAGCAGCAGTGGGAGGCCGATCGCGAGGTCATCGGCACGGTTACGATCGTGTACGACCACGGCCCCCGCGACCTCGGGCGTGTTCTCACGGAGCTGCAGCACCAGTACTGCGATGTTGTCCTCTGCACCACCCACGTCCATGTCGATGCCCACAACTGCCTCGAGGTGATCGTCCTCAGGGGCCCCAGCGGCGTCGTGCGCGAGATCGCCAACCGCCTGATCAGCACCAAGGGGGTCAAGCACGGCCGGCTGGTCTCGACGACGACCGGCAGCGATCTCGCCTGAGCCGGCTTGCGGCCGGCCGAAGGAGGCGTGCCATGCACATTCCCGACGGGGTTCTCTCGCCGGCCGTCTGCGCGATCGCGGGCGTCGCCTCCGCCGCGAGCATCGGCCTGGTCTCGCGCCGGGTCGGCAGGACGATGGAGCCACGCGAGCTCCCGGTGCTCGGCGTGCTCGGCGCGTTCGTCTTCGCGGCCCAGATGGTCAACTTCCCCGTCGCCCCCGGGGTGAGCGGCCACTTCTTCGGCGCCGCCGCGGCCGCGATCCTGATGGGGCCGGGCCCGGCGGTGCTCGTGATCACGGTGGTGCTGCTGATCCAGGCCCTGCTCTTCCAGGATGGCGGCATCTACGCCCTGGGCGCGAACGCACTCAACATGGCCGTGGTGGGCCCGCCCGTCGCGTGGCTGTGCTATCGAGGCCTCTCCCGGCCCACGAGCGGCCTCGCGTCGAGGTCGGTCGCGGCGTTCTCGGCCGCGTGGGTCTCGGTGATGACGGCTGCGGCGCTCGCGGCGGGGGAGCTGACGCTCTCCGGCCTGAACCCCTGGGCGGTCGTGCTCCCGACGCTCGGCTGGCACGCGCTGATCGGCTTGGGCGAGGGCCTCGTGACCGTCGCCGTGCTGCAGCTCGTGTGGCGCGTTCGGTCCGAGCCGGTCGCGCTGCCGGAGGAGGTCGCGGCATGAATCGCTCGCTCTGGATCGCCCTCGCGCTCGGGGCCGCC
>CAZRDB010000047.1:0-27893 GCA_964598695.1 uncultured Armatimonadia bacterium
GTCGAGATCGCGATCGACGAGATCCGGCTGCTCGAGCCGGGGGAGTAGGGGAGCGTTCGGCCTCCGGCTACGCGCCGGCCTCCAGCTCGGCCACGACCATCGAATGCAGCTCGAGCCGGGGCACGGTCACGCGGATCCCGTCGCCCTCCACGGTAGGCGCGAGGTCGAGCCCCTCGGGCTCGAGGTGGATCCGGCCGATCCGGTAGCCGCGGAAGACCACCCCGATCTCGTGGATCGGGATGACCTCCTCCCGCAGCGGCACGTCGTCCTCGGGCTTGGCGTGGTCGGCGGCGCTGTTCAGGTCGCTGTACAGGTGGACCACGAGGCGCTCGCCTTCGAGCCGCTGCCGGAAGACCGTCGAGTGGACACACATGGGGGCTGCCACCTCGACCGGCTGTGGGCCGCCGGCCGCCCAGCGGATCGCTTGCGCGAGGATGAGTCGCTGGTAGGGGTAGGGGTAGAGGTAGTAGGCCGAGTCGAGGCCGGCCGCGAGGTAGACGACGCGGCCGGCGCCGTAGTCTCGGGCCACCACCGCGGGGATCGGCGTGGCGTTCGGCTCGCGGCTGGTGATCGTCGCGACGGCGGTTGCTCCCTCGACGAGTTCCACGCGCGTGGCCGTGCCCTTGAAGGTCACGGACTGGCCGCCGAGGTACTCCTCGAGCCTCGGGCTGGCGAGGATCTCGTGCGCGCCCGGTGCGAGGTCGAAGATCCCCTTGTGCTCCGCCCAGTATGCGGCATCGGTCGCCTTGAGGAAGTTCACGTCCAGGGCGTCATCCGACGCTCCGCCCCCGGCGGCCGGACCGCGGTAGTGGACCCCCAGCAAGTCGGCGAGGAGGAAGTCCTCGCGCGGCTCGCCCAGGAGGTCGCGCTGCGAGGTGTCGACCGTCGCGACGAGGCCTCCACCGCGCTCGACGAACCGGCGGAGCGCCGCCGCCTGCTCCTCGCTCACGCACGCCATGTTGGGCAGCACGAGCACCCGGTAGCCGGCGAGATCGGCATCGTTCAGGTTCCAGTCGTTGAGCACCGTGGTGGGGATGTGCTCCTCGACCGCCGTGCGGAATGCGCCCAGGACGTGCGCAAGGTAGCGCTCCTCGACGAAGCCCGAGGAGCGGCCGTAGAAGACGCGCGTGTCGTCGCTCATCACGAGACCGGCCCACGGCTCGGGGCCCTTGTGCCCGAGCCACGGCCTGCGCCGGTCGGCCTCGGCGAGCACCTCGCGCGCCGCTTCGCGCAGGTTGCGCCAGCCCCGCGAGAGGGCCGGGTGGGAGCCGTACGTCGACGTGAGCAGCACCCGGCGCAGCATCTCCTGGGCCGGGAAGCTGTCGGTCCCGTAGGGGTTGCCGTGCGACATGATGTACGGCTCGTTGTGCGAGATCCGATGGTTCGTCACGGCCCAGACGTAGGCGCTGCCGAAGGCCGGGACGATCGTGCCGCCGCGGTTGCTCTCATCCATCCAGAACTCCTGCCCCGGGCTGTCGAGCAGGAGGTTGAGCCGGGCCGGCATGTTGCGCGGGATGTCGAGGAAGTGGCCGTACCGCCCCGCGTTCGTGGTCCACGTGACCAGCGCGCAGTCCGGCTTCACCGCCTTGAGCCGGCTCTGCATCCGCGCCACGTACGCCTCGAGCCGGCGGTCGAGCCAGTGCTGGTAGCGGCGGAACGCCGGGTCCTCCATGTTCACGTCGGGGATCTCCTCGCCGCAGAAGTCGCGGTAGGCCTGGCGGCAGGTGTCGCAGTAGCAGACCCCGCTCGTGTGGAGCCCGTCGAAGCTGAACCCGTCGATCTCCGGGTACCGCGTCAACGCGTCGGCCAGCGTCTCGATCAGCAGGTCGCCCCACCCGCCCAGGAGGCAGAGCGGGCCCCCGAGCGGCGCCTCCGGGCCGACCTCCGGCAGATGTTGGTCGCGGGCGCCTTTCGAGCGCCACTCCGGATGCTCGGCGTAGACGTGCGACTGGAGCCTCGGCGGGATCGCCGCGATGACCCGGATTCCCCTCTCGCGGAACCGGGCGATCTCCCCCGGCAGCCAGTCGTCGCCGAGCGCGGGATCCCGCGGCAGGAAGGGACTGAGGAAGTTGGCGTACTCGCAGCCGCCGATCCCGAGCGGCGCCATCTGGCCGCCGCACTCGTAGGCGTCCTGTGCCGAGCCGAAGACGTAGATCGGGGCATCCTCGAGCCACGCGGGGGGCACGACCGCCCGGAACGGCGCCTGCTCGAACGGCTCGGGCTGGATCACCGGACCGGCGAGAGCCGAGGTCTCCTTGGCGGGCACGGGCGCGACGAGCACGCCGCACAGAGCAGCCAGCAGTCCGAGCCCCGCGATCCGCACCGGGCACGCCTCCTCCAGCCCGCGACCGAGAACACCACCCGGCCGGGCTGTTGCTGGGTTCGGGACGAGGGGGCGCGGTCCTGCGTTCCCTACGGCGCCTCCCGGGCTCTCGCGGGCTCCGTGCGCACTACAGGGCCCGGCTTCTCCGCCCCCGCCGGCGGGCGCTGGTCGCGCGTGAGCAGCCAGCAGTCGATGCCGACCCCCGCCTCGCCCTCCTCGGGCGCCGTCGCGCGGAGCGTGTGGCGGCCGGCCGTGAGGTTCACAGCGTCCAGCCTCGCCCACCCAACGGTCAGCTCATAGATGTCCTGCTGGCGGAGTGGGACTTCATCGACGATGCCGGCTCCCTCGGCCACCGCCCGCCACTCGCCACCGTCGAGCGCCCAGCGCACGCCGTAGCCGATGTGGCGGACCCACACCGCGTAGTCGCCCGGCTCTGTGACCTCGAATCCCCACTTCGCCGTCCAGCCCGGAAGGGCGTGGTGCTGGAGCCATGCGCCGTTCGAGAGCCTCTCCTGCTCCTCCATGCTCCACGGGAGCAGCGCACCGCCAACCTGGGGCACGTCGGTCTCGAGGGCGTCCTCCCCCTCCAGCCAGACCCAGCGGTCGCCAGCGCTCACGCGGCCCGGCTGGGGCTCGACCCTTCGTGCAGGCTCCGGCGCGGGCTTCCCCGCAAGCGGGCCGTCGACCACGATGGCCTCAACGCGATCGACGAGCGTGATGTGTGGGGTGTCCCAGCCGCCCTGCGGCACCAACCAAACGTAGCTGGTGAGCGGGAGGTCCTGACGGAAGCGGTCGTAGTCCGGCCCCTTGCGGAGCGTGCCGCGGGCCTGGCGCCACTCGTGGTCCGCGACAACCCGCCCGTCCGGCCCCCCGCAGTCGAGCGATGCCTCGAGCGCGCAGAGCGGCTCGGGGATCCGCGGCTCGTCCTGGTAGAGCCGGATCTGCAGGTTCCAGGTCCCGTCCCACCCGTCGGTCCGGTACCACAGGCGGACCTCCGTCTGTTCCGGCGGGATCTCGGGGAGCATGAGCGCCGGTGTCAGACCGAACCGGACGTTGGGCGCCCCGGCAACGTTCTGAAGTCTCACGCAGACCACGCCCGACTTCGCGTGGTCCGCGCCTCCGAGTTGCTCCGTGTTGATCTCCGTCGCGCCCACGTGGGCCGCCTGGATCTCCGGGAACCAGTACTCGTCCAGCAAGACGATGTCGGCGCGCGCAGTCGTGGGCGAGCAGAGGGCGGTCGCACAGCAGACGAGCACGACGAGTCGGACGAGCGCCGCTCGGAAGCTACCCACACGAATCCCTCCTCCTCCCCGGACTGCCTTCCGTTCCTCTGTGTCCGCACCTGCAGGGCTCGACCGCGCGAGCGGGAACTGGCCGGTGGCACACCATCCTGCACGGGCTCGAGCGAAGGAGGACCCTCGATGCGCGCTCTCGCGGCCGCCACGCTCCTCGCGGCACTTGCCCTGCCCGGCGTGGCCGAACCGACGGCCCAGGAGGTCGACGAGGACTGCTCGCTCGCCTCGACGCTGGTGACGCCCCACAAGGACTGGGCGTCGGAGCTTGCCGGAGGGCCTATCCGAGCGCTCTTCTTCGTCTACACCGGGCCGTACGACGGCACGTGGGAGGACGCCGGCTCTCGCGTGCGCGAGATCGTCGAGCTGGGCCAGCGCCTCGATCTCCAGGCCGACGCGGTCCTCTTCTGCGGCTCCGGCGACAAGTGGGTCTTCCACGGCCTCGCCCTCGGTGAGCAGCGCGCCGAGCGCCTCCTCGAGACGCCGTACGACCTCTACTGCATCGCCGGCTTCCCCATGGACAAGCTCCCCGCCCGGATCCAGTACCGGGTCATGCGGCAGGTGGCCCAGGGAGCGGGCCTTCTGTGTGTCGGACCGGGCGCCGAGGAGTACCTGGCGCCGAAGCGTCGGATCGACCCCACCCCGCCGGAGCTGCTCGAGGCCGTCCCGCCGATCGGAGGCCAGGCGCCGGCCGAGGTGACCGCCGCGTACCGGCTCGGCAACGGTCGCGGCGCCTGGGTGCGCTGGGACACGCGCGCGCTGCTGCCCTCCGGCGAGTACAGCCCGCAGCGGGCAGCGGAGTCCGACTACCGGATGCTGCTCCTCAGCCGCGCCGGCCTGTGGGCGGCAGGCCGGGTCCCCGAGGTCTCCCTCGAGATCGCGCTGGGAGATCCGCCGCCCGCCGGCGCGGTCTCGACGGCTCCCCGGATCCGACTGCGGAAGCGAGCCGGCGCCCCGATGGCCGCCGAGGTCACGCTCGAGTTGTGTCGGGCACGTGACGGCGCGCGCACACCGCTCGGGCGGGTGGAGGTCACCCTACGCTCCGACCAGACCACCGACGTCCCCGCGCCTCTGCCTCCGCTCCGGACCGGCGACTACTACCTCGACGCGGTCGTGTCCTCCGAGCGAGGCGCTGAGGCATGCGGCGCGGCCGCGTTCGCGGTCACGAGCCCCTGCGGGGTGGAGGGTGTCACCCTCGACCGCAGCTTCGTCGAGGTCGGCGAGACCCTCCGGGGGACCGTGACGTTGCGCGGGACGCCCGAGGCGGGCGCGGTTCTCCGCCTCGGGTTCCGCGACAGCTACGACCGTCTCCTCGCGCAGCGCGAGATCGCGCTCGCGGCGGGCCAGAGCGAGGTCCCGCTCGAGTACACCGCCGACGAGTTCTCCACGAACTGGATGCGGGCCGAGGCCCTACTGCTCACGGGCGATCGCGAGATCGAGCTGCGCGAGGCCTCGTTCAGCGTGCCCAAGCGGAGGCACGGGCGGCACAACTTCGTGATGTGGGATGCCCCGCTCGACCCGCTCGGCCCCTACGCCTGGCGCCAGCTCCAGGAGGTCGGCTTCGATGTCTGCCTGATCGGGAGCATGGGGGGCGAGAGGCCCCAGCCTGCCGCCCTCCGAGCGTGCGATGCCTCGCTGGCGCCCTACAGCACCCGGATCCTCGACCCGAAGGACGAGCACGGCTTCATGCAGCCCGTCTGCTGGAACGACGAGCCGGCGGTGACCGCCCACGTCCAGGCCATCGTCGACAACCAGCGGCAGCTCCGCGAGCAAGGGGTGTTCGTCTACTCGCTCGGCGACGAGGGCGTCACCCAGGGATGCTGCGTCCATCCCGCGTGTCTCGCCGCCTACCGGGAGTACCTGCGGGAGCAGTACGGCGAGATCGCGCGCCTCAACGCTTCGTGGGGGACGGCCTACGGCTCGTTCGACGAGGTCGACCTGCTCGACCACAAGGACAACATGGAGACCGCCTCGCGCCAGAGCTGCCCCCCGCGCTGGTACGACCGGCAGGCCTTCGCGCGCCACAACCTGATGGGCCTCTCGCGCCGCTTCGTCGAGGCGTACCGCCGCCTCGACCCGCACGCCCTGACCGGCTTCGAGGGCACCGGGGGCTTCGGCGACGACTACGACGCCATCCTCGAGACGAACACCTTCTACGGCCCCTACCCGAGCATCGGCGATGACCTCGTCCGCTCGGTCGCGCCCCGCTCGACCGTGCGCTCGAACTGGATGGGCTACAGCAAGACGGGCGATGCGCTCTCCGATGCCGCCTGGCGGATGGTGATGAAGGGGACTGACAGCATCTGGTTCTGGATGTGGTCCGGGATCGGGAGCTGGCGCGGCTACCTGAGGCCCACCTTCGATCTGTGGCCGGCGACGGCCGATCTCTCCGAGGAGATGCGGCCGGTGCGCCAGGGCCTGGGCGACCTGCTCCTGCGCTCCGCGGTTGCCCACAGCGGGATCGCCGTCTTCTACTCGGTCCCCTCGGCCCTCGCCGGACAGGTCTCCCTGCCGCAGGGCTGGCCGGACCCGCAGGCCGACCACGAGGCCTGGCTCCGGCTCACCTACGAGCTGGGCTGCGATGTGCGGTACGTCACCAGCGCCATGCTCGCGGCCGGAGCGCTCGACACCGGCGAGTTCCGTATCCTCGTGTTGCCCCTGTCCCAGGCGATCGGACCGGAGGAAGCCGCGGCGATCCGCCGCTTCGCCGAGGCCGGCGGGACGGTGGTCGCCGACGTCCGGCCGGGGGTGTTCGACGGTCACCTCAAGACCGCGAGCCCGGGCCCCCTCGACGACCTGTTCGGGATCCGGCGCACACCGGGCGCCGAGCCGGCCGCGGCCGAGGAGGCATGGATCAGCGGCCCCGCCGCCGGCCCGAACCTGGCCCTCACCGTGCCCGGGATCCGGCCCGACCCGCAGGTCACGGCCGACGGCGCCGAGGCACTGGCCCACGTGGGCGACGTTCCGATCGTGCTCACCCGTGAGGTGGGGCAGGGCAGGGCGATCCTGCTCAACTTCCCGCCGCCGCTCACAGACGCCGAGGAGGTCTCGGCCTCGCGCGATCTGCTGCGGTGGCTCTACGCTGTCGCGGGCGCGCGGGCGCCGATCGGGGTGACCACCCCCGAGGGCAGACCGCTCGCGATGACGGAGACGCGGGTCTGGCGCACCGGCGACGCGCTCGTCTTCGGGCTCTGGCGGCGGATGGAGAACGCCTGGTTCAGCCCGACAACCGGGACCACGGCGGGCGAGCCCGTGCCGGCGGTCGTGACGCTGCCGCACCCGATGTACGTCTACGATCTCCGGGGCAAGCGTGCGCTCGGCCGCACCGACCGGATCGAGACGGGCCTCCGCTGGGGCCGAGCGAGCTTCTTCCTCGCGACGCCGGAGCCCCTCCCGACGCCCGAGGTCGCCGTGTCCGCGTCCGGCCCGGTCCCCGGCGAGCCCGTCACCGTGCGCGTCGGCCTCCAGGGCCACACGGCGGCGGGTGGGACCGTCGCGCTGTGGGCCGAGGTGATCGACCCCGTTGGCGCGAGCCCGTTGTGGGGCCGCAGGGTGGTGCTCCTCGAGTCGGGCGTGCAACGCTGGAGGATCCCGACGCCCCACAACGCGGCGCCGGGCCGCTGGCGGGTGCGGGTGACCGAGCTGTTCAGCGGCCAGTCGGCCGAGGCCGCCTGGAACGTCCGATAGGAGGCGCCGCGATGCGTTCCTCAACCGCCCTGCTGCTTGTCGCCCTGGCCGCCTGCCACGCGCGGGCGCAGGAGACCGAGCCGGTGCGCGCGATCGACCATGGCCGCGAGGTTGCCCCCGCGACGTGGGAGTGCACCGCCGGCCATCCGGTGGCGAAGCACAAGATCTCGCTGCAGGCCGGCGCGCTCACCTACACCTTCCTGGCCAGCGGGTGCCAGGATCCCTCGCACGGGGAGGAGCACCCGTGCAACGAGGGCACGTTCGGGATGCCCAGCCCCACCAGCGCGAACTGGTACTGGGGCGGCTTCCTGCGCGTGCTCGTGAACGGGTCGGAGGCGACAACCCGCGCACAACGCGACATGCGGGTGCTCGAGGACGGGCCGCGAGGCTCGTTCCAGACCGTCTGGAGCCACCCCGATGCCGAGGTCGGCCTGCGGCTCGTGCTGCGACCGGGCTCGAACCACGTCGACGGCCTGCTCGTCTGGCGGCCGCGCGAGGGAGCGACGGTCGACTCGGTCGCCCTCCGGCTGACCTGCTACCCGAGCTTCTTCACCGCGGCCCAGCACCGCAAGGGCGAGCGCCACTGCGCCACGCCCAGGACCGATCAGGCCGAGACCTCGACGCTGGAGCTGGTGCCGGCGGAGGATCCGTGGCTCTACTACTACGACGCGGTGTTCGACACCGCCCGCGGTGAGGGTAGCGGCCCGTGCGCCGCGCTGTTCGACCCCGTCGGCGTGGCTGCGGGCCGGGTGCGGATCGGCGACTACGCCGTCGTGACCGAGGTCGACCTCACCCCCGCCGCGGGAAGCGCCCGACTCGCCTTCTACGACTTCACCGGCCACACGAACGCCGAGGCCGAGGCCTACCTCCGCGATCGGGGGCAGAGCGACCTCGACGACCTCCGTGCCCTCGACTTCCGGCCCGCCGCCGCGCGCGCCTTCGACGAGGCGAAGCTCCGCACCGAGGCTCTCGACCTTGTGGCGAAGGCGGCGGCCGACGGCGAGGCACTCCGGCCGCAGGTGCTCGAGCTGCTCGCGAGGGTCTCCACCCTCCGTACGGCAGCCGAGGGCGGCGATTGGGTCGCGGAGGCCGACCTATGCTCCGCCTTGGCCGACTCGCAGGACCTGTTCTGGAAGCTCCGCACCTTCGCGGCACTCAACAGCCCGGAGACGATCGAGGCGCCCTGACGCCGGTCGTTCCCGCGGTGGCTCCGCGTGAGAGTGGCGCCCCCGCGCGGTCACTCCCGCCGTGCGAGCGTCACTCGGAGGATCATCGGGCGCGCGGCGCCGAGGAAGCGGTTGCGGAGGAAGGGGGGGATCCGCGCCTCCCAGTTCGCGGCCGTCTCGTCGCCGTTCAGCCATAGCTCGTGGACCCATGCACCGCCCTCCGCGAAGTGGCCCAGCTCGACGGAGCGCAGTCGGGCCGGCCCGGGGCTCGGGCGCAACGCCTCGAACCGGCAGCCGAAGCCGTAGCCGGCGAGCAGGAACGTGTCCGGCCCGGTCTCGATCAGGAGGCCGCCCACCGGCGGATGGCCCTCGGGCAGGTCGGTCTCGTACCGCGCGTGCACGAGGTAGTCACCGACCGGGAAGGGCTCGGGCGCCGGCTCGTCTCCCTGGCGGTAGACCGCCTCGAGCCGATCGGTGCCCTGCGCCTCGGCGATTGCCGGGGCGAGCTGCGCGAGCAGCGGGTACCACGTCGCGAGCGGCTGGTCGAGATCCATGCCCTCGATCGCGAACGGCGCGAAGCCCAGCGCGTGGTGATGGCCGATCGCCCAGCAGGCGCGCGCCGGGGCTTCGTCGTCGAAGCGCGCCTCCGGGATGAACAGCGGGTTGCCGGCCCGCACGTACTCGGCGCAGTACTCCTTGAACTCGGCCGCGTAGATGTCGGGCGCGAGGAGCGCCAGGTGCGGGGCCGCCGCGCGCCAGATGTCGTTGACCTGTGGGTTCGGCCCGCCGGAGGGGAACGTGCCCGGCTCGGAGCCCAGCCAGGCGTTCACGTACAGGGGCAGCCGGTACTCCGCCTGGCCGGCGGCCGCGACCCGGTCGATGTACCGCCCGTAGCACCAGGCCGAGAAGACCTCGGCGGCGCCGTCGCCTCCTCCGAAGACGTGGTCCCACGTGCCCTCGGTGGCGAACCCGCTCCGTCCCCACCTCTCGAGGAGAACGGGGTGGAGATCGGCGCGCTGGGCGGTCAGGTAGGACGTCAGTTCGGCCGGTACCGGTGCGGCGTAGGCCGCGTTCGCCGTGTCGGAGAGATCGCGCGTCTCGGGCTTGATGCCGACCTCGTTCTCCACCTGCACGAGGACGACGGTCTGGTGCGCGCCGTCCACCTCGCGGATGTGCCGCAACAGCCGGGCGAAAGCCCGTGCGTCGGCCTCGCAGTTGGCCGGGCTCAGGGTCGAGAGGACGTCCTTCACGTGCCCGCCGGCGCCGCGCGCGCGCGGGAAGCGGTCGGTGTCGGCGAGCACCCACTCGGGGCAGTAGCTCGAGACCCCGTTCTTCCACGAACCGAACCACAGCGGCACGAGGCGCTGGCCGTGGGAGCGGGCCAGCGCGATCGCCTCGTCAACGAAGCGGAAGTCGAAGCGGCCCTCCTCGGGCTCGAGCAGCTCCCACGGCACGGGGGCGATGACCGTGTTGAGCCCGAGGGCCTTCACGTGCGGCCAGACGCGCCGCATGTACTCGATCCCGGAACAGGTGGAGTTGTTGAGTTCGCCCGCGAGCATCAGGAAGGGGGCGCCCTCCACGATGAGCTGCCAGGCCGAGCCTTCCGCGCGCAGACGCGGCGGGGAGGCGTCGCCCTCAGCCGCGATCGCGGAACACAGAGCCACGCACGCCTCGCGAACCATGGGCTCACTCCTCCTGATCGGCCGTCACGCGGGTGGTTCCGTCAACCCACGCCACCCGCCTCCCCGCGCAGGGATTCCCGGGCCGCCCCCGAAGCGAGCCGCCGGCGCACGCGCCCACTCCACCGACAGGAGCAACCGCGCCCGATGGAGACCCGGTTCGCCGACAAGACCGCGATCGTCACCGGCTCGTCCTCCGGCATCGGCAAGGCAACGGCCCTCCGGCTCGCCGAGGAAGGCGCCGCGATCTGCGTCGTCGCCAACCACAACGTCGAGGGCGGCGAGGCGACTGTCCGCGAGATCGCCGCGAGCGGCGGCCGGGCCCTCTTCGTCCAGGCCGACGTCGGCCTCGCGGCAGACTGCGACCGTGTCGCCCTGGAGACGCTCGCGGCCTTCGGCCGGGTCGACGCGCTCATCAACAACGCCGGCATCACCCGCACGCGCCCCCTCTCCGAGATGGATGAGGCGTTCTGGGATCTGGTGCTCGACACCAATCTCAAGAGCGCCTACCTGATGGCGCGGGCCGTCATCGACCACATGCTCGAGCGCGGCAGCGGCAGCATCGTGAACGTCTCCTCCGTCCACGCGACGGCCACGCACGCCGGCCATGCCGCCTACGCCGCCTCGAAGGCCGGCATGTGCGGGATGACGCGGGCACTCGCGTGCGAACTCGGCGCGCGCGGGGTCCGTGTGAACGCGATCCTGCCGGGGACGATCGACATCTCGCTCCACAGCCCGCGCAACACCGAGCTCGACCGCGCCGCCTGGAGCCCCCGTGAGAGCGAGATCCAGGTACTGAAGCGGCTCGGCGCGCCCGACGAGATCGCGCGGGCGATTGCCTTCCTCGCCTCCGACGACGCCTCGTTCGTCAACGGGGCCACGCTCGCGGCCGACGGCGGCCTGCTGGGAATCCTGAGGGACCGATGAGATGAAGATCACCAGGCTCGAGACGCTCTACGTGCAGCCCCGCTGGGTGTTCCTCAAGATGCACACCGACGAGGGCCTTGTCGGTTGGGGCGAACCGATCGTCGAAGGCTGGTCGCAGACGACCGCGGCGGCCGTCGAGGAGATCGGCCGCTACCTCATCGGCCAGGACCCGCGCCGGATCGAGCACCACTGGCAGGCGATCTACCGGGGTGCCTTCTACCGGGGTGGGCCCGTGATCTGCAGCGCGTTGAGCGGCGTCGAGCAGGCGATGTGGGACATCCTCGGCAAGTCGCTCGGCGTCCCCGTCCACCAGCTCCTGGGCGGCGCGGTGCGCGACAAGATCCGCATCTACCGGGGCGCGGGCGGGGCGACGCCGGAGGAGTGCCGGGCGTCGGGCCAGGCGGCGCGCGAGGCAGGCTTCACGGCCGTGAAGACCGGCCTGTTCGAGGCGACGCGGTTCGTCGAGAGTCCCGCCTTCGTCGAGGAGGCCGTCGCCCGGATGGCCGGCCTGCGCGAGGGCGTCGGCAAGGGCGTCGACATCGGGATCGACTTCCACGGCCGCGTGAGCCCGGCGATGTCGATCCGGCTCGCACAGGCGCTGGAGCCGTACGAGCCGTTGTTCATCGAGGAGCCCTGCCTGCCGGAGAACGTCGACGCGCTGGTCCGGGTCGCGCGCTCGACCTCGATCCCGATCGCCACCGGCGAACGGCTCTTCACCCGCTTCGGCTTCCGCGAGGTGCTCGAGAAGGGTGCGGCCGCCATCCTCCAGCCAGACCTCTCCCATGCGGGAGGGATCTCGGAAGTCCGGAAGATCGCGGCGATGGCCGAGAGCTACTACGCCGCCCTCGCGCCCCACTGCCCCCTCGGCCCCATCGCGCTCGCGGCCTGCCTCCAGGTCGACGCCTGTACGCCCAACTTCCTGTGTCAGGAGCAGGTCTGCCTCGGCGAGGGGTACCTGAAGCAGCCGTTCGTCCACGAGGGGGGCTACATCCCCGTGCCGGCGGGACCCGGGCTCGGGATCGAGGTCGACGAGGAAGCCGTGCGCGCCAAGCTGTACGATGGCGCCTGGTCGAACCCGCGGCTGTGGCACGAGGATGGATCGTTGGCGGACTGGTGAGGGCGGCCTACCGGCCCACGGCCGCCCGGAGCGCCTCGAGCGCCCTCCGCGCCGCGTCCATCAGGATCCCGACATCGACCGAGTAGCACAGGTAGCGAACCCCGATCTCTGCCCACAGCCGCGCGCCCTCGGCGTCCTCGATGAACGTGCCGACCACTGCGCCCCGCGCGCGGGCGAGGTCCACGGCGTGGCGCATGCGGTCGACCACGTCGGGGTGGCGCACTTCGCCGGGCACGCCGCACGATTGTGAGAGATCGTAGGGGCCGAGGAAGACCACGCCGATGCCGGGCGTCTCGAGGATCTCCGGGAGGTTGTCGATCCCCTCGCGCCCCTCGATGTGGAGCACGGGGAGCGTGCGCAGGTTGGCCTCGCGGAAGTGTACCGCAGCCGGCTTCGCGGCGTAGTCGGCCGCCCGGACGAACCGGCAGACGCCGCGGCTGCCCTCCGGGTGGTAGTAGCATGCCTCGACGGCCCGCCGCGCGTCGTCGGCGCTGCCGATCTGCGGCACGTGGACCCCTTCGGCGCCGAGATCGAGTGCGCGCAGGATCTCCGAGGGGTCGTTGCGCGGCACCCGAATCAAGGGCGCCATCCCGCGGAGCCGCGCGGCGCGGACCAAGCCCTGGGCGGTCTCGAGGCTCACCGGACCATGCTCGCGGTCGATGATGATGTGGTCGAAGCCCGCCAGCGCGAGAACCTCGACCGCCGCCGGGTCGGTCAGCTTGGCGAACGGTCCGAAGCAGACCTCGCCGCGACCGAGCCGCTCCTTGAGCGTGCGGGCTCCCGACATCACGCCACCTCACTCCTCGACCATGCCTTGCCTAGAATCGGCCGGTTCGGCTAGAGTAGCAGCCTGACACAAACCCCGCACCCGCCGCTCGTTCGGCCCCCGTGCGGGTGAGGAGGAGACACCATGGGCAAGAGCAAGACGAACGTTGCCGCCCGCGCCGAGGCCAAGGCCAAGGTCAAGCTCTGCCGGTTCTGCGGCAAGCCGGTCCAGACCTCGCTCACGCTCGAGGGCGGACGCAAGAAGATGGTCCGCACCTGCTGCGGCAAGGTCACCAACGCCCGGTAGGCACGCGGTCCGCGTACCGATCGAGATGACTCAGGGAGCCGCTTCGCAGCAGCGTGGAGCGGCTTCCCACGCGTACGCCGGTCGAGCACGTGGCGCGCAGTGCAGGGGGGCGCCTCATGTCCGCTGATCCGGGACCGAGCGAACTGGGAGCGCATGGCGCCGGCCCCGTCACGGTCTGGGTCCGCCACGCCGATCGCGGGGTCTACGGCTCCGACTGGAACTACACCCGCACCTCGCTCGAGGCGCGTCTCTACCTGCCGCTCGGGGGCTCGGGCGAGGTGGGCATCGACGGCCGGATCCTCCCTCTCGAGCGCGGCCGGATCTACCTCGTCCCCAAGGGCCACGTTGTCCGCTGCCGCAGCGGCGGCGAGCTGGACCTCGCCTGGGTCCACCTCGATCTCCTGACCTACGGCTGCATCGACTACCTCTCGCTGTGCGGCTGGCTGCCGAGCGCCCCCCTCGCCGACCCGGACGCCGCCGCCGAGACCATCGTGCGGATCGGCCTCTCCACGAGCACCGGCGATGCCCGTGAGCGGCTCTGGGCCGCCGCCGCGACGCTCGGCCTGGTGGCCCTCCTCGTGCGCTCGCCCGACCCTCCCACCACCGCCGCCGCGATCCGGCGCCACCGGCGGCTCGAGCCGGTGCTGGCGCACATCGACGCACACCTCGCCGAGCCCCTCCACGTCGCCGACCTCGCCCGTCTGGTCTGCGTCACGCCCGCGCACTTCTCCGAGGTCTTCCGCGCATCGATCGGCCAGCCGCCCGCAGCCTACATCCGGGCACGCCGCGTCGAAGCGGCCAAGCGGCTGCTCATCGAGACCGATCTCTCCCTGAGCGCCATCGCCGCGCGGACCGGCTTCTGCGACGCCTTCCACCTCTCTCGCGTCTTCCGCACCCATACCGGGTGCTCGCCCCGGCGCTGGAGCGCCCAGCCGATCCGTCCCTAGCGCCGCTCCGCGCAAGCGCCGCGGCCGCGTGCAGGCCCCGCGCGCGGAACGGGCGAACGTCCGGCCGTCGCGGCCCACACCGTTTGTTCCGGCCGCGCGGAGGGAGCTGCTGCCCGTGCTGCACCTACTGCAGAGCGCTCTGATCCTCGTCGGGGCGCCCCTGCCCCTCGGCGATTCCCCCGCCCCGGTCGCCATCCCGCACTTCCCCGACCGCGTCCACGCCTTCGTCTGGCGCAACTACGAGCTGGTCCCCGCCGAGCGCATGGCCGAGGTGCTGGGCACGACCCCCGACCGCGTCCTCGCGCTGGCCGGCGCGATGGGTCTTGCCGCGCCGCCGCCGATCTCCGAGGAGCAGCAGCGGCGCAGCTACATCACCGTCATCCGCCGCAACTGGCACCTGCTGCCCTACGAGCAGCTCACGCAGCTCCTTGGCTGGACCGACGACGAGCTGGCCTACGCGCTCCGCGAGGACGACTTCCTCTGGGCCAAGCTCGGGGCGCGGAAGCCGAACTGCGGGCCTCTCCGCTGGGCCGAGCCGGATGCCGCGGCGCGCGAGGCCGAGGCCCGCATCCGCGCCGTCGTGCGTGACCGCTTTCCGCTCGGGTTGCGGGCCGAGGGCGACCCGCTCTTCGGCTTCGTCGACGCGCTCTCGTCCCGCGAGCCCGCCGCCGGCCCTCCCGTGGCCGACGGCTCGCGCTACCAGCCCCGCTACTGCTACTCCTACTTCGCGCTCTACGGCGACGCCCTGCTCGACCGCTCGATCGACTCCTACCCCGAGGGCTACCTCGAGAAGCTGGCGGCCACGGGGGTCGACGGGGTCTGGATGCAGGGCGTCCTCTACCGCCTCGCCCCGTACCCCTGGCAGCCGGAGCTGAGCGAATCGTGGGAGGAGCGCCTCGAGAGCCTTCGCGAGCTGGTGGCGCGCGCGAAGCGCCACGGCATCGGGATCTACCTCTACCTCAACGAGCCGCGCGCCATGCCGCTCGCCTTCTTCGAGCAGCATCCCTCGCTGAAGGGCGTGACCGAGGGCGACCACGCGACCGTCTGCACGAGTGTCGAGGAGGTCCGTGCCTGGATCCGCGACTCGCTCACGACCATCTTCCGCGCAGTGCCCGACCTCGCCGGCGTCTTCACGATCAGCGGCAGCGAGAACCTCACCAACTGCTGGTCACACTACCAGGGCGCCGGATGCCCGCGCTGCGCCGCGCGCGGCCCGGCCGAGGTCATCGCCGAGTACATGACGGCCGTCGCCGAGGGCGTCCACGCGGCGAGCCCTTCGGCGCGGGTGATCGCGTGGGACTGGGGCTGGCAGGACGACTGGGCCCCCGGCGTGATCGAGCGACTCCCGCAGGACGTCGCGGTGATGAGCGTCAGCGAGTGGAGCATTCCCTTCGAGCGCGGCGGCGTCGCCTCCGAGGTCGGCGAGTACTCGATCTCGGTCGTCGGGCCCGGTCCGCGCGCCAAGCGCCACTGGGGCCTGGCGAAGGAGCGGGGCCTCACGACGCTGGCCAAGCTGCAGCTCTCGAACACCTGGGAACTCTCGGCCACCCCGTACATCCCCGCCGAGGCGTTGGTCGCGCGGCACCTGTGCAACCTGCGGGACCCCGAGCGCACCGGCGGCGAGCCGGTCGACGGCCTCATGCTCGGCTGGACCCTCGGCGGCTACCCCTCGCCCAACCTCGAACTGGCCGCCGTGATCGGCGCGCTCGACGACCCGACGCCCGAGCGGGCGATGCGGATCGTCGCCGAGCGGCGCTACGGCGTCGCCCATGCCGAGGCGGTCGTGGCGGCCTGGGAGCGCATGAGCGCGGCCTTCGCGGAGTTCCCCTACCACCCGGGGCTGCTCTACAGCGCCCCCATGCAGTACGGTCCGTCGAACCTGCTGTACGGGAGCCCGACCGGCTACCCCGCGACGATGGTCGGTTTCCCCTACGACGACCTGAACGGCTGGCGGGCGGTCTACCCCCCCGAGGTCTACATCCGGCAGTTCGAGACGATGGCCGAGGGCTTCGCCGAGGGCGCCGAGAGGCTCGCGGCGGAGATCGAGGGCGCCGAGGCGCCGTACCGCGCCGCGCTCGTCGGCGAGACTCGGATCGCCCGGACCATCGCGCTCCACTTCCGAAGCTGTGCCGACCAGGCGCGGTTCGTCCTCGCCCGCGACGCGCTCGCCAAGGCGACGACGCGGGCCGAGGCCGACCCGCTGGCCGACCAGATCCGCGCCGTGCTGCGACGGGAGATCGCCACGGCCCACGCGATGTACTCGCTCCAGCGGCACGACTCCCGCCTCGGCTACGAGGCCTCCAACCACTACTACTACGTGCCGCTCGACCTGGCCGAGAAGGTCCTCGACTGCGAGCACCTCCTGACCGAGTGGCTCCCGGGGCAGCTCGCGCGGCTGCCGTAGCGGCGGGCAGGGCCGTCCAAACCGTCTGTGAGGTGGATGCCCGGCGTGCAGGACGTTCTCGGAAGCGCGGCAGCACAGGGCGAGGTCGGCGCTCGTCCCCGGACGCCCGTCCGCGCCGGCCTGGTGGGGCTCGCGCTCATCCCCTTCAACGCCTATTGGCTGGCGGTTGTCGAGCTGGTGCGCAGTAGCGCGTCGCCAACCTCGGTCTCGCTGTTCTTCAACGCCGTCTTCTCGCTGCTGCTCCTGGCCCTCGCGAACGCCCTCCTGCGGCGTCTCGCGCCTCGGTGGGCGCTCGACGGCCCGGGCCTCGCCTTTGCCTACGTCCTGGTCACCCTGGGCAGCGCGATGGCCGGCATCGACATGTTCTGCTGTCTCCCGCCGATGCTCGCCTACCCGGCGCAGTACGCCACCCCCGAGAACGGCTGGCGGGAGACCATGATCCCGCTCCTGCCGCACCACCTGGTGGTGACCGATCCCGTCGCCGTACGCGACTACTGGCAGGGGGGATCGTCGCTCTGGGCGCCGGGCGTGTTGGAGGCCTGGCGCGGCCCCGTGGCGTGGTGGATGCTCTTCACCCTCGGGCTGATCCTGCTCTACGTCGCGATGACGGTGCTGTTCTCGCCGCGCTGGATGGACTCCGAGCGCCTCTCCTACCCGATCGGCCGTCTTCCCGCGGAGATCGCGCTCGCGCCCCGCCGGCTCACCGTCGAGCCCGCCTTCGTGGCGGGCCTCGCGATCCCGCTCGTGATCGACTTCGTCAACGGGATGCACCAGCTCAAGCCGAGCTGGCCACTCATCCCCGTGAAGTGCCACGCGACGCCGGCGTTCACGATCGGCGCGCAGATCGTCGACCGGCCCTGGAACGCCATCGGACCCGTCAGCCTCTCGTTCTACCCGTTCGCAATCGGACTCGGAATGCTGCTGCCCACGCGGCTGTCGTTCTCGTGCTGGGCCTTCTACCTCCTCATCAAGCTCGAGCACGTCGCCGTCAACCAGGCCGGCTCCTGGACGAGCGAGGGCCTCCCCTACACCCGCGAGCAGAGCGTCGGCGCCTTCCTGGGGCTCATCGCCTTCGCCGTCTACCTCGGCCGCCGTTACCTCGCCGGCTTCGCGCGCGACGCGCTCCGCGGCGCTCCCGCCGGCTCGCGGCCGCTTGCGCCGCGCACGACGCTGCTGCTCGGTGTGGCGGCACTGGCGCTGCTGCTCCTCTTCTCCCGCCGCGCGGGGATGACATGGGGCTTCGCGACGGCGTTCTTCGGCCTCTATGCCGCCCTGTGCCTCTCGTTCACCCGGATTCGCGCCGAGATGGGCGTCCCGACGCACGAACTGCACATGGTCGGGCCGGGTCAGTGTCTCATGCGCTGGCTCGGCAGCCGGACGGTCGGCGAGGGCAATCTCGCGACCTCGACCGTCTACTTCTGGTTCAACCGCGCCTACCGATCCCACCCGATGCCCCACCTCGCCGAGGGGCTCAACCTCTGCCGCCGTGCCGGGCTCTCGCAGCGCGGCCTGCTCGGCTGGTCGGTCGCCGCGATGCTGCTCGGCGCCCTCTCCAGCATCGCCTCGATCCTCTGGCTCAGCTACCGCGACGGGGCAGCCGGCAAGTGGGGGCCCAACTACCACGCGGTCTGGATCGCGCTGGTCCCGTACGGCGAGTTGGCCACCGTGCTCCACGATCCCACCCGCGCGCACAGCGGCATGGCGATCGCCTCGCTCGTGGGCGCCGTCGTCGCCTTCGGCGCCATGGCCGCCCACACGTTCGTCCCCTGGTGGCCGCTCCACCCCGTGGGCTACGCCGTCAGCAACGCCTGGGCGATGGACAACATGTGGTTCTCGATCCTCGTCGCCTGGTGCATCAAGGCCGTCGCCGAGCGCTACGCGGGCGGCGGGACCGTCCGCCGCGTCGCCTTCCTCGCCTACGGCCTGGTGCTCGGCGACTTCGTGGCCGGCAGCCTGTGGTCGCTGTACGGGATCCGCAAGGGCATCGTGCCCTACTCGATCTGGCCGTGACGGCACGCAGGCCTCGGCGCGCCTCCGGGGAACTGGCCTCCAGCCAAACAAGGAGGCCGGACATTGACCCGCACCAGCCTGCACTGCCTTCTGTGGTTGTCCCTCGGCGCCGCGCCCCTCTCGGCCGGCTGGGCCGCCGAGGCCGACTTCTTCGTCGCGCCCGCGGGCAACGATGCCTGGAGCGGCCGGCTCGAGGGGCCGAACCAGGCCGGCACCGACGGCCCCTTCGCGACCGTCGAGCGCGCCCGCGAGGCCGTTCGCGCGCTGCGAGCCGCGAGCCCCGAGCGCGCCACGCCCGTCGTGGTGCTCCTGCGCGGGGGAACCTATGAGCTGGCCCAACCCCTCGCCTTCGAGCCCGAGGACTCCGGCACTGCCGCCTCGCCGACCATCTACGCCGCCTACCCCGACGAGAGGCCCGTGTTGAGCGGTGGCGTACGGCTCACCGAGTGGAGCGTCGGCGCCGATGGCCGCTGGCGGACCCAAGTGCCCGCTCAGGCCGATGCCTCCGGCGCGCCGTGGAGCTTCATCTCGCTCTACGTCAACGATGTCCGGCGGTCGCGGCCGCGGCTCCCGAAGCGGGGCTACTTCACGATCGCCGAGACGGCCGAGTCGACGCCCGCGAACGCGGAGCGCGGCTTCGATCGGTTCGTCTACGCCGAGGGCGATCTCGACCCCGCCTGGCACAACCTGGGCGATGTGGAGATCCTCCCCTTCCACATCTGGACCATGTCGCGCATGCGCGTCGGCTCGATCGACCCCGCCACCCGGATGCTGACGCTGACGGCTCCCACAGCCAGCA
Source organism: uncultured Armatimonadia bacterium (assembly GCA_964598695.1). Taxonomy (GTDB): domain Bacteria; phylum Armatimonadota; class Zipacnadia; order UBA1398; family UBA1398; genus CAZRDB01. Next base: position 19,424 of record CAZRDB010000047.1, read on the forward strand.
CCTCCTGGTGGGCCGCGATGCCCCAGGGCAACCGCTACCTCGTCGAGAACGTCGCCGAGGCGCTCACCGAGCCTGGCGAGTGGTACCTCGACCGCGCCACGCGCGAGCTGACCTACATCCCGCTCCCGGGCGAGACGCCGGAGAACTCGGTGGTCATCGCCCCCCGGCTCCCGGCCCTCGTCGAGTTCCGGGGCGACCCCGCCGCCGGCCGGTGGGTCAGCCACCTGACCCTGCAGGGGCTGGCGTTCCGCCACAGCAACTGGGCGACCCCGCCCCAAGGCCACACCTTCCCGCAGGCCGAGGGCAACATCGACGCCGCGATCACCGGCACTGGTCTGCGCGACAGCCGGCTCGAGCGGTGCCGGCTCGAGCACACCGGGGGCTACGGGATCGAGCTGCGGCGCGGCTCGAAGCGCGTCGAGATCGCCGGCTGCGTCCTGAGCGACCTCGGCGCCGGCGGGGTCAAGGTCGGCGAGACGGCCAAGTTCGACCAGGAGGAGCTGGTCCCCAGCCACAACACCGTGCGCGACTGCTACATCGGCCCCGGTGGGCGCACCCACCCGGCGGCGATCGGCGTGTTCGTCGGCCAGTCCCCCCACAACCGGCTGCTGCACAACACCATCCGCGACTTCTACTACACGGGCATCTCGCTGGGGTGGTCGTGGGGCTACGCCCCGAGCGACACCCACGACAACGAGGTCGCCTGGAACGACGTCTCACGAATCGGACAGGGGGTCCTGAGCGACATGGGCGGGATCTACACGCTCGGGCTCTCCGACGGCACGACCATCCACCACAACCGCTTCCGCGACATCCGCTCGTTCAACTACGGCGGCTGGGGGATCTACTTCGACGAGGGGACGACCCACATCGTCGCGGAGAACAACCTCACCGACCACACCTGGACCGGCAGCTTCCACCAGCACTACGGCAAGGAGAACACCGTCCGCAACAACATCCTCGCGTTCTCGCACAACGAGCAGATCGTGCGGACCCGTCTGGAGGAGCATCTGTCGCTGACCTTCGAGCGCAACCTCGTCGTGTGGAGCGAAGGGCCGCTGCTCGGCAGCAACTGGAGCGCGCAGAACCTCGTGAGCGACTACAACCTCTACTGGCGCACGGGAGGGGCGGCCGTCGACTTCCGTGGCGTCCGCTTCGAGCAGTGGCAGGCCGAGGGGATCGACGCGCACTCGATCGTGGCCGACCCGCTCTTCGCCGATCCGGAGAACGGTGACTTCACCCTCGCGCCCGACTCGCCGGCCCTGTCGATCGGCTTCGTCCCCTTCGACCTGAGCGGCGTCGGCTGCCCGCTCCCGGCCTCGGAGCTGCCGGACGAGGCCGCCTTCCCGCCCGCGTTCCCGCTCCCGACCGACGCGGCGCCGTAGGGAGCGCCGCGGCGCCGCCTCCCCCCCAATGGATGCCAGACGAGCCCCGCCGGCCCTCAGGGCCGACGGGGCTCGTCTCTCTACACGCGCGGTCCGACGCTACTTCTTGCCGCCCGTGTTGACGGTGGCCGAGGTCCCGCCGGTCTCCTTCGCCTTCAGCCCCTTCGGGGCATCCGCCGCCGTGGCGGCGGCCTTCTCCGCGGAGTAGCCCGCGTCGGCCCCCCCGCCCTTGCCGCATCCGCACAGGCCCGCGGCGATGAGGCTCCCGGCGCAGAGCGCCAGGGCGAGGCTGAGAAACGCAGTCCGCATGTCGATCACCTGTCCCTGTCGAGATCGCGTCGCCCGCGGGGCGGGCGCGGCCGTTACGGGCCGACGCGCATGTGGGCGTTCTGGGGGTAGCCCGCGTACGTCCCGCCCGTGCGCGCCGTGTTGTTGAAGTGGTACGCGTTGTAGCGGAGCCACTTCGCGTGGCCGTCGCAGTAGGTCACGTTCTGGCCCTCGCTGTGGCGGTAGATCGTGTCGAAGTACGGGTCGGTCGTCGCCGGAGCGCCGAAACCGGTCGTGTGGGCTTGCCCGAAGACGAACCCCGTGCTCGCGGTGGACGCGGTGTAGCCCTCGACGAGCCAGCTCGCCTCGGCCGGGTACTCGGCCTGCACGAGCCCGCGCTTCTTGTCGTAATCCGGCTGGGTGCGGTACTGGGGGTAGCCCGCGAACATGTTGCCGCCACCGTACCATGCCCGGTAGTCGTAGTGCAGCCACGAAGGGTAGCAGTAGGTGCTGGTGACGAGGACATCGGAGCCGAGGCCGTACGACGCGGGGTCGTCCGGCGCGCTCGGGCAGTGGTGGATCTGGGCGTTCTTGGCGTACGGGTGGAGCATCTCCATCCAGGTGTGGGGCTCCGGCGCCGGGCTGAACCAGACGTACCAGTCGTACATGCTGCGCTCGTCGTGGTCCTGCGTGTAGGCGATCGCGGCCGTCCCGATCTGCCGCATGTTGCTCAGACACGAAGTCTGGCGGGCCTTCCCCCGCGCCTTGGCGAAGACCGGGAACAGGATCGCGGCCAGGATCGCGATGATCGCGATCACGACCAGAAGCTCGATCAGGGTGAAGCCTGCGCGCGTGCGCATCGAGATGTCCTCCGTTCGATTCCGTGGGGCGGCGCCACGAGTCCGGCGAGCTTACTTGGACCCCTTGATCTGCCGGACCGGAGACCGCAGGTCTTCGCGCTCCGGCGGGGGGCCGGCCGGCTCGGCCCCGCCCTCGTCGGCGCCGGCCGTCGTCTTCGACGCCTTGGTCTTCGGTCCCTTGGACCCGCAGCCGATGAGGGAAACGGCCATGGCCAGCAGGAGACCGGCGGTCAGGAGGGCCATCGAGCGCTTCACGCGTGCCACCGTGTCCTCTCGCGCAATCCCGCCGCGCCTACTGGAGTCCGTAGAAAGGCGCGGTCATGTAGGTCGTGTTGTCGCTCATGATCTGGCGACGGTAGGCGGCCGCAGTCTCGAGGTTGCCCTCGGCGGCGCCCTTCAGCCACTTCGCGTGGCCGTCCCACATGGCGTAGTTGCCCCCGCCGTTGTGGCGCGACCAGTTCTCGGCGTCCTGGGTGTAGTTGTAGCTGTCCCAGTAGTACTCGCCGCAGCGCTCCTCGAAGCCCCAGGTGAAGTCCCATGGTCCACCCGACATGCAGTACCAGCCGCCGTCGGCGTCGACCCGGTTGCCGCCCTCGTGGATCATGATCGTCTCGGCCACGCGCGCCGTCGCCGCGAGCGAGTCGCCGCCCGAGAAGTGCAGGTGGGCCTCGCGCCACGCGTCACTACCATCGCCGATGGTCTGGTTGGGCCAGACGATCGCCGTGGAGGCGTCGACGTACTCGATCGCGGTGCCGGGGTACGTGTAGTCGATGCTCCAGCCCCAGTAGTCGCTCTTCTCGCCAATGCACTCCGGGCAGACGGCCATCTGCCAGTTCTTCACGTAGGGGTAGCAGAGCCCGAACCACAGACCGTTGGCGCCGCCCCAGCCCGGGTCCCAGGCATCGGGAGCGCCGTGCGTGGCGACCAGCCCCGCGAACGCCGCCGGTGGGCTGATCTCATCGTGATCCTGCGCGTACAGCAGAACCGCCGTCGCGAGTTGGCGGGTGCTCGACATGCAGCCGGTCTGGCGCGCCTTGGCGCGCGCCCGGGTGAACACGGGGAACAGGATGGCTGCGAGGATCGCGATGATCGCGATGACCACGAGAAGCTCGATCAGTGTGAACGCTCTGCGGCGCATCTGAGCCTTCCCTCTCACATGCCGGTCCGCGGCCTCCCGCCGGAAGCCACGTGCCCTCGGGGCCGGTCCGTGCTCTCTCTGTCCCCCGAGCCGCTCGGCCGAGCCTTGCTCCTACCGCCTCGCGACCGTCCCCTTCATCGACCATTCCGCCGCACGCTCGCAGCGGCCACCCACCCACGCTCAGGGTGGCGCCTTGGCTGGCAGTGCGCAGGGGGGGGAGAGACGAGGCGCCGGGCAGTCCCCGGTCGATGCCGACCGCTCCGTACGCAAACCGTACGCCCCTTCTGCCCACGAGGGCCCGCGTCGGCGCGGGCGCATCGCCCGGACACTGCAGTGCTGTCGGTGGTGCTGCGGGTCGCCGCCCGCGGGGCACGAGCGCGTCCGCTCGCGCTCGACGCACCGGCCCTCGCACACCGCGTGGTTGCACCGCGCGGCTCGACGACACCACGCTAGGTACCATGCAGCGCCTGCGGCGTCAACCGCGTTTGCCGACGGGCGCCCCGCCGGGAGCCTGGACCCAGGCGCCTCGCCCGGGCTCCGACGCCTGGGAGGAAGCCGTGGCGGCGGCGCGGAAGCCAGCCTCGTGCCCCCGCCGTGGGCCCCACACGAGCACAAGGCGGTGCCCGCCACCGGCGGTGGAGATCAGGATCCGCGCGGGATCCAAGGAGTCTTGGAGCTCGGAGGCGCGGCGGGGCTTCTCGGCCGCCTGCCCGTCATGGCCGGGCCGTTCGCGTCGGAGGAGGTGCCGGGGTTGGTCCCGCGCGACAAGATGCTGCGGCCCGAGTGGGTCGCGTCCCTCACCGCCCGCGGGGAGCGAGAGGTCCGCCGCGGTCCGGAACTCACTCGGATCGGGATGCCGGTCGGCGGGCTCTGCGCCGGCACCCTGTACCTCGGGGGCGACGGCCGACCCTGGCTGTGGGACGTCTTAAACCGCGTCGAGGCCGGCACGGGGATCCGGGGCCACGGCAACAACGGCGAGCTGTACGTCAAGCCGCTGGAGCCGACCTCGCCCATGGAGCACGGCTTCGCGCTCCGGCTCGACGGCGCCGCGGCGCGACCTCTCGACGCCACCGGCTTCGCCGAGGTCGAGTTCGTCGGCGAGTACCCCATCGGCGAGGCACGGTACCGCGATCCGGCCTGCCCCGTGGCCGTCGACCTCGAGGCGTTCTCGCCCTTCGTCCCGCTCGACTTCGATCGGTCGAGCTACCCCGCGACGCTCTTCCGCGTCACGGTGACCAACACGAGCGCCATGGCCGTCGCGGGTTCGCTGTTCGGTTGGCTCGGCAACCCGGTCGGCCTCCACACCGGCGTCCCGGGCCTGGTCACCCGGCACAACCGCGCCCATCCGTTGGCCGGTGGGTTCGCCCTCACGTGTTCGGCGCGCACCACTGAGCCCGATGCCGGAGCGCGCCGGCCCGATATCGTCTTCGAGGACTTCGAGGGCGACGCCTACGACGGCTGGGAGGTCGAGGGCGCCGCCTTCGGGAGCGGCCCCTGCCGGAGGCAGGACATCCCGGAGTACCAGACCATCGCCCGCGTCCACGGCGAGCGGTTGGCCAACTCGCACGCCAGCGCGCCGGGGACCGAGATCGGCGCCAAGGACGACGCGACCGGCCGCCTTCTGAGCTGGCCGTTCGCCATCGAGCGGCGCTTCATCCGGTTCCTGATCGGCGGTGGCCGCAACCCGGGTGAGACCTGCCTCAACCTGCTGGTCGACGGGGAGGTGACCCGGAGCGAGACCGGCTGGAACAACAACGAGCTACGACCCGCCTTCTTCGACGTCCACGACCTCGTGGGTCGCGAGGCGCGGATCGAGATCGTCGATCGCAAGAGCGGCGCGTGGGGCAACATCGGCGTCGACTGGATCGTCTTCAGCGACGAGCCGACCGAGGAGCCCTACGACCTCGACACGCAGCCCGACACGGGGACGATGACCCTCGTCGCCTTCGACCCGGCCGCGCGGGGCGCCGCCCACTGCCGGCCGGCCGAGCCGACCGGGCTCTCCTCCGAGCCGTCGGAAGCCGACTTCGCGTTCGGCGGCGACGATGAGCCCACCGGCGCCGTCGAGGTCCCCCTCAACCTCCAGCCGGGCGAGAGCCGCACGGTGACCTTCGCCATCGCGTGGCACTTCCCGAACCTCTCCGTGCCGGGCCTGGGCGCCGTCGGGCGCTACTACGCCGCCCGGTTCCGCAGCGCCGACGATGTCGTGCGGGCCCTCGCGCGCGAGGGGGAGACGTTGGTCGCGACGACCCGGCTCTGGCACCGCACCTGGTATGCCGACTCGACGCTCCCGTACTGGTTCCTGAGCCGGACGCTGCTCAACACCTCGATCCTCGCGACCGAGACCGCCTTCCGGTTCCGCAACGGTCGCTTCTACGGCAACGAGGGCGTCGGCTGCTGCCCCGGAACGTGCGCCCACGTGTGGCACTACGCCCATGCCATCGGCCGGCTCTTCCCCGTGCTCGAGCGCGACCTGCGCGAGCGCGTCGACCTCGAGCTGGCCATGGCCGCCGACGGCGCGATCCACTGCCGGGCCGAGTTCGGCGGCGGCGATGCCGTGGATGGCGAGGCCGGGGTCGTCTTGCGCTGCTACCGCGAGCACCAGATGAGCCCGGACGATGCCTTCCTCCGCCGCAACTGGGCCGGGATCGAGAAGGCCCTCCGCCACCTCATCGCGCTCGACGGCAACGACGACGGGATCCTCGAGGGCCACCAGGAGAACACGCTCGACGCCGCCTGGTACGGCAAGATCCCCTGGCTCAGCGGGCTGTACTGCGCCGCCTTGCGCGCCGGGGCCGCGATGGCGACCGAGCTGGGCGAGGAGTCGTTCGCCGCCGAGATGGCACGGATCGCCGACGCGGGCCGCGACAACCTCGAGGCGCTGTTCGACGGCGAGTACTACATCCAGGAACTCGACCCCGCCCACCTCGACGCCATCGGCACTGCCGACGGCTGTCACATCGACCAGGTGCTCGGCCCGAGCTGGGCCTACCAGGTCGGGCTCGGCGAGGTGATGCGGCGGGAGAGCGTCCGCAAGGCGCTGGCCTCGCTGTGGACCTACAACTTCTGCCCCGACGTCGGCCCCTACCGCGCCGTCCACACGCAAGGCAGGCCCTACGCGCTCGCCGGTGACGCGGGCCTCCTGATGTGTACCTGGCCGAAGGGCGGGCCGCCCTCCCAGTGGGCCGCGAACGCCTGGCAGTACGGCTACTTCAACGAGTGCATGTCCGGCTTCGAGCACCAGGTCGCCGGCCACATGCTGTGGGAGGGGATGCTCACCGAGGGCCTCGCGATCGAGCGGGCGATCCACGACCGCTACCATCCCCTCCTCCGCAACCCGTACAACGAGATCGAGTGCGGCGACCACTACTCGCGCGCGATGGCCAGCTACGGCGTCTTCCTCGCGGCCTGCGGCTTCGAGTGCCACGGGCCCAAGGGCCACCTCGGCTTCGCGCCGCGCATCCGGCCCGAGGAGTTCTCGGCCGCATTCACGGCGGCAGAGGGTTGGGGGCGGATCGGCCAGACGCGGGTGGGAGCCACGCAGACGGAGACCATCGAGGTCCGGTGGGGCCGACTGCGGGTTCGGACGCTGGCGTTCGAGGTCGAGGCGACCGGCGCGGCGCCGAAGGCGAGTGTCCGTCTGGGCGACAGGGAGATCGGGGCCGAGACGGCCGTCGACGGTACGCGCGTCGCGGTTGCGCTCGCGGAGGAGGTCACGGTCGAGGCCGGAGCCACCCTCGAAGTGGTGCTCGCATAGGACGACGATCGGCCGGGCCCGGTTCGGCGTGGGGCACGGCCCCACGGTCGTAGTGCGGAGAGGAGTGCGGACGATGACCGGACGGCGTCTCATCGTGGCAATCGTGTGTCTCGCAGCGGGCCTGGTGCTCGCGGGCGGCGTGTGGGTGGACGGTCGCGCCGAGGCCGCGCCGAAAGCCTCGGCATGGAAGGACCGGCTGGCCGAGGAGATCCCGCTGCTCGGCCACCGCAACTGGATCGCCGTCGTCGATTCGGCCTACCCCGCCCAGGTGAGTGAGGGCGTTGAGACCGTGGTCACCGGCGCCGACCAGATCGAGGTCGTCCGGACGGTGCTCGAGATGCTCGACCGGGCCGACCACGTGCAACCGGTGATCTTCACCGATGCCGAGCTGCCGTTCGTCGCCGAGCAGTACGCGCCCGGCATCGGCGACTACCGGCGCAACCTGGCGCAGGCGTTGGGCCGGCGCGAGGTCAACGTCCGGCCCCACGAGGAGATCATCCAGGACCTCGACGAGGCCGGCGCGACCTTCCGCGTGCTCGTGCTCAAGACCAACCTGGCGCTGCCCTACACCTCCGTCTTCCTGCGGCTCGACTGCGGCTACTGGACCCCGGAAGCCGAGCAGGCTCTCCGCGACGCGATGGCGACCGGAATGCCGACCCCGTAACGGGTTGGAGCGGTTCCCGGAAGTCCCTGCAGGTTGTCGCTCTTCGCTCTTGCGCGCGAGAGCTTACGGGAACTGCTCTAGCCGCCCAGCCAACCGATCAACCGAACCGCGGAGCCCGACACCTCGGCCGCCTCGGCCGCCGCCGCATCGCCCCGGGCAGCCAGCGCCGCCGACGCGAGGACCACGAACAGCAGGAACGCGAGCCCCACGACAACGGCCAACGACGGGATCCCGGCCGCCAGCACGGCCTTGGTCGTCTCCATCTCGTGCAACTCGCGGAAGGCGACCGCGACGACCACCGTGCTCCAGACGACGCCGGCGAGCGCGACCAGGTTCGCGACCACCTCGAGGGAGGGGCTGAGCGCGTGGATCAGGGCCGAGAGCAGGCTGGTGACGACC
>CAZRDB010000047.1:27903-28946 GCA_964598695.1 uncultured Armatimonadia bacterium
TGTTTGACTGTGTGTTTTACCTTGTACCCCGGGGGGGGGGGTGTGCGCGTGGTTACGGGCGGGTTGATGGGTGTGTCCACCCCCGGGCCGGAGCCGAGGGCCATCGAGCGGAACGTGACCGAGTAGCCGCCCCCGCCCCCGAACATCGCGACGAAGACGTGGTAGAAGGCGGCGGCGATCAGGAGCGTCACAACCAGGCAGACGAGCAGGAATGTCGCCGAGCACAGGATCCCGAGGATGCCGAAGGGGATCCCCCCGCCGTTGCCGAGCAGTGAGCCGAGAAACCCGATGATCGCGCTGCCCGCGCACAGCACCACGCAGTTCCAGAAGAGGAACTGGACCGGCTTCGAGAAGCCGAAGTAGCCCTTCTGCTGCGCGATGATCTCCCCCGGGCCCGTGATGATCGCGAAGAAGTGCTCCGGCGACCACTCGCACGTGTCGCCCTCCTGATAGTACTGCTTATCGACCCGGTGCTTGCCCGCATTGGGGCCAACGAAGGTCGGGGCGGGCGGCGCGGCCGGGACGGATGGCGGAGGTGGCTGCGGCGGCCCTTGCGCGGCCCCGACCTCCCAGGGCGCGAACCCGCCGGCGCCCTGCGGAGCCGCTGCCGCTTCCATCGGGAGCAGGCCGTCATCCTCGACGGCGGCGGGCGCTGGCATGGGCGTCTCCGCCGCGCGCGGTCCCACGCGCGCCACCCCGCTGCGGGCCTTCTCGCTCGTCGGGTCGAGGTGGAGCACCTCATGCCACGCCGCGAGCGCATCGGGCCAACGCTCGATCCGCTCGTGGGCCAGGGCGAGGTTGTACCAGACCGCCGCGCTGCGCGGGCTCGCCTCGGCGGCCGCGGTGAGGGCCACGACGCCCTCATCGAACAGGCCCTTGCGGCACAGGGCGACCCCGAGCGTGAACTGGGCCTCGCCCGATCTCCCGTCCCGTGCGAGCGCCTCACGGGCCGCCGCGACGGCCTCGTCGAGTCGGCCCTCCTTCAGGCACTGCTTCGCGCGCGCAAGGCTGCCCTGCGTTCCATCGGCTGCTGACAATGGCTC
>CAZRDB010000048.1:0-1611 GCA_964598695.1 uncultured Armatimonadia bacterium
CACCAGCGGCTCGCCGAGGGTCACGCCCCGCGCGTCGCCCTGCTCGGGCCATCCCTCGCAACTGCACAGCGGTCGGAGCCAGACGCGCGAGGCGCCCTCGCGCCCGTCGGCCAGGCGAAACCGGATCCATGCGTTGCGCACGTTGAAGCAATCGCGCTCCGGGTTGCGCAGCTCGACGCGGTTCCACCCGCTCAGCGCCCCGACGGCCGCGGGCGCGAGCGGCACCTCGACGGCGGTGTCCCAGCCGCCCACACGGCCCGCGGGGAGCGCGCCAGCGACGACGCCGTTCACGCGCACCTCCACCGGGTACCGCTCTGCGTCGTCGCGACCGAACGTGTCGAGGACGAGCCAGGCGCCGGCGGCCTGCGCGATCTCCTCCTCCTGGAGCCCCTCGAGCGTCACCGGAGGCGGCCCGTACCGCGCCTGCGGCTCCTCGGCACTCACCTCGACCCGCGAGAGGCGGGGGACGAGCGGGATCAGCTCGGGCTGTCCGATGCACGCCCAGTCGGAGGTCGAGTCATCCCTCGCGCCCACGTCGACCACGAGCTTGAGCCGCACCGTGCGGCCCGACCAGCGCGAGAGGTCGACCTGCCACGAATGCCACTCGCGCAGTGTGCCGTAGGCGATCGAGCCCGCCTCCTCGACCGAGCCGTCCTCACCCACCACCAACACGCGGAAGAGGCAACCATCGGCCGTCGTCGAGCCGTCGCGGAACCCGAGCCGCATCGAGAGCGCGACCGGGCAAGCGGGCAGCGCGACGGGGAGCGTCGCCGCGCTCCAGCCGACGCCGCCCTGGTACGGCGGGTGGACGAAGAAGCCCGGCAGCGTCACCCCGCCCACGGCCATCTGCTCGGGCGCGAAGATCGCGCCGGTGTCCGGGCTGAGAGGTCTCTCCTCGCTCCCCCGTTGGCAGGTGGTGGTCGCCTCCGGGGCGATGGCCGAGAGGTCGGCGAAGGGCTCCTTCGAGACCGCGAGGTCGAGCCACCGTGTGCGCGTGACCCGTCGCTCGCCGATGGTGTAGGCGAGCGTCACCCGAGCGATGGCGTCCCCGGATGCCGAGAGCACGACCGTGGGCGATGCCGATGCTCCGCCCGCGAGATCCACCCGAGCCTCGGCCGGCGGAGCGCCCGGCGTCTCGACGGCCATCGTCACCACAGCCGGCGCCTCGGGCGGCAGGAGGCTGCGCAGGTCGGCGGTCACCGTGACCCGCGCATCCGGGAGGACCCCGGCGCCCAGCACGGCGGCGCGGATGCGGGCCTCGACCGGCTCGATGACCGCTCTCTGCTCGACGCACGGATCACCCTCGCGGCCGACGAGGGTCGCACGGACCTCGACCACGGCTCCCTCGCCCAGGTCGGGGGCGACCTCCGCGTCGAAGGTCCGCGCCTCAGCTCCCCGGAGCGAGAGCGTCCCGCGCGCCTCCTCGGGAAGCACGAGGCCCTTCGCCTCGAGCCGCGCCTCGGTCTCACCCTGGCCGCGCGCGCGGACCGTCACCCGGACGGGCATGCCCGCCTGCACAACGTTGGGGGTGCTCTCGGCCCACACGGAGACGCGCGGCGTCCCATCGGGCTTGCCGAACCGAACGCGGTACTTGATCGCTCCCTCGAGCGG
>CAZRDB010000048.1:1621-12850 GCA_964598695.1 uncultured Armatimonadia bacterium
CGCCGCCTGCTCGCCGGCGGGCTGCTGTTCGGCGGCTCCCTCGAGCGGGAGGATGCGGACACCCCGCGGGGTACGTTCCACCCGCGCCGGCCCCACCTCGCGGCCGCCCTCGCCCAGCCCCGTCACCTCGGCAGTGCCGCCCGGCGCCACACCGGCGAGAGCCGCCTCCAGCTCCAGCACCTCGCTCTCGAGCGCGGGGATCACCGTCCAGGCATCGCCCTCGCGCAGGAGTGCGACCGCGCCCTGAGACGCGCCGACCCCGGTGAGCGCCACGCGCTGCCCGCGGGTGTCGAGGTAGATCACCTCGTCGCTGATGAGAGCGTCGACACGCCCCGCGCCGGCCATGGGGGCGGACCAGGCCTGCAGGCCCTCCGCCTGCGCGTACCAGCCTGCCGGAGGGAGGGTCATCGCCATGCCACCGGAGGGCTCGATCGGCCAGTCGCGGTCGAAGCTCAGGTTGCACCACAGCTCGAGGCCGTTCTGGTAGCGCACGTAGACCTGCCGGTACTCCTCGACCGCGTTGAGCGCCAGGGCCCGGCTCGTGTCGACGAGACCCTCGGCGGAGCGGTAGCGGATCTCGGCCACGGGGATGAGCGTGTAGAGGCGTTGGATCGGCTGGACGAGGAAGTACGACTTCATCGTGCCCGCGAGGCCCCACTCACCCGTCATGTAGCCGATGTGGCCGAAGGCGAGCGTGGAGCACAGGAACCGGTCAAGCCACGGCGACTGGGGCGCGCGGTCGGCCTGCCACGGCGCGTTCTTGAAGAACATGCCGGGATCGCCCATGCCGAAGTCGGTCTCGAGTGGGTGAACGCGGAGGAGGTCGAAATCGACCAGGGGCGGCCGCTTCCACGGCATGGCCCCGGTCATCTGGGCGTAGTTGCCGTCGGCGAGGCCCGCGTAGAGCCAGTGGTAGAGGCCTTCGGAGAAGACGGGGCCTCCGTGGTTGGCGCTCTCCTGGTACAGCGTTCGCGCGTAGCTCTCCCAGATCGCCCGGTACTTGCCCCCGCCCGGCGTGCGGGCGTCGGCGTCGGTCCGGTGCCAGGGCGCGACGGCCGTGGCGACATCGCAGTAGCCGCCGCTGGTGCCGAACTTCTCGTGGATCCTCGGCGCGAACCAGGCCTCGCGCTCCCACGCCAGCTCGCCCTTGGGGGCGTAGCAGCGCGGCCACGCGCGTTGCCACTCCCCGCTCGGGGTCAGCGTGACGGCGTTCTCATCCCAGTGCCGGTTCACGGGCGCGTAGTCGGTGTAGTTCGTGTAGAGGCCGAAGCTGTAGCCGAGGTCGCGCACGAACCGCGAGTAGGCCTGCATCCCGGCGTCGCCGATGTTCCTCGGCGCGGCGTTGAGCCGCAGCGTGAAGCTCTCGCCCGCATCACGCCACCCGACCTCATGGAGGCAGGCGATGAAGTGGTCGATCCCGTGGTCCTTGTACTCGCGGAGCATCGGCTCGTTGGGGAACCCGATGTTGCGCCAGTGGCTCAGGCGGGCGACGTCACCCGTGTCGGTCGTCGGGTGCGGGAGGCTCGGCAGGACCTCATCGAAGCGGGGGGAGAGGCTGAGGACGATCCGCTCGTGGAGTGGGTTGCGCGTGCCGTCGGTCTTCGGGTGGTACCGGACTCCGGGCAGGAAGCGGAACCCTTCCGTCCCGCCCACGGGGGCCGCCGGCGGCTGGTAGACCTCCGAGCCCTCGGCGACGTGCCAGTCGAAGCACCCGCCGAGGAAGAGGCCGCCGGCGAGGTCGGTCCGGAGGACGTACGCCCCGCGGCTCCAGTCCCATGCGTAGTACGGCACCTCGATCGCGCGCGCGCCCGGGGCGCCACGGGCCGCGCCGAGGTTCAGCTCCGAGGCGGAGCCGCCCGGCGCGTCCACCTCGATGACGAGCGAGCCCTGGATCGCCTGCGCGCGGATCGACCACTCGAGCCTCTGGCCCTCGACGGTTGCGGTATACCGGGCCACTCGCCAACGGCCGTCGGAGGAGACCTCGGCGACCTGCGGCGCGAGGTCTGCGCCCGCGCGGGGCGTGTCCCCGAGCAGGAAGGTGACCCCGCCCCCCGCACAGGGCGTGAGGACCCCCTCGGCCGTCTCGAAGCGGAGATCCCCGAGGCCGCCCGACTCGGGCTCGAAGACGGCGCGGATGCCGGCACCCAGGTTGCAGGTGAAACCGCCCTCCGGCCGTGCCTCCCATGCGGGAGAGGGCCGCCCCGGAGCGGCCGGCACGATCGCCTCAGGCTCGGTGCTCCAGAGCTTCTCGGTCGGCAGAGGCTCGAGCCGCAGGGGCGAGCGGTCGATCATGTAGAACTGCAGCGAGTCGAAGAAGAGCCGCTGATCGGACGGATCGGAGCACCCGCTCACCCGGATCCCGGTGAAGGAGCATGGGAAGGTGATGCGGTCGGCCCCGCCGCCTACGCTGGCGAGCTTCCCCAGCGGGCTCACGACGGTCGCGTGCATCAGGAACCAGTAGTCGAAGTCGATGCGCCCGAGCCGGGCCTCCCACTCCACGCCCGCCGCGTCGCGGAACAGCACCGCGGCCTCCGTAGCGACGGTGGCGGCCGGGCTCTCCCAGCCCCAGTTGTTGCCGCGCACCCACAGGTTCACGCCGTCGAAGGTCCCGGGGATCGGGATCGGCTGCGGGGGCGCCAGCTCGAAGCACGAGCGAGCGCTGTCGCCACGGTAGACGACCTTCGCCGTGTAGCTCCCGTAGAGGAGCTGCTCCTGCGAGCGGCAGGCGGTGGCGACACAGCCCTCGCGGCCGACAATCTGCCAACCGGTCAGGTCCTCGAAGTCGACCAGCTCGGCGTGCTCGGGGCCGCGCCCGACCTCGGTGATCTCGTAGGGCGCCTCACCGACGAGCCCCTCGGGGTCGGTGTCAGACACCGGAGCGGAGGTTGGCTGGAGGAAGGTCACCAGGAGCACGAGCGTTCCGGGCACGGACGACACCACGGCGCATCACCTCGCCGGGCGGCTTCCGCCTCGCGGTGCGGGGGACCTCCGCTCCCACCCGCGGGTGGGCCTCGCTGCCGCCCGGCCCTACACCCCTCGCTTCGCCCCGCGCGATTCGGCGAGCTTGGCGGCAGCCTGCAGCGCCAACCCGTAGCCGTAGAGACCGAGGCCGGTGATCACGCCGACGCACGCCGCCCCCGTGATCGTCTGCGCGCGGAAGCCCTCGCGCCCGTGGATGTTGCTCACGTGGACCTCGACGGCCGGCACCTCGGCCGCACGGATCGCGTCGTGGATCGCGACGCTCGTGTGGGTGTAGCCGCCGGGGTTGATCACGAGCGCGTCGCGCCGGCCACGGCATTCCTGGATCGCGTCGATCAGTGCGCCCTCGCTGTTGGAGTGCACGAAGTCGACATCGACGCCCAGCTCGGCCGCGAGCCGGGTCAGGTGGCTCTCGAGGTCGGCCAGGGTCTCGGTCCCGTAGATCTCGGTCTCGCGCTGGCCCAGCAGGTTCAGGTTCGGCCCGTTGATGATCCGCACCATCATGGCGCTACAGGCCCCCTTCCGTCCGGTAGATGGCAGTCTCGACGAGACAGCCCCGCCACGCGCCGGCCTCGATCTGCCGGAGGGCGGGCCCTTCGACCTCGCGCGCCTCGTCGAGCAAGCGCCGCTTCGCGGCGGAGTCGCTCTCCTCCTCCGCCCGGAGCCAGAGCAGACGGGCCAGGAGGATCCGGCCCTGGTTCTCGCGGGCCGAGGACAGCCCCGCGTTGTGCATCTGCATCTCGACGAGCAGACGGTCGCCCTGGTACTGCTTCGTGAGATCGGTCCGCATCCGCTCGTACCGCGCGAGATAGCCGCGCACACGCTCGAGGCCGGCCTCGAGCGCCGGCCCCGTCGGGTCCAGCTCCGCGAGCGCCGCGGCCGGGTATACGAACTCGAGCGACGAACGCTCCGGCACTGCGGGGTAGCGGCCGTACGGCGCCGTCTCGAGTGCCGCAAGCCGCTCCAGCGCGGAGCGCGCCGCCGCCGTGTCGCCCTCGGCCTGAGCGCAGGCCGCAACGCCGATGTGGCCCTGCGCGAGGAGTGGCGCGCGCCGTAGCGCACCCTCGTAGAGGGGGCGGGCGCCGGCGGGATCGCCCATCGCGAGGAGGCAGTCGGCCTCGGCAAGCCAGTGTGTCGAGCGTGCCGGGTTGCGCGCGAGGACCCGGGGGAAGCCCTCTCGGATGCGCGCGGGGTCACCCTCCAGCGCGAGCCGCCTGCGCAGGGCGGTGGCGTCCACCGGCCACACGCGGTCGGCGCGCTCGTAGGTCCCGATCGCGAGGCCCGTGAGCCCTCTACGCTGGGCCTCCGCGGCCTGGCGACTGAGCTGGGCCGACTCGGTGCTCAGGGCGGCGACCAGGCCCGGCGCCAGGCCCAGCAGGAGCCAGCCGAACGCCTGGAGGCGTCGGAGGGGGCTCCGCGCGGGCACGGTCTCCGACGGCTCCGGCATGGCGAGCCGGTGCGCGGCGGCGAGCAGGAGCATCAGCGTCCCGAGCGTCGGGCGGTTGATCCAGTCGCAGTCCATGAGCCCATGGAGCGCGAGGGCCACCACGCCGGCCGCGATGCCCCGCGCGAGCAGCACGCTGCGGCGCGAGGCGCCCTCGGGCCGCACGCGCAGCGCGAGAGCGACGCCGGCCGCGAGGGTGGCGATCGCCCCGAGGGCGGCGGGTAGGCCGGACTCGACGGAGGCCTGCAGGAGGTCGTTGTGGGCGTGGATGGTGTAGCCGACCTGCGCGTGGGCGAGGTGGGCAATGACGTAGCACCCGGGGCCCCAGCCGAGCACCGGACGGGCGGCGATCGCCTCGGCCGCCCCCTGCCAGCAGTAGGCGCGGAACATGGTCGAGTGGCTCTGGGCGCCGAACGCCCCGAGGAAGCGCGCACGGGCCGGCGGGACTGCGGCGACGAGGACCACCAGGGCCGCCACCACACCGAGGCCGATCGCGAGCTTGCGCGCGCGCGAACCGGGAACGATCCACAGGACGAGCAGGAAGCTCGAGAGGGCGAACGCGAGGAGCGCGGCCTTCGACTGCGTGAGCGCCAGCGCTCCGAGGACAATGGCCGTCGACACGCACCCCAGCAGGCGCCAGGGACGCTCGCGGGCCGCGAGGGTGAGGGTCGCCCCGACGGGAAGCACGAGCACGAGGAAGCCGGCGAAGGCGTTCGGGCTGTTGAAGGTCCCGAACGTGCGCCAGTCGGGCGCCGACTGGAAGGTGACCGTCAGCAGCCACTGCTTGATCCCGAGGGCCGAGGAGAACGTCGCCGCCGCCGCCGCAACCAGCGCCATGCGGAGCGCCGCCGCCTCGCGCTCGCCGCGGTGGAACAGCAGTGTCGTCCAGAAGCAGGCGGCACACGCGAGCAGGCGGGCCGCCGCCGTGAGGGCGTAGGCGCGATCGGCGGCCGTCGCCACGGTCAGGAGCGTCCAGCCGAGCCACAGAGCGAGCGGCCAGCCAAGGAGCGGCGAGAGGGGCCGTCGGCTCCGTCCGAGACAGGCCGCGAGGCCGGCGAGCGCGGCAACGGCGCAGAGGCCGACATCGAACCAGCCGCCGGCCACCTCGACGTCCTGGGCGGCGAGCCATGTGCCGACGAAGAGCACGGCGGCGAGGGGCAGCTCGAGCCACGGATCGGCCGCGCGAAGGAACTCGGAAACCGGCGATGGCGCCGGGCCGGCCTGCGACGCCGCCCGACGGAGCTTCTTGCGGCTAGACACGATCCGAGCCACCGATCCGATGGGCGCGCCACCAGACGAGCCGCCGGCGCACCAGGACGAACCACATCCGGCAGCGGATCCCGAGAGGGTAGAGCACGCGCTGCCACAGCGGCGTTGCCGCGAGGAGATGCTTGCGGTAGTAGAGCAACATGCTGCGGTGGTGCTCGCGGATCATCGCCGGCTGGGCCTTGTCGGAGGAGGCTCCCACCGTGTGCTCGAGCCGCGCCTCGGGGAGGTAGACGATCTGCCAGCCGGCCTCCCACAGCCGCTTGCAGAGGTCGACGTCCTCACAGTACATGAAGAAGCTCTCGTCGAAGCCCCCCAGCGCCTCGAACGCCGAGCGGCGCAGCATCATCGCCGAGCCGGAGACCCACTCGACGGGGGTGGGCTCGGCGAGTTCGACGTCCTCCATCAAGTAGGTGCGGGCGAAGCGGTTCCGGGGGAAGAGCCAGCCGAGGGGGGTGCCGCGAAACGCCGCCGCACCCGCCGAGGGGAACCGTCGCGCCGAGGCCTGCCGCCGCCCGCTGGGATCGACGAGCTGCGGAGCGACGAGGGCGACCTCGGGCCGGCCGTCGAGGTAGCGGCTGAGCGCGGCAACCGCGCCGGGGAAGACCTTGGTGTCGGGGTTCAGGATGAACAGATGCTCTCCGCGCGCCTCGCGTACCGCGCGGTTGATCCCACTACCGAAGCCGGCGTTGCGGCCCATCGCGATGACGGTGGCCTCCGGCAGCGCCTCCCGCAGGCGCTCGAGCGAGCCGTCGCCCGAGTCGTTATCGACGACGCACAGCTCGTAGGCGGCGCCGTCGGCTCCGGCGCAGAGCGACGCCGCAAGCGCGAGCAGCTCCTCCGCCGTACGCCAGTTGACGACGCACACCGAGACCACGCTGGTCACTGTCTCCTAGCTGTCGGCCTCCGCCGCGTCGCCATCGGCCGGAGGGGCGGCCTCCTCGGGGTCGCGCTCGCCGCCGAGCAGCCCGGCCGCGCGCGCCTCCTCGTACAGCTTCTTGCCCTCGGCCTGCACGCGGTCGTCGAGCAGCATGACGGGCACGCCCTCGCGGATCGGGTAGGCCCGTCCGCAGGAGCGGCAGACCAGCACGCGGTCGGGGACGTGATCCAGCTCCGCGCGGTCCGCCGGGCAACGCAGCCGCCTGATGAGATCCTCGTACGCCATGTGTACGCACCGCCTTCGTCTCTGCTCGGGTACATGCCCAGCGATGGCGCCGGTCACACCCACCCGCCGCGCCCGATCGCGCCGGCGGTACATTCGTGCGGCCGATCCGGGGGGCCTCTGTGCGGCCCGGCCATTCGGGGCCCCCACAGCTTGACCGACCGCACGGGTTGGTGCAACCTGGGAAAAGGTGCCCGGGCTCCAAACCCGAATCTTGGGAATGGTAGTACCTTCTCGTCTAGAGGTGGAAACGCATGTGTGAGCCGCTGCGGTGCAGTTGCGGCTATCGTGTACGGCCGCGAGACGTCATCGAGGGAGGCGCCGCGGTAGACCCCGATGGCGGGGGACGCGTCTACCTGCGCTTCGTCTGCGGGCACTGCGAGCGCATCGTACCGGTCTGGCTCACTCTCGAGGAGTGGGACGACGGTCGCGCGCTCCAGGACCCGGGGACCGGCGCCGACGACGAGGCCCAGGATCTCGGCATCATCACCCACGCCGAGGTGCGCCGCTTCCGAGAGGCGCTGAACGGCAGCTCCGACTGCATCCTCGCGCTCCGCACGACGCTCGAGCCGCGCCGCCGCCGCGGTCGCCGCCAGGAACGCCGCGGGGACCAGCCGCACACGCCACGCGAGACGTGAGCGACCACTACTTCCGCTCCTCCCCCCAGAGCCCGTCCGACCCGTTCGAGGTCGAGATCCGCGTCCTGGGCACGAGCCTGACCCTCCGGTCCGACCGCGGCGTCTTCAGCGCCCAGAGGCTGGACACCGGCTCGCGCCTGCTGGCCGAGACCGTGCGGGCCCACCCGGGGGAGACCACGCTCGACCTCGGCTGCGGGATCGGCGCTCTGGGGATCCTCGCAGGTCTCGCCTCGGGCGCACCCGTCGTGTTCATCGACTGCAACGAGCGCGCGGCCGCACTCGCACGAGCCAACGCCGCGCGGGCGGGGCTCGGGGAGAACGCGCTCGTGGTGTGTGGCGACGGAGCCTCGGCCCTCGCCGACGAGTCGGTCGATCTCGTCCTGCTCAACCCGCCGATCCGAGCCGGCCGCGCGGTCGTCCGCCGGCTGATCGAGGATGCGGGCCGCGTGCTCCGGCCGGGCGGGCGGCTCGGGATGGTCGCGCTCACGCGGCAGGGGGCCGAGACTCTCGCCCGGCTCGTGGCCGAGCGGTTGGGGCCGCCCGTGCTGGCGGCGCGCGGCAGCGGGTACCGGGTGTACGTGGCCCACAAGCCCTAGAGCGCGCTCGTCTCGGCCCGGGCGGCGTCGATGGCCTCCCGCACTGCCTCCCCAAGCTGCGTCTTCGTGTAGGGCTTCGCCAGGATGCGCCCGACCCCGGCCGCGGCGGCCTCTTCGTCGTCGACCCGTTGGCGGAAGCCCGTCATCAGCAGAACGGGCAGGTCGGGCCGCACCGCGCGCGCCGCGGCGGCGAGATCGACCCCGGTGAGGATGGGCATGGTGTGGTCGGTCACGAGGAGGTCATACCCCGCCGGGTCGCGCTCGAGCAGGGCGAGGGCCTCCGTGCTGCTCGTCACCGCCGTGACCCGGTAACCGAGAGAGGCCAGCATGGCCTCGCCCATCCGCACCAGCACCCTCTCGTCGTCGACGAACAGGAGCCGCTCGGCTCCGCGCGGGGCGGGGGCTGCTCCGGCGAGCGCGAGGGGATCCACCTCCTCGGCCAGACAGGGCAGGAAGACTTGGAAGGAGGATCCCGCGGACGGCTCGCTCTGCACGGTGATCGCGCCACCGTGGCCCGAGACGATCCCGAACGAGGTCGCCAGCCCGAGCCCAGAACCCTCTCCGGGCGGCTTGGTCGTGAAGAAGGGGTCGAAGATGCGCTCCCGGGTCGGACCGTCCATCCCGCAGCCGGTGTCGGTCACCGAGATCACGGCATAGCGCCCGGGGGCGATGCGACCGAGCCGCTCGGCCCGATCCTCATCGACGACGACCGACGAAAGCGACACCTCCAGCACCCCGCCCTTGGGCCGCATGGCGTACTCCGCGTTCGTGCACAGGTTCGCGACGACCTGGTGGATCTGGGTCGCGTCGGCCTCCACCGGCGGGGTGCCGGGGTCGATCCGCTCGCGGATCTCGACCGTCGTGGGGAGCGAGGCCCGCATGAACCGGAGCGCCTCCTTGAGCAGCAGGTGGAGGTGGAGGGGGCGCCGCTCCAGTTGGGTCTGCCGGCTGAACGTCAGGACCTGTCGGATCAGCTCGCGCGCACGCTCGGCGCCGGCCAGCACGTTCTGGAGGTGGCTGTGCGCGGGCGAGGTCGGGTCCAACTCATCGCTCGCCATCTCGGCGAAGCCCATGATGCCTGCGAGCACGTTGTTGAAGTCGTGCGCGATGCCTCCGGCCAGCACGCCGATGCTCTCCAGCCGCTGGATCCGCTGGAGCTGGGCTTCGAGGCCGCGGCGGGCCTCCTCCGACTGCTTCCGCTCGGTGATGTCCCGCACGAAGACCAGGGCCCCGCTCTGCCCCTGGTAGGTGAAGGGGACCGCCGAGACCTCGACCGGGACGGCCACGCCATCGGGGCGCAGGCAGACCTCCTCCAAGGTCGGCACGGCGCGCCGCTCCTCGTTGAGCAGGCGCATCCGCTCCATGACTCGTTCCCGGAACGCCGGGGCGAAGTGCTCGAGCACCGGCTTGCCCACGAGCGCGTCCGGCCCATCCGCCCCGAACAACGCGACGGCCGCCGGGTTGAGGTAGGCGAACCGGTAGTTGCTCTGGACGAAGATGGCCTCCGGAGCGCTCTCGACCAGCAGGCGAAGCTGCTCCTCGCTGCGACGGAGGGACTCGGCCGTCGAGAAGCGTGCCACGACGCTCCCCACCAGCGCGGCAACGGCCTCGAGGTTGGTCCGCGCGCCGGGCGGGACCCCCTCGAGGGAGCGGGAGGCCACGTTCACGCACGCGACGACCCTGGCGCCCTGGACGACCGGGACGACGGCTATCCCGTCGATGCCTTCGGCGGTCAGGACGTCGACCGCCTCCGGGGGGAGGCCCGCCTCGGCCGCCCTGCCGTAGGCCGGCCCTCGGGCCTCCAGCCAGGCGAGCCACTCCGGCGGGATGTGACCGACCCGCTCCGCGAACGCCGGCGGCAGGCCGTGGGCTACGGCGAGGCGGGCCTCACCCGTCGCCGGGTCGGTGACGTAGATCGCGCCGCAGTCGGCCGCCGCGGTCGCCACCGCCGTGCCGAGGCACAGTCGGAGCGCTTCATCGAGCGACTCGGCCCCGATCAGCGCGACGGCCAGGTCGCGCTGGAGTCGATCTCGGTCCTCGCTCTGCCGGCGCTCGGAGACGTCGCGGATCACGGCGATCGCGCCGACGATCCCCCCCTCGCGATTCCGGTGCGGCGCATAGCTCCCCACGAACCAGCCGAGCGGCCCACCGGCCCAGGGGCGGAACGGCGTCTCGGTCGACGAGCGCACCACCGCACCGGTCAGGGCGCTTCGCAGCCGCGCCTCGATCCCTCGGCGCGCGAGATCGGGGAACAGCTCGGACACCGAGCGACCGACTGCCCGCGCGGCCGGCACGCCGGTGAACTGCTCCATCGCCGGGTTCCAGATCAGGGTGCGCAGCTCGGCGTCGAGCACAGCGATCCCGTCGCCGGCTGAGTTGATGATCTCCTGGCTGAAGAGCAGCGCCTGCGCCAGCCGGTCCTCGTCGGCGCGACGGTCGGTGATGTCCTCGCCGCAGCTCAGCACCTCCTCGATCGCCCCTCCGGGGCCGCGGAGGATCGCGTTGTGCCATCCGATCAGCCGCTCGGCGCCGTCCTTGGTGGCGACGAGGTTCTCGAAGTAGCTCACCAGCTCGAACTCGCCCGCGAGGACGCGGCCGAAGGCCTCGCGCACGCGCTCGCGCGCGGCGACGGGGAGGCACAGCTCGAACCAGTCGGCGCCCAGCAGGTCGGTCTCGCCGTAGCCGAGGATCCTGCAGGCCTCGCGGTTCGCCATGAGCACACGGCCCTGGGCATCGAGAGAGACCATCATCACGGGGGCCAGGTCGAGGTAGGCCCGCGTGCGGGCACGAGCGGACCGAACGGCGTCCTCCGCCGCCTGCCGCTCCGTGATGTCGCGGCTCACGCCGACGAGGCCGACCACGCCGCCACGCGCGTCGCGCAGGGCGACCTTGGTCGTCGACATCACGCGCGTTACGTCGTCGGCGCAGCGGACCAGCTCGGTCTTGTCGAGGATTGGCTCGCCCGTCTCGAGCAGACGCGCCTCATCCTCCATCGCCTGCTCGGCGTGAGGCGCGGCGAAGAAGTCGAGATCGGTGCGTCCGATGGCCTCGGCGGGATCGCCGACGCCGAGGAACACGGCCTGCGCGGGGTTGACGCGTGTGAAGCGGCGCTCGCGGTCCTTGAAGTAGACGGTATCGGGGATG
>CAZRDB010000048.1:12860-28196 GCA_964598695.1 uncultured Armatimonadia bacterium
GGAGGGGCGTGTGCATGGCGCCCACACGTGCCTCCTCCGCCAGCGCGCGCGCGCGGGTCAATAGACGCCCGGCCCGGCCGGCGAAGGTCCGGACCAGCTCGATCTCCTCGGGGAGGAACGCCTCCCCGCCCGCCTCCGCGGGGAGCCCCCGGTAGCAGAGGCAGATCTCGCCCTCGATCCGGCCCGAGACGCGCAGCTCGCAGCGGATCCGCTCGGCCGGCTCGGGGCAGTCCGCGCACGGGGAGCCGCCGTCCCCGGCGCCGACCCCGATTCGGGCCAACTCCGGCCACCGCAGCGCCTGCGGGAGGAGCGCGGCGGCGTCGAGCAGGAGACGTGCTGGATCCTCGTCCGACGGCTCGATCAGACGGGCCAGCCGGCAGAGCGCCTCCAGCGCATGCAGCCGTGCCCCCAGGCGGCGATCCCCCTCGGAGCAGCGCTCGGCAAGCGCCGCGCGTATGACGTCCCGCGCGTGCTCCGGGATGTCGTACTCGGTCAGGACCTCCTCGAGGTCCATGACAGCCCCCTAACCAGACAGTCGTCCGGTCCAGCGTCCGGGGCGGGATGGACCCGCCCGCTGCCTAGAGGGAACACGAGTGCGGTCACGAGTACTCGGTTGTCGACGGTCTCGGACGTGCCCCCGGGCGCCCACAGGGGCCCAGCCGGTGCGTACAGGTCCATTCGCTTCGCCGCGGCGGAGGCCTGCTTCCGAGTTGATCCTCCTTCGCGCGACACGGAGCGGCCTCCGAGGGCGGGCAGGTCCGGCAGTGGGGCAGTCGGAAACACCCCGGCCGAGGAGGGCTCCCATGGCACGTGGACACGATCTGGCGGTTCCGACGCTTCTCTCCCTGATGGTGTTCGGCGGATCGGCGGCCGGAGCCGGAGCGGGGCCTGTCGACCTGCGCTGCGAGGGCATCGTCGACCCGCTGGGCGTCGGCCGGGCGCACCCGCGCCTGAGTTGGCGGGTTGAGGCGTCCGGTCGAGGGCAGACCACCTCGGCGTGCCGGGTCGCCGTGGCGACCACCGAGGCCCGACTGCTTGCCGGCCAGGCCGACCTGTGGGACAGTGGCAGGATCGCCCTGGAGCGTGCGCCGGGCGTCGCCTATGCCGGCAGGCCGCTCGCGTGTGGGGAGACCGCCTACTGGCGCGTGCGCTTGTGGGACGGCGACGGCCACCCCTCGGAGTGGAGCCCGATCGCGCGCTGGGAGGCAGGTCCGTCCGATGGCGCGGAGTGGGATGCCCGGTGGATCCGGTCGCCCCGGCCGCTCCCGCAGGGCGACGCGGCGTTCTTCGAGGACCAGCCGGCCTCCCAGTTCCGGCGCGAGTTCCGCGTCTCGGGGCCGGTCCGGCAGGCACGGGCCTACGTCACCGGTCTCGGCTGCTACGAGCTTCGCCTGAACGGGCAGCGCGTCGGAGATCGCCTCCTCGACCCGGGCTGGACCGACTTCGCCCAGCGAGTCTACTACTCGACCTACGATGTGACGGCACTGCTCGCCGAGGGCCCGAACGCGGTGGGCGCGTTGGTCGGCAACGGCTGGTACAACCCCCTCCCGCTCCGAGCGTGGGGCTGGCTCAACCTGCGCGAGCATCTGACCGTCGGTCCCCCGCGGCTCCTCGCGCGACTGGTGATCGACTACGCCGACGGCCGGCGCGAGACGGTGTGTACCGACGGCTCCTGGCGCGTCGCCGAGAGCCCGATCGTGCGCAACAGCCTCTACCTCGGCGAGCGCTACGACGCGCGCCGTGAGCAGCCCGGCTGGGATCGCCCGGGCTTTGACGACCGCGCCTGGGAGCCGGCCGTGGAGGCCGTCGAGCCGGTCGGGCGGCTCGAGGCCGAGCCGATCCCGCCCGTGCGCGTGACCGAGGTGCTCGAGCCGGTGGCTGTCACCGAGCCCCGGCCGGGGGTGCGGATCTACGACCTGGGAGTCAACCTCGCCGGCCACGCCCGAATCGAGGTCGAAGGGCCCGCGGGCGCGGAGGTGCGGCTGCGGTACGGCGAACTCCTCCGCGACGACGGCACGCTCAACCCGATGACCAGCGTCGCGGGCCAGGTCAAGGAGGGCCGGTGCAACGGCGGCCCAGGGGCCCCGCCGACGGCCTGGCAGGAGGACCGCTACACGCTCCGGGGCGAGGGGATCGAGCGCTGGGCCCCGCGGTTCACCTTCCACGGCTTCCGCTACGTCGAGGTGACGGGCGAGGGCCGGGTCGGGCGGCTCGTGGCCGAGCGGACCCACACCGATGTCGAGCCGGCGGGCGCGTTCCAGTGCTCGGAGCCGCTGCTGAACGACATCCACGCGATGGCACGCCGCACGCTGGTGAGCAACCTGTTCTCGGTCCAGTCCGACTGCCCCCACCGCGAGAAGTTCGGCTACGGGGGCGACATCGTGGCCGCGAGCGCCTACGCGATGCAGGAGTACGACATGCACGCCTTCTACGCCAAGGCCGTGCGCGACCTCGCCGACGCGGCGCGGCCGAACGGCGGCTTCACCGAGACCGCGCCGTTCGTCGGGATCGCCGACGCCGGCCTGGGCGAGGGCAGCGGGCCGGTGGGCTGGGGGACGGCCCACCCGCTGCTCACTTGGCGCCTCTATCAGACCTACGGCGACGGCGAGCTGCTCGCGGAGCAGTACCCGGCCGCCTGTCGCTGGGTCGAGCTGCTCCGGCGCTCGGCCGTCGAGGGGATCCTCGCGAACGGCATCAGCGACCACGAGAGCCTCGCGCCCAAGCCACAGGCGCTCACCGGCACCGCCTTCTACTACCAGAACGTCCGGCTGGTGGAGCGCATGGCGCGCGCGCTCGGCCATGCGGAGGACGCCGCCCGGTACGCCACCCTCGCCGAGAGCATCGCGGGGGCCTTCAACGCCCGCTTCCTCGACCCCGCGACCGGCCGCTACGACAGCGGAACCCAGTGCTGCCAGGCGGCGGCGTTGTACCACGGGCTCGTGCCCGAGGAGCAGCGCGAGGCCGCGCTCCGCGTCCTGCTGGACGACCTGTACGCGAGCGGCTCGGCACGGCTCACGACCGGCATCTTCGGGACCGAGTACCTCCTGATGGCGCTCACCGACGCGGGCCGCGCCGAGGCCGCGATGGACTTGGTGAACCACCGCGAGTTCCCCGGCTGGGGCTACATGCTCGAGCACGGGGCCACGACCCTGTGGGAGCACTGGGCCTTCAGCGACGACACCTTCAGCCACAACCATCCGATGTTCGGCTCCGTGAGCGAGTGGCTGGTCGCGGGCCTGGGCGGCATCCGGCCCGCCGACGACGCCGTCGGCTTCGACCGGATCGAGATCCGGCCGCAGGTCGTGCCGGGGCTCGACCACGTGCGTGCGGCGTACCGGTCGGTGCGCGGCGACGTGCTCTGCGAGTGGCGGCGATCGGGAAGCCGTCTGCGGCTTCATGTCGTCATCCCGCCCGAGGCCCGCGCGACCGTGTGGGTGCCGACCTCCGATCCGGGCTCGGTGCGGGAGAGTGGTCGGCCCGCCGACGAGGCGACCGGGATCCGTGTGGGGCCGGCCGAGGCGGGGGCGGTGGTCTGCGCCGTCGGTTCGGGTGACTACCGGTTCGAGAGCACGCTCGCGGACGACGAGGGTGGGAGGTAGCGATGAGGAGCCTGCGGTTCCGCGGTAACTCCGCGGTGGAGATCGTCGAGGTGGCCGAGCCGACGCCGGGTCCTGGTGAGGTGGTCGTCGCAACGGCCGTCTCGGCGCTGTGCGGGAGCGAACTGCACGGCTACCGCGGCGCGGGCCAGGAGGCGGGCAACAGCGGCCACGAGGGGGTCGGGACGGTGACGGCCCTCGGCGAGGGCGTCACGGGGCTCGCGGTCGGCCAGCGGGTCGGCGTGAGCGCGATCGCGGGATGCGGCGTGTGCGCCGAGTGCGCGCGGGGCCGGTACACGTGGTGCCCGCAGTATCGGTTCTACGGCAACATGCACGCCGAGCGCTTCCTCGCGGCGGCGAACGCATGCCACCCGCTGCCGGACGATGTACCCTGGGATGCCGGCGTCCTGTTGACCGGTGACGGGCTCGGCGTGCCCTATCACACCGCGACCAAGATCGACGCGCCCACGATCGAGACCGTCGCCATCTTCGGCGCCGGGCCGATCGGGCTCGGCAATGTGCTGATGCAGGCCCACCTCGGGCGCCGGGTGATCGCCGTCGACCTCTCCCCCGCCCGCCTCGCCCTGGCGCGCGCGCTGGGCGCGGCGGAGACCGTCGATGCCGGCCAGTGCGATGCGGTCGCGGCCGTGCGCGAGCGGACGGGCGGCGGCGCCGACGCCTGCATCGAGTGCGCGGGCCGGCCGGAGACGGCGCTCGCCTGCTTCGCCGCAGTCCGCACGGCCGGGACAGTGGTGTTCAACGGCGAGCAGGGCGCCGTGCCGCTGTCACCGAGCGACCACTTCATCCGGCGCGACGTGACGGCCGTGGGCGCCTGGTTCTACCACTTCGCGGAGTTCGCGCCGATGCTGGCGCTGTACCGCGCGGGGCTGCGCGTGACCGACCTGATCACCGACCGGTTCGCGTTCGCCGAGGCCGCCGCCGCCTGGGAGCGGTTTGCCGCCGGGCAGACGGGCAAGGTGTTGCTCGAGTACGGGTCGTAGGCAGGGCCCGCGGGCCCTACCACATCTCGACATGCACGAGCAGCGTACCCGCGCCGGTCTCGTCCGGGAGGGGGTTCACGTCTCCCGAGGCGGGCCCGCGGCGGCTGAACTGGGTCGTGCCGGAGACCCTGCACTCCTGCTCCGGGTTGCGGCGGATGTCCTCGGGGAACTCGGGCAGCTTCCAGAGGTAGTGGTCGCCCGAGAGCTGCAGGGCGGTCGCGTAGTG
Organism: uncultured Armatimonadia bacterium; assembly: GCA_964598695.1. Taxonomy (GTDB): domain Bacteria; phylum Armatimonadota; class Zipacnadia; order UBA1398; family UBA1398; genus CAZRDB01. Next base: position 17,684 of record CAZRDB010000048.1, read on the forward strand.
CCGGGGCATGTGGAGGTCCTTCTCGAGCATCGCCAGCCGCGCTTCCGCCGACGGCTGCTGGAGTTCGGGCTCGAAGAGGAAGCCGCGGAAGGTCCAGCGGTAGGACTCGCTCGTGGGGTAAGTGTAGGAGACGATCTTGCGCTCGATTCCCCCCGACGCCCGGCTCGAAGCCTGCTGGACGTAGTACCCGAGCCAGTAGAAGCCTCGGTGGTACTCGATGGGATCGGGCCGCACCTGGCCCGTGACCTTCAGGTCCTGGAAACGGATCCGCCGCCGCTGCTCGCCCATCGTCGCGACACGCAGCTCCAGCCGGCCGCCGGGCCTCGTGCTCACCCACAGCTCGTTCGGCAGGCCCACCTGGCGCGTGCGGTTCGCCGCCACCTCCACCTCGACCCCCAGCCCCTGCGGGTAGATCGGCAGCCATGTGGCCGTCTCCGGCGTCGGCCCCGCCGGTCCGCCCGCCCGGGCGGGCTCCCACACGCGGGCGAGGAAGACCAGGTCGGGCGAGGTGTTGGTGAGGACCACCCGCACATGCTGTTCGGGCAGGACGCGCTCCTTGTGCAGGTCCTTGTAGAACGACTGCAGCACGTCGTACATCGTCCGCGTGTAGGCGGCGAGCGCCTCCTGCAGCCGTCCGACCTTGAGCTTGAGCGACGCGGCGCCCCGCCCGCCCGAGAACACCATGCCCTTGCGGAACGGCTCGAAGGCCGCGAAGACCTCGGTCGAGGCCCCCTCGATCGCCGGCCGGTTGGTCTTCACCCACTCCTTGAGGACCTGGTACTGGGCGTACCTGCGCTCCTCCGCCTCGGAGCGCAGCACCGGGGTGGGGGTTCCGAACATCGGGTACTCGTTCTCGTACCAGGCGAGGTCCTCGTCGAGTTTGGCCAGCAGCGCGTGGGCCCCGGCGACGCTCTGGTGCAGCAGGATGTCCATGTCGAGAAGCTGGGTGATCGTCCAGGCTGTCAGCTCGGCATCCTCCTGGTCGAGCTGGAGCGAGTAGAGCATGTACTGCGCGACCATGTTCCAGTTGGTGAAGAAGGCGGTGAGGACGGAGCCCCCGATGGGGCTCATCGCCATGCCCATCTGTGAGGCGAGCGTGCAGACCTCCTCGCGGAAGGGGTCGGCGGGGACCACGTCGGGCTGGGCGGCGGACGGGACGGCGGGGAGGCAGACCCCCAGGAGCAGCAGCAGGAGAACCAGACGAACTCGGGTCGATGGGGCGGGGACGTCCATCGCGCATCGCTCCTCTCAGAGTCGGCGGGCCCAACCGAGGAGACGAGCTGTGGTGCTCCGCCGGGAGCATTCGCCCGGCCGAGCGGCCTGCCTCCCGCGCCGAAGGCGGCAGGTTGGCCCGGCGGCCCCACGGAACTCTCCGCCGGCGCGTGGCCGCCCATGGCCCCGCCCGGGAGGCTCGTCGAGGGAGGTCCGGCCGTGGCCTGGGTCCTGGCTCTGCCGCTGTGCGTCGGGGTGGCCGGCGCGTCGCCGATCGATGCCCATCTCGGTTCGCCGACGGGGATGACGCTGTACGTCTCCAAGCTGGGCGACGGCTCCGACGGCCGCTCGTGGGCCACGGCATTCCCGACGATCCAGCAGGCGCTCGACGCGATCCCCGACGCGCGAGGCGGCCACCGGGTGATCGTGCGCCCCGACACCTATCTCGAGGCGATGCTCCTGCCGGCCCACCCGGGCGCCGAGGGCGCCTACTGCGAGCTGGTGGGAGACACCGATGGCCGCTACGGTGGAGGCCGCCGGGGCGCGGTCGTCATCGACTCCAGCGATCCGGGGCAGCAGGGCTTCAAGAGCTACGACTGGTGGGGGCCGATCCGCGCCTACAAGCAGGGCTGGTCGGCGGCCCACACCGAGGAGTCGGTCTCGGCGGTCGCGTGGGACCGCTGGATCTTCCGCCGGCTCTACGTCACGGGCGGCGATGGAGGGATCTTCTTCGACGGCGTGGACCGTGTCGAGCCGTTCTCGGTGCTCGTCGAGGACTGCGTCAGCATCGGCCGCGCGTTCGGAGGCGGCGTGGCCAGCGTGCTCTCGCGGCCGGAGGAGCCGATCACCTTCCGCCGCTGCCACTTGTGGGCGCTCGACTTCTGGGGCGACACGGCGGGGGCGTACGTCCGCGTCGAGAACCCGACGATGCCGCCGACGCCGGACGCGGTCTTCGAGGACTGCACCATGGTCGGACCGCAGTGCGCGCTCAAGAGCAGCAACTTCGGCTTCTCGACCTTCTCGCGCATCCGGTGCGCCCGGTGCCGGCTCGCCGTGCTCAACTTCTCGCAGCCCGCGGGGACGCCGACCGACGGGATCATCCAGAGCGTCCAGCGCGGCGATCTGCTGCACGTCGAACTCGAAGACACCACCCTGATGGGCTACAAGGTCTTCGGCGTGATCGTCGAAAAGGAGACCCAGAAGGACATCGGCTACACCCTCACCGGCGATGTGAAGGCCTACATTCAGTTCCAGCAGGAGATGCCCTCCGGCATCCACCGTCTTCCCCACTGGCCGGTCGAGGAGTTCGCCGCGCTCGCGCCGCCAACGGCCGAGACGGCCTCGGTGCTCGGGCCGCGCGAGCTGGTCGCCCGCGACCTGTGTGAGCTGACCCCGCTTCTGTGGCGCGGGCGCTTGTGCCACCTCAAGAGCATCCGACCCGCCTCCGGCGGCAGGCGCGAGGACTACCGTCTGCAGCTCGAGGAAGCGGCCACCGGCCGGGAGCTGGCCCGCTTCGCCGAGGGCTACTCGCTCGCCTCGGCGATCGTCCACGATGGCACGCTCTACGCCTTCGCAGCGCGGTTCGAGCCCGACGGCTGGCACGATGTGACCGTGTTCTGGTCGCGCGATCTCCGGCAGTGGCAGTCGCGGCTCGCGATCGCGGGCGAGAACGAGCAGCTCTTCAACACCTCGGTCTGCGAGGGGCCCGAGGGCTTCGTGATGGCGTACGAGTCGAACGACCCCACCTACCCGCCGTTCACGATCAAGTTCGCCCACTCCCGCGACCTGCTCGAGTGGACCAAGCTGCCCCGGGCCGCGTTCGGGACCGACCGGTACGCGGCATGTCCCTGCCTCCGGTACGCCGACGGCTACTACTACGCGCTCTACCTCGAGCACCGCGCACCGCGCCACTACTTCGAGACCTACATCACCCGCTCGCGGGACCTGCGCCACTGGGAGCGGAGTGCCGCGAACCCGGTGGTCCGCCCGGAGGGGCTCGACGAGGGCATCAACGCCTCGGACCCGGAACTGGTCGAGGAGGGCGGCCGCACCTGGCTCTACTTCGCGGTGGGCGACCAGCTCACATGGATGAACATCAAGCGCGCGGCCTACCCCGGCACGCTCGCGGCGTTCCTCGCCTCCTGGTATGAGCAGCCGGGGATCGCCGATCCGGGCACGCTCGCGGCCATGGCCGAGCGGGCGAGGTAGCCGGCCTCTACCCGAACCACAGCCTCACAGTCCGGATCTTGAAGGCGCCCAGCTCCAGCGTCACGGCCCCATCCGTCACGGGGAGCGCGCCGGTCGGCCGCTCGAGCAGGTCGGAGGCCTCGGCACGGACGATCGGCGCCGTCGCGCGGACCCGGACGCGCGTCGTCCGGCCGCAGTCGCCGGCCGCCTCATACAGCCGCAGGACCGTCGCGCCGTCCGGGCCAGGCTTGAGCGCCGTCACGCGCACCGTGGGCGGCGTCACCTCGAGGAAGCCCCACCGCGCCGGCAGCGTGCCGCCGTGCTGGGCGGCAGACACGGCGAGCGGCGGCTCGCCGTAGGCATCGGAGACGGCATCCCCGCCCGTCTCGGCCCAGGCGCCGGCGTGCGGGACGAGGGCGTACTCGAAGGTGAGCTGCCTCCCAAGCTCGAGCCCCGTGTCGGAGCCCATGCCCGGCCCGTAGCCGCCGCCAAAGCCGTAGGCGACGATCCGCGTGCTCCGCATCAGCGAGAGCAGGATGGTGTCATCGGGCATCGAGTGTCCCGGCAGGCCGCGGTTGAGCAGGGCGAGACCGTGCGTACCGTCGCCGAGGTCGACCCATCCCTGTGCGGGATACTCGACGCCCGCCGGTCGGCTGATCGAGCCGAAGGGGATCGCGTCGACCCTCGCCCCCTGGCTGACGGAGACGGGGAAGGCCGCCCGGTAGCGCACGGCCGTGTCGCCGTTCACGATCCGCGTGCGGAACTCGACGCGGGGCAGCCCCTCCCAGAGACGGATCGTGGTCTCCAGCCGGCTACGCTCGCCAAGGGCGCGCTCCGCCGTCACCTCGGAGAACACCGGCCCGCGCGTGACCGTCGCGCTCTCGGCGGGGTGCTCGTCGCTGAACACGCCCGCCCCGCGCGGGGGAAGCGGGTGCTCCTCGGTCATCTGGATCCGGCTGGCCCCGTCGAGCGTGCGATAGGGCTCCCAGAAGTCGCCCGCATCCGGCTCCTGGACGATGACGTTCGCGGGACCGCGGAGCGCCTCCCATCCGTCGGCCTTGAGCACGAGGCTCGTCACGACGCCCGTGAGCGGGTCGCAGGTCAGCCGGAGCTGCTCTGTCTCGAGGTCGACCGCGCCCTCGCCCACGGTCTGGGTCAGCGAGCCTGCCTCCGGCTCGACACGCGACGCGACGTGGTAGACGGCGTGGCCCAGCCCGGGGATGTCGCGCGCGACGAAGGCCACGTCGGCCTCGACGATGGATCCGTCGGCCATGAGCTCGGCGGCGATGATCTGGTGCGGCGCCTCGACCCCGGAGGGGTGCGTCACGCGCAGACCGTGTGCGCCCTTCGCGGCGAGGCCGAGTCGGACCACCACCGCGTCGGTGCGCGACTCGGCGAGCGTGTTCACAACGACGACCGGAACGCCCTCGCCCCGCGTGTCGATCCGCTCGACGTAGGCGTGCAGACGCTCGGTGAGGGCATCGTGTGCCGTCTGGCGGGCGAAGTCGAAGCCGCGGAGCGAGTCCTCCCACACCTGGTCGGTCATCACGCCCGACATCAGGTCGTGCGCCTGGTTGAACAGCACCGGGTCCCACGCGCGCTCGAGCGCGGAGTCGTCGACGGGCCGGCCCAGTGCGCGCAGGACCGAGCCGAGCTTCTCCGCGCCGAGAAGCAGGCACTCGCACTCGCGCGTGTGCTGCTTCACCTCGATCCGGCTGCTGTAGATGCCCTGGAAGATCGGGTTGCGCTCCCCGTGGAGGATCTCCCACTCGGCCGGCTCGGGCAGGGCCCGGAGGTAGTCGTCGGGCGTGGCGAGGCGCAGCTCGAGGGCCGCGTCAGGCTGCGCGTTGTAGGCCGCGACCATCGCCGGGAGGTGCTCCTCCGGCGGGGCGACGTCGGCCCCCACCAGGCCGACGCGGCACTCGGGCCGCGACTGTGGATCGAGCTGTCCGAACTCGCCTTCCATGAACCGACCGAACTCGGGCATCGATGCCGGCGACCGGTAGCCGACGCAGTAGCCCTGCTGGAGCCACACGGCCGGAATGCAGAGGCCGTCGAGGCCCTCCCAGAGGAACTCGGACGGCTCGTCCCACCCCGGCATGCCGCGGAAGAACCAGAAACTCTCGATGCCCGCCTGGCGGAGAAGCTGCGGGGTCTGGGCATGGTGGCCGAAGGTGTCGAGCTGCCAGCCGACCGTGACCTCGACCCCGAGTGCCTCACGGAACCAGCGCTTGCCGAGCAGGAGCTGGCGAACGTACGACTCCGGCCCCGGCATGTTGCCGTCGAACATCGAGACCGTCCCGCCCACGAGCGCGAGTCGACCCTCGCGCACGAAGCGGCGGAAGCTCTCGGCCGCCTCCGGGTGGCGCTCCAGGAAGGGCTGCACGTAGCAGCGCTGGTCGAGGGTGAACCGGTAGTCGGGGTGCTCCTCGAGAAGCGCGAGCGCGCGAAGGATGATGGAGAGGCCCATCCGCAGGTACTGCTCGCGCGTCTGGAAAACGGCGCCCTCCCAGTGGGTGTGGGGCACGAGGAAGAAGGTCGGGCGCTCGTGGTCGGGCATGTGAAGCATCCTCTCCGGATCGCCCGCAGGTTCGCGGGCGGCGGGAGGGTTCCTGCCCTACTGCGGGGGGATCGACTCGAGCACCGCGACCGCCTCGTCGGGGCTCACGTCGCCGACGACCACCACCATCAGCTTCCCGCGCCGCTGGCGGGCACTGAGCGCGATCCCCTGGTCGGCGATCTCGACCCGGCTCAGCTCGGGGGGACCGCCGCGACCTCCACCCGGACCGCGGCCGCGGCCGTGCTGGCCGGCGCCCGCCCACCCGCCCGGGACGCGCTGGTAGACCGAGAGTGTGCGGAGGCCGTCGGTGTAGCGGAACTCGGCATACTGCGCACCGCGACCGTTGCCCGGGCCCGATGCGTACAGCCCCTGAGCACGGTAGCCGGCAGGCACGCGCGAGGGCCGGACGGGCGCGAAGCCCGCGCGGGCCTCGACCTCCTCGGCCGTCGTCGGCGCCTCGAGCGGTGGGGCGGCGGCCGGCGGCGCGCCCTCGAGGTAGACGATGGAGGTCACGTCGAGCGTCGAGGCGAGCGAGCCGTCGTACCGGAAGGACCGCCGCCGGAGGACCGCGCCGGTCTCCACGTCGCGGTGCAGGATCAAGCTCGGCAGTGCCGCGCCCCTGCGCGTGACGCGCACCTCGGTCGTCGCCCGCCCGGCCACTTCAGGCCCCTGCCGCTCCACAACATCGTAGGCCCCTCGCAGGGCCTCTCGGTCGAGCCCCGCCTCTGGCGGGCAGCCGGTCTCGGTTCCCGGCTGGCTCTCGGCGGCGAGCGTCATCGTGCGGCCCGCGCCCGTCACCGTCAGCGTCGCCCGCGTCTCACGCCAGCCCTGCGGCGTGCGGGCGCCGACGATCGCTTCGGCGCGGTAGGGGCGCGTGAGGCGGGCGGGCGCGGATCCCGTGCGGCGCAGGGCCACGACGAGGGCCGCCCCGAGGGCGACAGCCGTCAACGCGACCACCAGGATGATGCGCCGGCGTCTCACCGCGCCCGGTCCCCCCCGTCGCCTTCCAGGTAGGCCGCGGCCGTCTCCGGTCCGAGCCATCCCGCGCGACCGGCGGTCCGCGCGTAGGCCGCGAACACGGCGCCATCATCGGCCATCTCCGAGGCCGGGATCACATCGTAGGCCGCCGTCGAGACCAGCGCCGAGGCGACGCGAACCGGAGTCTGCGGCGGCGCTGCCGGACGCTGCGTGAACACCAGCATCGCCACGGCGGCTGCGGCTGCCAGCCCGGCGGCATAGCCGAGACGCGGCGCCCAGGCCAGGCGGCGGCGCGGTTCGAGGCGCGGGCCGATGGCGGCCCACAGGTCGGTCGGGGGGGCGGGGAGCCCCGTGGCATCCAGAGCGCTGCCCAGCGCCTCGAGTTCGGCGAGGTAGGCCGCGCAGCGCGGGCACTCGGCCGCGTGGGCACGGGCCCGCTCCGCCGCGCGTGTCCGCGGCGCCCCCGCCGCCAGATCGGCCAGCACGGGCCGCAGGGCCGCGCACACGTCGTCTCGCAGCTCAAGCTTCATCGTCGACCACCCCCGCGAGCTTACGGTGGAGCGCCTCGCGCGCACGAGCGAGACGCGAGAGCACAGTCCCGAACGGCACACCCAGGACCTCGGCGACCTCGCGCACCTCCAGGCCGTCGAGGTGGTGGAGCACCACGACGGAACGCTGGTGCTCGGGCAGTGTGTCGACTGCCCGACGGATCCGCTCGGTCCGCTCCGTCGAGAGCACCAGATCCTCGGGCGCGGCGTCGTCGGAGGCGACCGCCTCGCCCTCCTCCTCGACCTGGTCGAGGGAGGCCGCGCGGTGCGAGCCGCGCCGACGCAGCTCGTCGACCGAGGCGCGCCGTGCCGTCTGGCGGATCCAGACGCGGAAGGCCGCGCGGTCCCTCAGGCGCGGTAGCTCCTTCCAGGCTCGGAGGAAGGTCGTCTGGGTCACATCCTCAGCCCCTTCCGTCTCACCGACAATGCTCCGGGCCAGCGCGTGGACGCCGGCGACGTGGCGCTCGTAGAGGGCACGGAACGCCTCGGCGTCCCCTGCTTGCGCCGCCCTCACCAGCATCTCGTCGGGTGCGTCCGTGCGCAGCTCGAGCAGTCCTCTCGTACTGACGACGCTCCGGGGGCTTCGCGCATTCCCTCTCGTCGCGCTAGGCGGGAGGCGGGCTCTCGTCCCCCGGCGCGCGGGCCTCGGGCGACGGCGGCCCCCATGCCTGGCGGTAGTGGATCGCGTCGACCGGGCAGACGCGGAGACAGCGCATGCAGGAGAAGCAGTCGGCCGGGAGCGGCTTGCCCTCGAGGCGGCCCTGCGCCGCGGGCAACGGGCACTGCCGGGCGCAGGGGCCGCAGTGCGTGCAGCGGGCCGGGTCGATCCGGATGCGCGTGAGGCTCACGCGCTCCACAAGCCACGAGACCAGCCCGAAGGGGCAGATGAACTGGCAGAACGGTCGGTACACGACCAGCGCCGTCAGCAGGTATGCCGCGATGAAGAACGGGACGGTGGCGGCCTCGAAGCCGAAGATGAACAGGCTGAAGGGGTTGAGGTAGTGGTAGACGACGAACCCCCGCTTGCCTCCGACGATCCCCAGTAGCAGCAGGAGGGTAACCACGAACAGCGTGGCTCGGATTCCGTTGGTCAGCCAGAAGGGCGGCTTGTGCTTCCGGACGCGGCGGAAGACGGGGATGGCGTGGAGCAGCTCCTGCAGCGCGCCGAACGGACAGGCCCAGCCGCATATCGCCTTGTTCGCGACGACGGCGAGCAGCAGGAAGAAGGCCAGGATCCAGAGGCGCAGCACCAGGGGGTCGCCACTGCCGGCAATGGCCTTGAAGACCTTGACGACGCCGTCCATGGGGTTGCCCGGCTTCGCGTGCAGGAGGAACCCAGTGCCCACCACGCTCAGGCCGAGTACGACGAGGTACTGCCACTGGGGATACCAGCCCCGCCGCCTCGATCCTCGACCCCGAACGCCGAGCCAGAGCAGATACACGACGGCCCACCCGACGACAGCCGCGTACGCCGCCGTCTTCGGGTCGGCCAGGCCGCGGTCCGGGCCCTCGTACCTATGGTCCGCTCCGCCGGTCTCGGGTGCGGAAGGTGCCTCGGCAACCGGCGCGGCACCGCTGCCGCGGCCTTCCTGGGCCTGCGCGAGGGCGCCGTGGGCCAGCGCCAGCACGAGCACACACAGGAGCAAGCGAAGCGCGCGGGACGCCGATCGTGTCATGGAGGTCATCCTCTCGGCTCGCACAGGGTTACCGTCGCCGTCGCGGAACAGACCAATGAGGCCAACGACGCCGGCATCGCGGCGCGCATTCCCTGTTTGTTTCGCTTCCGCTCACGCGAATCCGCTCGCGGCGCGTCTGCGGAAAACTGGGGGAATGCGCCGGAGCGCGTTCCCGTCGTCAGCACCAAGAGGCGAGCCGGAACAGCCCGGTCGCCGGGGAGGCAAGCAGCCTCCGGATTGGAGATGCATCCAGATGACGAAGACTCTCCGGATCGGCATGATCGTGGTTCTCAGCGGTTGTCTCGCGGCAGTCGCCGCGGCGCAGGGACCCGGCGCCGGACGTGGCTACGGCAGGGGCGCCGGGATGGGGTTCGGTCGCGGGGGCTGGGATGCCCAGTGGGCCATGGGCCCCGGGGCGCAGGCTCGCGTCGCTCAGGTGCAGGACCCCGAGCTGGCGGCCCGGGTCGCCGACCTGCACACCCAGATCCGCGAGAAGCAGTGGGCGCTGCGCGCGGCTGCGGCAGCCGGCCAGGAGACCGCCGGACTGCAGGCCGAGGTGGACGCGCTCCGCGCCGACCTCCGCTCGACGATGCAGAGCGCCGGCCTGTGCACCGACCGCGGCGTGGGCCCGGCGCCCGGCCAGGGCCGCGGCTACGGCTACGGTCGGGGGCTTGGGATGGGCTACGGCCGGGGCTTCGGTCGGGGCGGCTATGGCTATGGCCACGGCCAGGGCTACGGCCAGGGCTACGGCTACGGCTACGGCCAGGGCTACGGCCGCGGGCCCTGCGGCAGCGGCTACGGCTGGGGTGGGGCCTGCCCCTGGCGGTAGGCCGGACGGCGCGGAACCGAGCAAAGGACGAACGGGGCGCGGGCGCGATGCCCGCGCCCCGTTCGCTGTCTGGGCGAGCTACTGCTCGCGCCGGTCGCCAGGGGAGCTGCCGTCGGGAGCGGCGCCGCAGCTCCCGCAGCCGGAACAGCCGCAGCAGCCTCCCGCGCCCGGCTTGCGCGAGGCCCGTCCGAGCCACAGCGCGGCGGCGGCGAGGACCAGCGCGATCGCGACGGCCAGGTACTCCTGCATCGCGGCCACTCTCCTCTCACTCCAGTCCGATCAGCCTGCCGCCAGGCTGTAGCAGCCGGGGAGGTCGACGATTCGGGCGGCCCTGCCGTTGCGGCGGCGGAGCCCCTCGCGCCGCTCGACGGTGGCGCCGGGCCAGTTGGCGACGTGCTGGTTCGCGCCCGTGAGGCGGTTGAAGAGGCAGGTCTTGCCCGTGTTGGGGTTCCCGGCGAGGGCATCGCCAGCAAAGTTAGGCGCATCACACAACACGTTCGTGCTCAAGTAACCACTGCGTACG
>CAZRDB010000049.1:0-12593 GCA_964598695.1 uncultured Armatimonadia bacterium
CGGGGTACCACCCCAACCAGCGCGGGACGGCACGCCTCACGGCTCGCTTCGTCGACTACCTCCGCCCTCTGCTCGGCGCGCAAGCGGCTCGGGCCGAGAGAGCGCTCCGGTGGCCCATCCCGGGACTCGAGGCGCTCTGAGGCCCTACTCCCCCTCGACCCGGATGGGCGAGAAGGCGGTCGCCGTCGCGTTCACGTTGTAGCCGACATAGCGCACCTCGCCCCACGGCTTGCGCAAGGGGGCGGTGACCTCGGTCGCCCCATCGACCGTCAGGCGCACGTGTCGCATCCGCAGATCGACGTCCAGGCGCAGCGCGAACGTCTTGCCCCGGTCACAGTCGAACGGCGCCCGCACGATCTCCTCCTCGGCGCCGCCGAAGGCGCCGTGGAGGATCACGGCCTCGCCCGCGCCGATGTAGACGCCGCACTTGAGCAGGTCGCCCGGACTCGTGGTCGGTCCGAGGCACAGCAGGCCGTTGCGCGTGCCCTCCGTGCGGAGCGAGCGCATCCGGCACGAGAGCGAGATCCGCCGGCCGCAGGCCGAGGGCAGCGCCTGGAGCGCGTAGCCGCTCGCGTCGGAGGAGATCTCGTAGCCCATCGGCGAATCCACCACCCGCGCGGACCGGGTCGCGGCGAAGTCGGGGTGGCGCTCCGCCTCCGATGCCCGCATCGAGTCATCGCCGGCCGCGACGCGCAGCCGCTCCAACTCGTCCCGGAGCGTCGCCGCCGTCGCCGCGTAGGCCGGGTCGTCGTAGACGTTCCGCAGCTCCCGCGGGTCCTTCGCGAGGTCGTACAGCTCCCAGGCGTCGATGTCGTGGTAGAAGTGGATCAGCTTGTACCGCCGGGTGCGAATGCCGTAGTGGCGCTTGACCATGTGGACGGCCGGGTACTCCGTGTAGTGGTAGTAGACGGCCTCGCGCCAGTCGGCCGGCGTACGGCCCGTGAGCACGGGCACGAGCGACCGGCCCTGCATGTCGCTCGGCGCCGCCGAGCCGGCCAGCTCGAGGAAGGTCGGCGCGAAGTCGAGGTTCTGCGCCAGGTCCTCGGTCTCCGTGCCCGGCGCGATCACCCCGGGCAGCCGAGCGACGAAGGGCATCCGAAGCGACTCCTCATACATGAAGCGCTTGTCGAACCATCCGTGGTCGCCGAGGAAGAAGCCCTGGTCGGAGGTGTAGACCACCAGGGTGTTCTCGGCGAGGCCCGACTCGTCGAGGTAGCCGAGCAGCCGGCCCACGTTGTCGTCGACCGAGGCGACGCACCGCAGGTAGTCCTTGATGTAGACCTGGTACTTCCACGCGCGCAGCGCCCGCTCCGAGAGTCCCTCCGGCGGCGTGGCCCCCTTGAGATCGGTGTCGGTGAGGTGGCGGAGGATGGTCATCTCCTGCTCGCGCGCGGCGTCGGAGCGCGTCGCCCAGTCATCCTCGAGGGTCGGCGGCAGGGGCACCGGGCCGTCCTCGAACAGGTGGGCGTGCTTGTCGTCCGGCTCCCATGCACGGTGGGGCGCCTTGTTGTGGCACATCAGCAGGAACGGTCGACTCCCGTCGCGCCGCCGGAGCCAGTCGAGCGAGAAGTCGGCGATCAGGTCGGTGACGTAGCCGGGGCACTTCGCCCGCGTGCCCATCTCCAGGAAGACCGGGTCGTGGTACTGGCCCTGACCGGGCAGGATCCGCCAGTAGTCGAACCCGGTCGGGTCGGAGACGAGGTGCCACTTGCCGATGATCGCCGTCTCGTAGCCTGCCTGCTGGAGGAGCTTCGGGAAGGTCTGCTGGCTGCCGTCGAAGGTCGAGCGGTTGTCCGTGAACCCATTCGCGTGGCTGTGCTTGCCCGTCAGGATCACGGCGCGGCTCGGGCCGCAGAGCGAGTTCGTGCAGAAGCAGTTGCGGAGCCGCACGCCCTCGCGCGCGATGCGGTCGATGTGCGGCGTGCGGTTGATCGCACTGCCGTAGCACCCGATCGCGTGGGCGGCGTGGTCATCGGACATGATGTACAGGATGTTCGGCCGTCGGCCCTCCCCGCCGCTCGCGAACGCCCGCGCCTGTGCCGCGGCCGCCAGCGAGCCGATCGTCGCCGTCCGCAGGAACGTGCGCCGATCCATCTGCCGACCCATCGTCTCCACTCCCTCCGCGCTCACGGATCGACCCGCACCGCGCCGTAGCGGATCGTCCGGGGAACGTCCGGGCTCTCGCCCAGCAGCTCGATCATCTCGGACGGCGGCGAGCCCGCCCGCGGGGTTGCGGTGAAGAACCGACTGAACGGATGCGTGAAGGGCACGCGCGCCATCGGCCCCGGTGCGCCATCCGCACCGATCTCGAACAGGCGGTTCTCGGAGAGGCCCGCACCGTCCCGGTCGGAGCCGCTCACGTAGACGAGCACGAACAGCCGTCCATCGGGCGTCGGCTGGAACCGGGCCTGGCCGGGGACCTCGTTGCCGAGGCCCTCGCCGGCCTCGAGCAGCGTCCGACGGAGGATGACGGCTCCATCGCGGACGATGGCGTACTCGAGCGAGTGCCGCTGCTTCTCGCCCGGGAAGAAGCGCTCGCGGAGCCGCTCGTCGATCGCCCGCTCCTGCCAGAGCAGGTGGACCTCGCCGCCGGGCGCGACGACCAGGTCGCAGGGGGAGATCCAGCCGCAGGTGCGCTCCCGGCTCGCGATCTCGACCCACTCCGCGAAGCGGCCGGTCGCGATGTCCGGGCACCAGGTGAAGAAGAGACGGCGGAAGTCGTAGTCCCACTCCTGGCCGGTGAGTTCTCGCTTGAAGGCCCGCCACTCCGGGTTGGGTTCCAGGATGTCGCTCACGCCGCAGAAGTACACGGCGCGGTCCCGCAGCGCCACCGTCGGATAGCAGACCCGGATCGGCTCCGGCTTCGCGTACGCCGCGCCGAAGGGCCAGACGAGCTGCCCGGCGGCCGCCCACGCGCCGTCCCGGTCGCGGAAGGCCCACTCGGCGTGCGTGTGGCCGATGTTCTGGAGGAGGAGCAGCTCGCCCGATTCCCCATCGGCCGCGAAGCTGCGGTAGGAGTGCTCGGTGAAGGGCGGCTCCCCGTCCCACGCGGGCAGCAGCTCCGCCGGCGGCTCCTCGGGCCGCTCGGCGGCGAACTCGAGGATCGCCGGCCGCGCGGGGCCGTTGTAGGAGTCGGGGGGCGTGAGCGTCGGGTTCACCGAGAGGAAGACGCGGCCGTCCGCGAACCCCGCCAGGGGGCTCGGCTCGCGCGTCCGGCCGACCTCGTCCCTTCGCACGAGCCGCCAGCCGGTCTCGTCCCGCGTGTAGAGGGTCCAGCGGGTGTTGTGGAGCGGCTTCGCGCCCTCGATGGTCTCGCTGCCGGAGGCGAAGAGGCGGCCCCCGGCGCGGGCGAGGCAGGTCGAGCCGTAGCACCAGAGGGGGCCGGCGCCGTTGTCGGGCGCGACGTACGTGTACACATCCTCCTCGGCCTCCACCGTCGGCAGGCCCACCGCGGCAACGCCGAGCAGCACAACCACGAGCGCGCCCATCGCCTGTGCTCCGTTCTCCCCCGCAGGCCCCTTCGAGCAGCAGCGCGCAGGACCTGCGGGGGAGGAGCCGCCTCCCGCCGCCGGTGCGGCCGATCCACACACCCAGCAGGTCCCTCTCGCGTGCCGCGGAAGGCCGACGCGACGAGAGGGGAGTGTCGTTCCATTGTCCGACTTACCCGATGGACTCACCCGAAGGCAGTTCGTGGGGGCTCTGGGCGCCGTGGGGGGACTCGCGGGGGGGGCGTCGGCCGCACCGGGCGGCGGCGAGGCGACGGCCAACTCGCTGCCTCCCGGCATCTCCGATGGTCCTGGCTCCGACCTGTTCCAGCCGATCCCGCTCGCCGGGAACACCACGTTCGAGGAGCTGCGGACCTCGGGGCTCACCGAGGACCTCCGCGGGCGGATCGACCACGCGCCGAAGGGTCTCTGCACCTGCTGGGGGATCCCGTTCGCGATCGACCGGATCGCCCTCTGCACGGGCGAAGCCTTCGAGATCCCGCTGCCCCCGACCGCGGCGACCTGGCTCGTCTTCCAGCACACGAGCGACCTCGGCTGGCCGCAGGCGAACGAGCAGGGGGTCTTCGAGGCCTCACGCGGCTTCGGCCTCCTCGGCGAGCACGTCGCGGACTACGTGCTCCGCTACGCCGACGGTCGGGAGATCCGCCAGGAGCTGCGCGGGCGCCACCAGATCGGCATGGTCACGCGTGGCTGGGGCCAGTGCTGCTTCCAGGCGGTCGCGCACATCAAGCCGCACCCGCTCCGCACGCTCTCCGAGCAGCCGCGCAACGGTGAGTGGGGGTGGACGCAGACCCGCGTCGCCAATCCCGACCTCCCCCGCTGGGTGAACTGGCTCTGGGCGTGGGAGAACCCTCACCCCGAGACCCCCCTCGTGGGCTTGCGGATCGAGCCCGGCGAGCGTCCGGTGGTGCTCTCGGCCGTGACGGCGGGCCTCGTCGGCTCGCAACCCCTGCGCTGGGAGAGCCGGCGCAAGGCGGTGCTCCGGCTCCCCGACGGCGCCACGCTCGACGAGGCCCTCAGCGGCAACGGGCTCTCGCGCCACGTCCGGCTCGACCTCGGGCAGGTTATCTCCGTCCTGCCGCGGCCCACCTACCCGGGCGACGACTGGGAGACCTCGCCGTGCAACACGAGTCCCGGGCTCGCCCCGCGCGAGGTTCTGGTCGAGTTCACCGCCCACCCCAACGCCTGCTTCCACCTCGAGGACGGCGCCCGCGTGCCGGTGAGCGCCCTCGGCGCCTCCTCCGGCCCGATGCGCCTCGTCCGCCGGGCCGAGCGGCGCGTGCGGCTCCGGGTGGTCGACCAGGCGACCGGCAAGCCGATCGCCGCCAAGATCCACCTCCACGGTGAGGCCGGGGAGTACCTCCCACCCCTCGACCGCCACCGGATCCCCGACCAACGCTGGTACGAGGACTTCAGCGTCGACTACGTCAGCCCGCCGAACCACCTCTGTACCTACATCGACGGCGAGACGGTCGTCGACCTGCCCCTCGGACTCATCTACGCCGAGGTGACCCGGGGTTTCGAGATCCGCCCGATCCGCCGCAAGCTCATCGTGGGCCCCGAGACCTCCGAGCTGACCCTGGAGCTGGAGCGCGTGCTCCCGTGGCGCGAGCGCGGCTGGGTCTCGGCCGACACCCACGTCCACTTCCTCTCACCGCCGAGCGCCCACCTCGAGGGGGCGGGCGAGGGCGTCAACGTGGTCAACCTCCTCGCCAGCCAGTGGGGCGAGCTGATGACCAACGTCGGCGACTTCGACGGCCTCACGACCTACGGCACGCGCGAGGCCGGCGGCGACGGCGAGCACCTCGTCCGCGTGGGCACCGAGAACCGTCAGCACGTGCTCGGCCATATCTCGCTGCTGGGCTACCGCGGTCGGATCATCGCCCCGATGTGCGCCGGCGGCCCCGATGAGGCCGCGCTGGGCGACCCCGTCGACGTGCTGCTCACCGAGTGGGCCCGCCAGTGCCGGCAGCAGGGCGGCCTCGTCGTCGTCCCCCACTTCCCGAACCCCCGGGCCGAGCACGCGGCCGCGATCATCTCGGGCGATGTCGATGGCATCGAGATGACCTCGTGGAGCAACCTCTACGGGGGGATCGACCCCTACGCCCTCTCCGACTGGTACCGCTACCTCAACTGCGGCTACTTCGTCGCGGCCGTCGGCGGCACCGACAAGATGTCCGCCTCGACCGCGGTCGGCACGATCCGCACGTATGCCAAGCTCCCCCCCCGACGCGCCTTCGACTATGAGGCGTGGAAGGAGGCCGTCCGCGCCGGCAACACCTTCGCGACCTACGGCCCGCTCGTCGAGTTCACCGTCGAGGGCCGGCCGCCCGGCACGTGGATCGAGATGGGTCCCTCCGGCGGAACCGTCTCGCTCGAGTGGCGCCTCGGCAGCGTCATCGTGCCGATGAGTCGGGTCGACGTGATGGTCAACGGCGAGGTCCGCGAGAGCCTTCGGGTCGACCGATGGAGCGCCGAGGGCGGCGTCGAGCTGCCGCTCGACCGCAGCGCCTGGGTCGCGCTGCTCATCCGCGGCCGCTTCCCCGGCCGGCGCGAGATCATCGCCGCGCACACCTCACCCGTGATGGTCGAGGTTGCCGAGCGGCCGTTCTCGGCCGCGGCCGACGCGATGACGATCCTCGACCAGATCGAGGGCGCCCTCGCCTACCTCGACACGGTCGGCACGCGCGCCGACGAGGAGGCCTACCGGCGGATGCGGATGGTGCTGACGAGCGCCCATCGGTCGCTCCACAACCGGATGCACCAGATGGGCGTGTTCCACGAGCACACCGTCACGAACGACCATCCCGAGCACCACTCGTAGCGCCGGCCCGGCCCCGGGGCGCCCCGGGGCCGGGCGCAGTCGGCGGTCACCGCTCGTCGGTCACGACGGGCAGCCCCTGGGTGACGCTGCCGGGCGAGGTGGGACGGAGGTCCCACAGGTCCGAGGCCGCGATCGTCTCGAGGCTGCGGTTGATGCCGGAGAGGGTGTCCAGCTCGCTCCGAACGCCGTCGAGGGAGCGTGTCATCGCGTCCATCTTGTAGTTCATGTCGCGCAGGTAGCCCTCGACATTGCTCAGATCATCGGCCATGGCCGCGCGGGCCTGCGCCGGTCGCGAGACCAGGTAGGCGTTCACGAGGAGGGCGACGAGAACCAGGGACAGCAGCACGTGCGTGGCGTTGATCTTCACGAGCGATCGCTCCCTTCGGTGGCGGCACCTCGATCGGCCGCTGGCAGCACACCCGTATGAGGTGGCAGACTGGGTTCCGTGTTCCACCGACCCGGTCGAGACCCTGCGTCCTCGGAGGAGCCAACGGCCATGCCGCGCGCCCACCCGGCCTACCTGGGCCTCCCGCCCGGCACCCTGCGCAGCCGCGCCGATGCCGCGCGCGAGGCGCTGCGCGCCTGCCGCCTCTGTCCGCGGGCCTGCGGCGTCGACCGCCTGGCCGGCGAGCGTGGCTACTGCGGCATCGGCTCCGACGCCGTCGTCGCCAGCTACGGGCCGCACTTCGGCGAGGAGCGCGTACTGGTCGGCGGCTCGGGCTCCGGCACGGTCTTCCTCGGGGGCTGCAACCTGCGCTGCGTCTTCTGCCAGAACCACGACATCAGCACCGACCCCGCGTACGGACCGACACTGGCCCCGGAGCAACTCGCCCGGGTCTTCCTGCGCCTCGAGGCGCAGGGCTGCCACAACCTCAACCTCGTGAGCCCGAGCCACGTCGTCGCCCAGATCCTCGCGGCGCTCGAGCGAGCCGTCGCGGACGGCTTCGCGCTGCCGCTCGTGTGGAACTGCGGCGGCTACGAGAGCGAGAAGGCCCTCGCGCTGCTCGACGGCGTCGTCGACCTGTACCTGCCGGACGCCAAGTACCAGGAGCCGGCGACCGCCGCGCGGCTCTCCGATGCCCCCGACTACCCGCAGCGGTGCCGCGAGGCGCTCCGGGAGATGCAGCGGCAGGTCGGCTGCCTCACCATGGACGCGCGCGGCGTCGCGCGGCGGGGTCTCCTGGTGCGTCACCTCGTGCTCCCGGGCGGCCTCGCCGGCACGGCCGCGCTGGCCCGCTTCCTGGCCGAGGAGATCTCGCCCCACACCTACCTGAACATCATGGACCAGTACCGTCCCCGCCACCGAGCCGCCGGCTTCCCGGAGATCGCCCGCCGCCCCACGCGCGTGGAGATCGCCCTGGCCTTTGAACACGCAAGGGCCGCCGGCATTTACAGATTCGACCGGTCTCCTTGAGAACCCGGTCGAGTGCGACGCTCGTGTTGGCTCGGACGCAACCGCGTGAGACGACACGCCGCGGACCGTTGGCGTAGGAAACACGGACACTGCGCCGCCCGGCCCCAGGCGGCGGCTCCCCACGGAGCGGCTCCCCGCAGCACCCCCGCGTCGCGCATCGCTCCTCAGAGGAGGGGATGCACGATGAAGCGTGCCGTATGGGCAGGATGCCTCCTGCTGGCTCTCGGCCTGCTCGCCAGTGTCGCCCTCGCCGACGGTTTCGGACTCACCACCTCCAGCGGCCCCAGCGGGTCGTCGTTCGGGGGAGGTCCGACGGTCGGCAGCGCGGCGCCCCCGGACGTGCCGTGGGACCACTGGGCCTACGAGGCGGTCTCCGATCTGTACGATGCCGGCCTGCTCGAAGGGTTCCCGGACGGGACCTTCAAGGGCAACCGGACCATGACCCGGTACGAGTTCGCCCAGGCCCTGGCCCGCGTGATGGACCGCGTCGAGGCGATGGTCCCGGGCATGGCCGGCGAGGGTGACCCGGGCGAGACCGGCCCCGCCGGCCCGGCCGGCGCACAGGGCCCGGCCGGCCCCAAGGGTGACGCCGGGCCGGCGGGCGCACCCGGCGCCGCCGGCCCGAAGGGCGATCCCGGCCCCAAGGGCGAGCGTGGCCCGCAGGGCCCCGCCGGCACCGTCAGCCAGGCCGAACTCGAGGCCGCGATCAAGCGCGCGATCGGCGACGCGAACCTCGTCGACGAGCAGAAGCTCGCGGATGAGATCCAGCGCCTGCGCGATGAGTTCCGGCCCGAGCTCGACCAGCTCGCCGACAAGATCGACGCGCTGGCCGGCGAGGTCGACGCGCTCGAGACCCGCGTGAAGGCCCTCGAGGACAAGAAGGACCCCGTCACCGGCGTCCTCTCCTTCGACATGGGCGTCACGGCCTCCGGGCCGTCCGCCTCCAACCCCTTCGCCAACTGGCGGGCCTTCAGCTCGCAGGAGGCCGTTGTGGCGCTCTACAAGCGGATCAACTCCAAGACCAGCGCCGCCGTCGTGCTGTTCGACAACAACAACAGCGGCGTCAGCGACGACCCCAACAACCGGATCGCGCCCGTCCGCAACTTCATCAGCCCCGATGAGGCCTGGGTGCGAATCACCGACACCGAGGTCTTCGGCGTCAAGACCGACGTCACCATCGGCCGCCAGTACGTCAAGTACGGCTACGGCCTGACCTACGACAACGACTACTTCTCGACCGACGGCTTCCGCGTCGCCAGCATGGACTGGGACGTCGACGAGGCTGAGGTCTTCGTCGGCAGCCAGCGCGGCTCGCGGATCCCGCAGGTCGTCGTGCGCGTCGGCGACAAGCTCGGCTCCGACGGCTACGCCGGCGTGACCTGGGTCGCCAACGACGGCGCCGCTTACGGCCCTCCCGGCCGCCTCGGCGTCGACGCCAACTACAAGTACAGCGACGAGAAGGCGATCCGGGCCGAGGTCTCACTCACGCCGGCCGCCTTCGCGACCACGAACATCGCCTGGTTCGCCGAGGCCGACCTCGTCGACAAGGACGACTGGGATCTCGCCGTCGGCGCCGCCAGCGCCCCGAACGGCTACAACCCGGCCAACGACCACAACACCGGCCTCTCGCCCTACACCCGCAACTACGCCGAGCTGGCGTGCGGGGTCGGCGGGATCCCGGGCGGCGCCTACGGACCAGGCTTCTGGTTCAAGCGCACCAACGCTCTGCTCCCGATGGTCCGCGGCGAGTCGGCCCAGTGGATCAAGATGACCTACCACAGCGACAGCGGCCGGGACTTCGACTTCCGCGTCATCCGTGAGGGTACCGCCGCGAGCGAGCGCTACACCGCGCTGGCCAACACGGCGATCAGCGTCCACGGCGACTTCAACGTCGAACTCGGTCTCGGGCTGACCGCCCTGCGCAGCGCCAACGCGATGCAGCACGTGGGCGGCCTGATGAGCGGCAAGGCGTCGTGGAGCTTCTAGCACGGCCCGACAACGGCGGTTCGTGCGGATCCTCTTGAGAGGAACGCACACCAGGGAGGCCGGGGCGCTCCGCTCCGGCCTCCTGTCACGTCTGCCGCCTCGGGATGCGGGCGGGCGAGGGTTCGGCCGACCGGCCGGCGAATGGAGCGCCACGGTGGCGTCCCGCGCCCCGCGGGCGGGTGCCCGCCTCCGCGCGGCCGGGTGCGCGATTCGAGACCGGAGGTGGTCCGCGTGAGTGACCTGTTTGCTGCGGTAGTGACCTTCTTCAAGGAGGACGACTGGCGGTTCGAGCAGATCCCGGGCAAGACGATCCTGCGGATGGGCTTCTCGGGCCGGTCGGGCAACTGGCAGTGCTTCGCCCAGGCGCGCGAGGAGAGCGAGCAGTTCATCTTCTACTCGGTCGCGCCGATCAACGTCCCCGAGGACAAGCGCGCCGCCGTGGCCGAGTACCTCACCCGCGCCAACTACGGCATGATCATCGGCAACTTCGAGATGGACTTCTCCGATGGCGAGGTCCGCTACAAGACCAGCATCGACGTCGAGAAGGCTCAGCTCACCTCGCCCCTGGTCCACCATCTCGTCTACGCCAACGTGCTGATGATGGACAAGTACCTCCCCGGGGTCATGGCCGTCATCTACGGCGGCAAGTCGCCGCTCGACGCCGTCACCGAGGTCGAGGCGCCCGCCCCGGAGTAACTCCTCCCCCGACGCGGGCGGCATGGCGCGACGGGCCCCGGCGAGAATCGCCCACGCGATTCTCACCCGCCGGCAGGTGGCGGGCGCAGGGCGCGGGAACTTGCCAACCGGTATGCCCGGTGTGATAATCGGCCGAGCACGCCACACCGCCCCGCGGGCTGGAGGGCACGGCGCTGAAGACCGTAGCCGAGACCATCTTCGAACGAACCGACACCGAGCTGCTGGAGGACTGGCGCAACGGCGACACCTCCGCGATGCGCATGCTCGTGGAACGGTACGAGTCGACGGTCCGCGGCGTGCTCTACTGGCTGGTCGAGGACATCGAGCAGCGCGAGGAGGCCGTGGTCGACGTCTTCCTCTCCCTGATGGACACCGACGAGGCCTTCTCCCCCGTCTCCGGCCTCTCGATCTGGCTCACCCGCCGCGCCGTCGAGCTGGGCGAGGCCTGGCGGCGCACCCACGCCGCCGAGCGAAGCCGCCACGCCCAGGCCCTGCGCGAGCGGGGCCGCGTCGGGAAGCCCCGGCCGCAGGATGTCATCGCCGCCCTCGCCGAGCTGCCCACCGACTTCTTCGTGCCGCTCATGCTGCGCTACCTCGAGGGCCGGACGATGGCCGAGATCGCCGAGGTCACGCGCAAGGGGGAACGGCAGCTCTGGGGCGTTCTCCATGAGGCGCTCGAAGCCGTCGATCACACCATTCGCGGCGTTGCCCGACCCGCCGGCCGCAAGAGCGGCTCGCAGGCGTGCGACCGCGTCGGCCTGCTGATGCTGCTCGAGGATGAGCTGCCGGCCCGCGACCGCAAGCGCTTCGCCGAGCACGCCGAGCGCTGCAACGAGTGCCGCAGTCACGAGTGGCGGCTCTCGACGCTCTTGGCCTTCCTCGCCACCATCGCGAGCATGAAGCAGCGGCAGCAGACGCCCGACGGCGCCTGGTCGCGGATCATCTCACGCCGCGGCGGGCTCGCGTGGCGCCGCGCCTCGGCGCTGCTCCGCCGTGGCGCCGTCGCCGTCGCGGCCATGGCCGCGGTCGGCGTCATCGCCGTCCTTGCCGTCATCTCGGCCAACCCCATCGCTGCTTCGCGTCACTAGCAGGTTACTGCCGCACCGGACGCGCAGGCGCCCGCTGCCCCCGAGACTCCCGAGGAGCGGCTTGCCATCGAGTCGGCGCCGGCCGCGCGCTCAGAGCAGCGGATCGCCTCGTCGCAGCCGGAGGCCCCCGCGGCCGAGGACGCCTGGCTGCCACTGCCGGAGTTCGCGGGCAACAGCCGGGTGCCGGGCTCGGCAATGCCCCAGCCGCTGGGCGCACTGCCGATCGGCCCGCCTCGCGCCGCACCTCCGCGTGAGGAGCAGAGCGGCCCGGCCGAGCCCACGGCCCCCACCGCGCCCCGAGAGCCCACGCCGCCCGCCACCGGGCGGCCCTCCGAGACCCAGGTCGCGGGCAGCGCCCAGGCGCCAAGCACGGCGGGGTGGAGCCACGGCAACCTCGCCCGGGGAGGCGCGACGCCTCCGCCGCCCGCGGGCCACGCCGCGCAGCCTGAGCCGCCGAGCGGCAGCCGCTCGCCCCGGCCGGTGGTCCCGCGCCCGACCAACCCGCGGCCGCCGATCGCGCACCCCGCGCTTCCGGGTGCGCTGGCGGGCGGCAGCAGTGGGCAGCCCCAGCCTTCGGGCGGGCAGAGCGGCCAGGGCGGGGAACAGGGCACCCTCGCCGGTATCCTCTCGCGCCTCTCGAACTAGAGCGGTCCCCGAAAGTCCCTGCAGGTTGTCGCTCTTCGCTCTTGCGCGCGAGACGCTACGAGAGCTGCTCTCGCCCGCGCGGCTACGGGGCCGGCGTGATCTCCAGGTAGTTGAGCATGGTCGGCTGCGTCTCGCCGCCCGACTCGGCGCCCCCCACGCGCACGGTCAACGCGCCGTCGGTCACCGTCACGCGGCCGGCGCCCAGGAGGTAGCCGATCAGCTCGGCAAAACGGGGGGATAAAGGGTTAACCCCAACCCCCACCCCCTTGGGGGGGGTAAAAGGTTTCCCAGCCCGCCCACCCCAGCCAGCCCAGCTCCGACTCGTGGCCCCCCGTCCCCCAAAAAACCACCTGGGGGGTTTTGTGCCGGGCCCCGCTGGCGGGCTACGCGACGCCGGGCAGCGTGAAGTGGAACGTGCTGCCCTGGCCCGGCGC
>CAZRDB010000049.1:12603-27919 GCA_964598695.1 uncultured Armatimonadia bacterium
TCGCCTGCCGGCCCAGCCGACGGAGACGGTAACCTCGTAGTCGCCGTCGTCGAGCGCGAACTCGAAGGTCCGCTCCGCGCCACTCTCGTCCCACACGATCGAGCGCCGCAGGGCGTCGAAGGCCTGCTGCGGGATCCACTGGGTGCGGAGCGTCGTCGCCCCGGTCACATCGGTCCAGCCGAGCCCGAGGTCCGGGTCGTAGGCGTCCCAGCCGACCTTCGCGTAGGTGTGGCCCTCCACGACCAGCGGGCTCGCCGTGGGCTGGCCGTCGGGATCCTGGAAGTTGAGGTAGTAGGAGCCGCTCGGATGCACCGTGCCGTGCGACTCCTCAAGCACCGGCAGGGTCGCGCGCTCGCCCGCGACGTAGCGTCCGAGCTGCCTCCGCAGCTCCATGAAGCCCTCGGCATCGCGCGTCCAGGCCGTGAGCCCCGCCGTGGCCGACCCGACCGTCGTGTCGAGCGCGCTGGCGCCGCCGGCGGCGGGCTTCGTCGATCCGTTGGCCAAGACGAGGTACTCGTAGTCCTCGGCTGCCTCACGGAGCAGCTCGAGGCGGATCGAGGGGTAGGCGGGGCCCTCCGAGGTCGCCGCGCCCGGCGCCGGGTAGAGCACGAAGCCCTGGCCGGGAGCCCCGCCCGCGGAGGGAGTGCTCCACGGGTCGGTCGGCCAGGCGGTGGTCTCCGGCAGGTAGAGGCCGTCGGCACGGCATCCGAAGGCCGCGAAGCCGAGGAGGCGGCTGTCGAGGCCCGCCACGTCGATCGCGACGGGGGCGGGGTAGGACGGGTCCTCATCGGCCGAGAGGCGCCAGAACGCCTGCTCGCCCTCCGCCTGACGAGCGAGGAGTTCGGCCTCGGCCGACGCGTACTCCGCCAAGCTCGGCATCCACAGGTCGAAGCCCGCGTGGGTGTAGGTCTCGTTGTCGGTGAGTTCCGTCCGTGGGGCGGAGGCGATCGCGAGCCGGAGGCCTGGCGCGACGGCCCGCGCGGTCTCCGCGAGGTACGCGGCGAGCTGTCGCGCCTCCGCGTCGGCGGGTCGGCCCATCACGTGGTAGTAGGCCTTGCCGCTCCAGCCCTTGCCCTCGAGGTAGCTGTCGAGGGCGGCGAGCATCCCCTGCCAGCGCAGGTTGTACTCCGCCGAGCCGTACGGGTCGCCGAGGGCCGCGCCACAGAACGTCTCGGGCCGCGGGTGGGCTTCATCGAGGTACCGGAGCGCCAGGAAGGCGGAGAAGCCGGTGTTGTTCCAGCCGGCGCCGTCGAGGTAGCGTGCGCCGAGCGTCGCCAGGCTCGCGGAGCCGCCCACGGTGTCGTCGAAGGCCTGGGCCACGCAGTCGTAGTCGACGCCTTCGAGATCGGGCAGGCTCGCGGGGAGGGTGGGGGTGCTCGGGTTGAGGCGATGGGCGTGCCAGAACTCGGTGATCCGGGCCTGCGCCTCGGCCTCCCCCGGCTCGGCCCCGAGGGCGGCGTAGGAGCTGTCCACGAGCGAGCCGAGGCTCCGCGCCCGCGGCAGCGTGAAGCCGAAGACGTGCAGCTTCACCGGGACCGTGAGGGTTGCCGTCCCGAGCACCACCTGCAGGCTGCCCGTGTAGTCGCCCGGCGCCGTCGCCTCCGGCAGCGCAACCGTCACCCAGAAGGGTTGGTTGCGCCGTGCCGTCGGCGTGTAGGCCGCGCCGGCCGCCTGCGGGATCAACGGATCGGGCCACAGCCCCGGGTTCGATCGCGCGTCGGCGACGGGAACGTAGCCCACCCGGTGGAGCGTCGTGGTCTCACCGATCCCGAACTCCGGCGGCCGGATCGCGTAGCTCTCGCCGGCCTGACTCCACAACACGATCTGGAACGCCTCGGTCTCGCTGGCGGCGGCATAGAGACGGATCTCGCTGCCGGTGTTCTCCGGCACGGCGCTGCGGCTCGTCTCGGGGAAGACCTTCACGCACGTGGGGGTGGTCCAGAGCCGTGTCGCCGCCGTCGACTGCGTCAGCGCGTAGGTGTAGTCGGCCGCCTTCCCGTAGACCGGGACGGTGTCGGGCGTGGGGCCGCCGTTGTCGCCCCCGTCGCCGCCGTCGTTGCCGCCCGCGCTCGAGGCACAGCCGAGCCCGAGTGCGGACAGGGTGGCGAGACCGGCCAGCGCGAGCAGGCGCGAGACGCGGGCGAGAGGGGCACGAGCCGGTGCGCGACCGGTTCCATCGCTCATGGGTGCGAGGTTCTCCTTCGGCGGCCGGCGAACACGTCGGCGACTTCCATGGACCGGAGTGGTGACCGGATGGCTGACGCGATCGCCCGTTTCTTCGCGTTCCAGGATCGCGCGACGAACCTGCGCACCGAAGTGCGCGCGGGGTTCGCCACCTTCCTGACGATGGCGTACATCCTGTTCGTGAACCCCGCGATCCTCTCGGACAAGGTTTTGGGCCCGAGCGCGATGTCCTTCTCGGCTGCGGCGGGCGCCACCGCCCTCGCGGCGGGGATCGCCTGCATCGCGATGGGCCTCTTCGCGAACTTCCCGCTGGCGCTCGCCTCCGGCATGGGCCTCAACGGCTTCCTCGCCTACACGGTCATCGCCCGCCACGGGGTGAGCTGGCAGACCGCGATGGGCTTCGTGGTCCTCGACGGACTGGTCGTGCTGGCGCTCGTGCTCCTCGGCGTGCGCGAGTCGATCCTCCGGGCGATCCCGATGGACCTCAAGCGCGCGATCGGGGCCGGCATCGGGCTCTTCCTCGCCGTCCTCGGGCTCGTCAACGCCCGGATCATCGTCATCCCCGCCGGCAGTGTGGCTGCCTACTCGGCCGCGCTGGCCGCCGGCGAGACCCCGCCCTCGCTCCCGCCCGTCGCGCCGGGCAACCTGGCGAGCTGGGGCGCCCTGCTCACGCTGTTCGGCGTCGTTGTGACGGGCGTCCTCTCGGTCCGCAAGGTGCGCGGCGCGGTCCTGATCGGAATCCTGGCGACCACCGCGCTGGCGATCGCGCACGACCTGATCACCGGCAACCCGGCCGCCGGCATCACGCGGCTGACGCTCACACCGCCCGACCTCTCGGCCGTGGGGCAGGCCGACATCGTGGGCGCGCTCCACGCGGCCGACGTCATCCCGCTCGTGCTCGGGCTCGTGATCGTCGATTTCTTCGACACTCTCGGCACCATGACCGCGATCGGCGAGCAGGCCGGACTGGTCGGGAAGGACGGCGCGATCCCGCGCTCCGGCCGGGTTCTCGCCGTGGATGCCGCCTCGGCCGCCCTTGGGGGGCTCTGCGGCGCCAGCTCGGTCACCGCCTACGTCGAGTCGGCCGCCGGCGTGAGCGAGGGAGGCCGCACCGGCCTCTCGGCGATCGTGACCGGCGTGCTGTTCCTCGCCGCCCTCGGGCTCGCGCCCCTGTTCGGCCTGGTGCCGCCCGAGGCGACGGCCGCGGCCCTCATCGTCGTTGGCCTGTTCATGGTCGTCGCGGTCGCCGAGATCGACTGGAAGGACATCACGACGGCCTTGCCCGCCTTCCTGACGATGGTCGCCATGCCCCTGACGTACTCCATCAGCCACGGGATCGGCTACGGCTTCATCGTCTACGTTCTGGTGTGCGTGCTGAGCGGGAAGGGGCGCCGGGTGCATCCCGCGATGTACGTCGCCGCGCTCATCTTCGCCGCGTCCTTCGCCCTGATCGAGGGCTAGACGGGAACACACGATGCGACGGTCGAACGGCTTGCTTCTCCTGACCTGCGCGGCGGCGGTCGCCGCGAGCGCCCAGGAGCCTCCCGCGCCCGGCCCCTACGAGGAACCCCTCTCGGCCTCGCAGGCGGTGCGCAAGGAGAACTACGACCAGCTCCTGCGCTACATCGACCGCCTCGTCGACGGTGGAATCCCCGCAGAGCCCGCGTGGAGCCACGACTACTCCTCGACTGCCGCCTACGGGGCGAGCGCCGAGAGCCTGCGCGCGGCGCTCGCGCTGCATCTCGGATACCCCTCGCCGGGTGCGGAGGAGGCGAAGCCCGTCGCCCGCCGGGAGCAGGTCGGTGAGGACGACGCGGCGACCTACTACCGGATGTGGGTGACGGCCCTGCCCGAGTGCCCGGTCTACGGGCTGTACATCGTCCCCAAGGGCGGTCCCCCGCGGAAGCCCCTCGTCATCGCCCAGCATGGGGGCGGCGGCTTCCCCGAGCTGGCGACCTACCAGGGCGGCGGCAACTACCATGACCTCGTGCGCGGAGCGGTCGCCCGCGGGTGGGTGGTCTGGGCGCCGGCGCTGCTGTTCAACCCCTTCGGCGAGCAGAGCGGATTGCCCGAGGGCGTCCGGCAGCTCGCCGACCGGCGCGCCCGTCGGGCCGGGACGACGCTCACGGCGATCGAGGTGACCAAGCTGAGCCTCGGCCTCACCGGGGTGCTCGCCGAGCCCGAGGTCGACGGCGAGCGCGTCGCCATGGCCGGGCTCTCCTACGGGGGCTACTACACCCTGATGACGGCGGCGCTCGAGCCGCGGATCCGCTGCGCCGTCTCCTCGTGCTGGTTCAACGATCGCAACGCCGTCTTCCGGGCGGGCGAGCCGTTCGCGTGGGATGACGCGCAGTTCCTGGGCGCCGGGGTACGGATCCGCGATGCCGACCTGGTCGCGCTCATCTGCCCCCGCCCGCTGCAGGTCCAGGTCGGCGCCGTCGACGACCTCTTCCCCGTCGCGGGGGCCGACCGCGAGGCGCTCCTCGCGCGCGTCCCCTACGACCGGCTCGGGCTCTCCGATCGCTTCGACTACCGGGCGTGCGAGGGCGGCCATGAGTTCTTCGGCGGGCCGGCGTGGGAGTTCCTGGGGAAGTGGCTGTAGGGGGCGCGCGAGGGATCTAGAAGCGGCGCAGGTAGCGGTCGACGACGTCGCGCACGCCATGCACCCGCGCGATGATCTCGCGGAGCTTGTTCCACTCCGTCTCGAGATCGGCGTCGGCGTACGAGGTCAGCCGGAGGGTGCCCGCGATCTCAACGACGCCGTTCGTGCAGCGCACATCCACCATCGAGGCATCAAGAGACTGCCGGCGGATGAACTCCCGACGGACCGTCTGAACGATCGAGCGATCTCCCGTTGCTACCATCTGCCGCCTCCCGACCGGGCCGGAGGCCCTGCAAGGACGCTCGACAAACGCGACAGCCACGAGCACCGAGGCAACACCCTCGCACCGCTCGTGGAGGTAGTGCTCCCACCTGACAGACGCGCGTCCGTGCCCGAGGTTCCGGGCGAACTCCCGCTACTTAGTAACTACCCAACTCGGCCACGGTTTGATACGCGAAAAGTACATCGTCCAGGGAGCAGTCGCTGTGGACCGTGTGGCCGGTGCAGAAGATCAGACCCCCGCCCTTCTTGGCAGGGAGCAGCACGCGCTCGATCTCGCGCCGGATCCGCTCCCGGTCGCCCGAGGGGAGCGTGGTCCGGACATCGAGCCCGCCGTAGATCGTGAGTCGGTCGCCGAAGCGGGCCTTCACGCTCGGGATGTCCATCCCCGCGGACTCCTGGAACGGGTGGATGCAGTCGAAGCCGATCTCGACGAGGTCGGCGATCACGTCGTCGAAGTAGCCGCACGAGTGGAGCGAGAGGTGGGGGCTCCGTGCGCGGACGAATGCGGCCTCCTCGGCCAGCACGGGCTTCACCAGCGCCCGGAATGTCTCCGGCGAGAAGAGCATCCGTCCGTTCTCGCCGAGGTCGTCGGAGATGTGGACCACGTCGACCCCCAGCGCGAGGCACTCCTCGATGTAGCCCTTGGACCACTCGAGCTGACGCTCGTACAGCCGCACCATCTTCTCCGGGCTCAGCGCCATCTCGAGGAGCTGCTCGTTCATCCCGATGATGCCGTTGGCGGTCTCGAAGCAGCCCGGGGTCTGGACGAACACCGCGCGGCCCTTCGCCTGCTGGTGGTGGGCGAGCGCCGCGCGAATCGGCTCGTAGATCGAGGGCGTGTGCGGGTCGGTGAAGGGCGCCTCGAGCGCCTCGTCGAGGGTCAGCGCGCCCTGGCTCAACCCCCGGCCGCGCGCCGCCGAGCCGCCGCCCGCGACGGCCGACCAGTCGACCATCCCCGGACCGGCCGGGAAGGCCTGGAACATGTCGACCTCCAGGTGGTCGAGGAAGGCGTCGTAGTCCCCGAACCGCGAGACCACCCGCTGCATCGCCTCGCCGCCGTCGACCCAGATGGTGCGCGGGACGCGATCGGCCTCCCGGTGCTCCAGTGCCGCCAGAACTCGCTCGCGACCTGTCATACGATCCGCACTCCTTTGCGCCTCGATGCCTCCCCCCGCGCACCGAGCCTGTTCGTCCCGCCGCTCCCGAACCCTCCGGCCCCGGCGGCGGGGAGGCGCGCGCCGGCCGGCCGCGAATCAGGCAAGCTGTGGGAGAGGAGCACCACCCGATGGAGCCACGCAGTTCCCTCACCCGACGGGGCTTCGTCCGAGCGAGCGCCGCCGGACTCACGGCGCTCGCCGCCCTGCGCGCCCGGGCCGACGACGACGCCTCGGTTCCCCGGGTCGGCCAGGCTCGCTGCGACCGCGTCTGGCTCGACGGCCTCCCGCGGCAGGAGGTCGTCACCGAGATGCTCAACGCCGCGAGCCAGGCGCTCGCCGGTGTCGACCTGGCCCAGTTCCTCGCGGGGCTCATCCGGCCGGAGGACACCGTGGGCCTCAAGGTCAACACCCTCGCGGGGATCGAGTTCTCGACCAACCTCGAGGTCGCGCTGGCGGTCGCGGAGGCCCTCAAGACCGTGGGCGTCGCCGAGGAGCGGATCGTGATCTGGGACCGCTTCCACGACCACCTCGACCGCTGCCTCTACCCCATGAACCTCGACGGCCCCGGCATCCGATGCTACGGCGGCGAGGGCGGGGGCACCGGCCTCGACCCCGAGGCCACCTACCCCTCCGACCTGGGCGACGGCCAGCCCTCGCTGTTCGTGCGGGTCGCGAGCCGCGAGGTCACGAAGATCATAAACCTGCCGGTGCCGAAGGACCACAACTGCTCGGGCATCTCCGGCTGCCTCAAGAACCTCGCCTTCGGCTCGGTCAACGCCACCGTGCGGTTCCACGGCGCGCCCCACTTCTGCGACCCCATGATCGCCGAGATCTGTAGCCACCCGGTGCTGGCCGACAAGGTCGTGCTGCACGTGATGGACGCCCTCCGCGGCCTCTACCAGGGAGGGCCGACCGTCTCGCGCCCCGAAGCAGTCTTCGACCACAACGAGATCTGGCTCAGCCGCGACCCCGTCGCCCTCGACGGCCTCGTGCTCGACCTCCTCAACGCGAGACGCGACGAGGCCGGGCTGCCGGCCATCGGCGTCGACGGCCCCCCGCCCGTGCACCTGGAGACGGCGGAGCGGATGGGCCTCGGGAAGCGGATCGCGCAGCCCGAGGAGATCGCGCGTGCCGAGCTGGCCTAGCACACCACCCCAGAGAGGGAGTCCCCGATGAACTTCGAGCAAGTCGCCGAGATCTACAACGCCCACATGAACCCCTCACTCGTGAAGCTCATGCGCTTCATGGGCTTCGAGGAGCTGGAGGGCCGCTCGCACGGCGTGACCGTCGAGGGGGCGGAGGGCACGCAGTACATCGACTTCCTCGGCGGCTTCGGCGTCTTCTCGATGGGTCACACGCACGAGCGAATCGTCGAGGCCGTCGTCGAGCAGCTCCGCAAGGCGCCGCTCTCCTCGCGCCTGCTGCTCTCCGAGATGACCGGCCGGCTCTCCGCCGAGCTGGCCCGGATCGCCCCCGGCGACCTCGAGTACTGCTTCTTCGGCAACAGCGGCGCCGAGGCTGTCGAAGGCGCGCTCAAGCTCGCGCGCTTTGCGACCGGCCGGCCCGGCTTCGTGAGCACCGTCGGCGCCTTCCACGGCAAGACCCTCGGCGCGCTCTCGGTCTCCGGCCGCGACGTCTATCGCGACCCCTTCCAGCCGCTGCTCCCCGGCGTCTCCCACGTCGCCTACGGCGATGCCGACGCCCTCGTGGCGGCCGTCTCTTCCGAGACCGCCGCGGTGATCCTCGAGCCGGTCCAGGGCGAGGCGGGCGTCGTTGTCCCCCCCGACGGCTACCTCCGGGCCGCGCGCGAGGTCTGTGATCGCACCGGGGCGCTGCTCATCATCGATGAGGTGCAGACCGGGCTCGGCCGCACGGGGAAGACCTTCGCTTGCGAGTACGACGGGGTCGTCCCCGACATCATGACCGTCGGCAAGGCTCTCGGAGGCGGCGTGATGCCGATCGGCGCCTTCATCGCCCGCCCCCAGCACTGGACCATGTTCCAGGAGAACCCGCTGATGCACAGCTCGACCTTCGGCGGCGGCCCGGCCGCCTGCGCCGCGGGCATCGCGGCGATCCAGGTGCTCGAGGAGGAGGGGCTCGCGGAGCAGGCCGCCCGCAAGGGCGCGCGCATCATGCCCCGGCTCCAGGCGCTCGCGGCGGCGCACCCCGAGGTGATCGCCGAGGTCCGCGGCCGCGGACTGATGATCGGCATGAGCTTCGCCGACTCCGATGTCGGCGGCCTCGTGATCTCCGGCCTCGCCCGGCGAGGCGTCCTCGCGGCCTACACGCTCAACAACCCGAAGGTCATGCGGCTCCAGCCCGCGCTCAACACGCCGGACGAGGTCCTCGACGAGGTGCTGGGCCGGCTCGAGGAGGCCGTGGACGAGACCCTCGAGCTGATCGAGGGACTGGAGATGGATGGATGACCCCGGTCAGGCGGTCGGCCCGGGTCGCGGGTCGCTCGCGAGCCGCGCCATCATCACGAAGTCGTGGAAGCGCCCGCCGTGGAAGTAGCCCTCCCGCTGGATGCCCTCGCGCCGGAAGCCGAGCGACTCCCAGAACGCGAGCGCGCGCTCGTTGAAGCCGACGACTCCGATCGCCAGGCGGTGGAGGCTCAGCGCGCCGAACGCGTGGTCAACCAGGAGCCGGGCCGCCTCCGTGCCGTAGCCCTGGCCCCAGGCGCTTCGGTCGCCCAGCATCAACGACATGTCGGCCGTCCGCCACTCGTGGAAGATCCGCAGCAGACCCGCCTCCCCGATCACGTGGCCCGAGTCACGGAGCACGATGACGAACCACAGCCGCGCCGGGTCCTTCCGCACCCGCTCGAGCCAGTCGAGGGCATCGGCGTGCGACATGGGCTGGACCCCACCCGTGAGCCCCCGCAGCTCCTCATCGTTGGCGAGCGCCATGACGTGGGGGAGGTCGCCCTCCTCGACCGGCCGGAGGTAGAGCCGCTCGCCGACGAGGAAGGCAGTGGGGGGGATGGCAGTCACTCGGTTCACCTCGGCAATCGCTTCAGCTCGGGTCCACGCCGCGAGCCCGACCGGCGACCTCGACGATCTGGTCAAGGACCTCGACGACCTCCGGGTCGATGTCGCCCGGATCCACGAACGCTGCGAGTACATGGAAGTTGGTCTTCGCCATGGCGTTCGGCAGCCCAAGCCGGGCATACAGCTTCTGGAACACCGGGGTCAGGAAGTCGTCGCTCGCCTTGATCTCTGGACTCCACGGTGCGGGCTTGCCGAGCGTCCCCAGGGCCGCCTCAACCTCGGCGCGCCACGCCGTCCCGAGAAGCTGGCCCTGCTGCCTCTCCCCTTCAGATCCCGCATACGCGAGGAGAGTGGCGCGCTGGCAGACATAGTTCTCGATCTCCCGACGCCGCCACATCCTCTGAGTGAGGTTCGGGTCGGGTGGGAGCGACTGCTCCAGCCGGTCGTACAGCGCGAAACCAACGAGGTCCGGCTTCGCCTCGCGGAGCGCGTAGAAGTGCTCCTGCGCCTTGGGCGGCTGGTTGCCGACGTAGCGGGCGAACGGCCGCTCAAGGTGCAGGGCGGCCGGATGGTCCAGCCGCTGCGCGAAGGCGAGGAGGATTGCGAGGTCAGTCGCGCCCTCCACGTAGAGCACCCAGCCCGTGGCCTCCGCCTGGGCATACTGGTCGAAGCCGATCTCCCGAAGCGCCTTGAGTACCTGGCTGCCTCGATCGTTCATCCGGTGAGGCCTCCCCACGAACGCGATGACCACGTCGCGATCGGCGGCTTCACGGAGCATGACCTCGGAGTGGCTGGCGGCGATGACCTGGCAGTCCGTCTCAGCCGAGGTCCGCGCGAGGATTTCGTAGACCTGCTGCTGCCGCAGCACCTCCAGGTGCGCGTCTGGCTCATCGAGGAGCAGAACCGCACCTGGGTTCGCCATCATGTGGGCCAGTAGGAGCAACGTCTGCTGTTGGCCTCGACCGCTCGATGAGATGTCCAGCTCGACGCCCTCGCGGGTGCGGTACGACATCGCGATCTCACCGCGTTCCTGGATGTATCTCGGCGCGTCCAGTCCGACCCCGAACAGGGCACTCATGCGGGCGACGAGGCGCGACCACTCGGCCTTGGGCTGCTTCTCTCCTCCATGCACCTGGTAGCAGAGGTTGCGGAGCACCTCGGCCGTTCGGCCTTCGCCGAGGCGCACATTGATGGCCCCTCCATCGAGTCTCACCTCGCTCGCGAGCAGCCCCGACATCGGCGGCAGGTATGCGAGGCGCAGCTCGGCCGCATGCTTGGGGACGTCACTGCGCCCATCGCCGTCGGTGCGCAGCCGCGATCGGCAGTAGAGCGATTCCTCGTTTGCGTAGTAGAACTCGAGTCCGCACTCCCACTCACGGCCCTCATGGATGCCAGCGACGGTGACCTCGATGAACACCTTCGGGGTACCGCCGGCCGGGGCGGACTGCTGAGTGTGGCGGCCACGCCACAGGAGGTTGGCCGTCGGCACAGGCACCGCGAGCAGATCCCGCCTGTTGATGGTCACCCCTGGGCGCTTCTCTGGAACATCGCCCGCGCCGCGCTTCTCGACCCAGCGCTTCACACCCACGTCCCACAGCGCGAGGGCCTGGAGGGCGGAGGTCTTCCCGGCGTTGTTGGGGCCGATGAGAAGCACGCGATCGCCCAGTTCGAGATCGATCTCATCGAACAGCTTGAAGTTGCGGACCGTCAGCCGGGTCAGCATCGGAGCCTCCTCCGTTCCAGTGAGTCATCGTACGGCCGCGCGCCACCTTCTGGCAGAGGACGGCTCGTCCCTACCGGCAGCCTCACCGCACCGGGAAGTACCCCCGCACGCTGAGGTCGATCGCGTAGACCGAGGTCTGGGCTGTGATGAACAGCGTCTTGCCTTCCGGCCCGCCGAAGCAGCAGTTCGAGGGCACCTCCGGCGTGTCGATCCGCCCCACCTTCTCGCCCCGCGGCGTGAAGATCCACACCCCGCCCGCGCCCGTGCACAGGATGTTGCCGCTCTCGTCGAGCCGCAGACCGTCGGGCACCCCGGGCTCGGCCGCCCGTAGCGCACACAGCGTCCGGCCCGGCCCGCACGTCCCATCGGGCAGCACCGGGTAGGCGCGGAGGAACTGGTCGGTCGAGTCGGCGACGTACAGGGTCGATCCGTCGGGCGAGACCGCGAGGCCGTTCGGCTTGGTCATGTCCTCCACGACGCGGGTGAGGGCGCCGTCGGGCGCAAGCCGGTAGACCCCCTCGCAGCCCTGCTCGAGCCCCTCCATCGAGCCGAAGCGAGGGTCGGTGAAGTACAGGACGCCGTCCGGCCTCATGTGGAGGTCGTTCGGCGAGTTGAGGGGCTTGCCCGCGTAGAGGTGGGCGAGGACCTCCTGCACCGTGCCGTCGGGCCCGAGGCGCACGACATCGCGGCTCTCGTGGCGGCAGGCGAGGAGGAAGCCGTCGCGGTCGAACGTGGTGCCGTTGGCCTGCAGGCTCGGATCCATGTAGGTCCCGACCTAACCCTCGGGCGTCAGCGAGTGGATCCGGCTCGCGCCGAGGTCGGAGAACAGCAGCCGGCCGTGGGTCCAGTCCCACGAGGGACCCTCGGTGAACCGAAACCCGCTGGCGACCTGCCGGAGCGTCGCGCCCTCCGGGACGAACTCCTCCATGCTCGGCACGGGCATTGCCTCCTTCGGGGTGTAGAGAGAGACGCGGGCGATCTCGATCGGGTCGTCGAACGAGCCGAGGCCCACCCGGCCCACCTCCGGTTTGGGGTCGACCGCGACGAGGCACGGCCGCTCCATGTCGTCGAGGTAGCCGCGGATCGTCCCCGTCGCCATCTCGCGCGTGACCTTCAGCAGATGCCACTCCCGGTCGAGCATCTTGGGCGTGGAGGGCTCCGCGAGCGCCAGGGGGCGGCGATCCGCGCCGTCGACGGTCGCGATCACGTTGTGGGCGTCGGTGGCCTCGCCCGAGAAGTGGACGTAGCGGTAGTGGGCGTCATCCTGGAAGCCGAGGAAGGCGCAGACGTCGCGGCCCTTCACGGCCGGGTCGGTGAGACACCGGACGACGGCGACCAGCGCGAAGTCGCCGGCCTCGGGTGCGGGGAGCGTCAGGTAGCCGAACGGGGCACGGAAGGCGAAGGCCTCGCCGTGCTCAGTGAGACACGCGATCCGCCGCTCGCCCTCGGTCCGGATCGACCACTCGCTGCCCGGCCGCGCGACCCAGGGGCCGAGGTCGCCGCTCTCGAAGGCGGTCTCGTAGGCGAGTTCCCAGCCCGCCGGCGCCCGCGGGTCGGCGGGCCACGGCGCGGGCGTCTCGGGCGCGAGCGCGCAGCCGAGCGAGGCCCAGAGCATCCAGGAGGAACAGGCGAGCATCGGGCGCCTCCGTCTCTCGATCGTCAGTCCGCGGGGGGCGGCGGGGTCGGCGTGTGGAGCGAGCGGCGGCCGGAGAGCGCCGCCGCGATGGTCACCTGGTCGGCGTAGTCGAGGTCGGCCCCCGCGGGCAGGCCGCTCGCGAGGCGGGTGACGGTCAGGCCCGGCACGGTCTCGAACAGCCGCGCGAGGTACAGCGCCGTCGCGTCGCCCTCGACCGAGGGGCTCGTCGCGAGGATGACCTCCTCGACGCCTTCCTCCTGCAGCCGGCGCACCAGCCGTCCGATCGCCAGCTCCTCGGGGCCCACGCCGTCGGCCGGGGAGAGCACGCCGCCCAAGACGTGGTAGCGGCCCTCGAACTCGCCGGAGCGCTCGATGGCCATCAGGTCGCGGACGTACGAGACGACGCAGAGGGCGCGCGTCGAGCGCCGAGGGTCGGCGCAGATGGCGCACTGCTCGGCCTCGGTATAGTTGCCGCAGAGGCTGCAGGTGCGGACCGCCCGCTTGGCCTCGACGATTGCCTGGGCGAACGCCTCGGCCTCGGCGGGCGTGATGCGCAGGATGTGGAAGGCGTAGCGCTGCGCGCTCTTCGGGCCGACGCCCGGGAGCTTGCGGAAGGCCTCGATGAGGCGGGAGACGGATCGCGGATAGGTGAGCATGGTAGGGCTTCCGATTCGGCGCGAAGGCCCGAATGCCTGCGCGCCCCCGCGGCAGGAGATCCGGTCGCGCGGCTGAAGGCAGCGGACGAGCTGGTGGTTGGCTCGAGGATCAGTGGTTGGACCTCGCGGCGCGTGCGAGGAGGCCACCATGAAGCAGTTCGGCGCGGAACTCATCGGCACGTTCTGGCTGGTGCTGGGCGGGTGCGGCAGCGCGGTGCTCGCCGCGGCTTACCCGGAGCTGGGGATCGGCTTCCTCGGCGTCGCCCTGGCGTTCGGGCTTACCGTGCTCACCATGGCCTACGCGATCGGCCACATCTCCGGCTGCCATCTCAACCCGGCGGTCTCCGTCGGGCTGTGGGTCGGCGGGCGCTTCCCCGGCTCGAAGCTGCTTCCGTACATCGTCGCGCAGGTGCTCGGCGGCGTCCTCGGGGGGGCCGTGCTCTTCGCCATCGCGAGCGGCAAGGCAGGTTTCAGCACCGAGGGCGGCTTCGCCTCGAACGGCTATGGCGACCACTCGCCGGGCGGCTACTCGCTCGTGGCCTGTCTCACCTGCGAGATCGTCCTCACCATGGGCTTCCTGTTCGTGATCCTGGGCGCCACCGACAAGCGGGCGCCGCAGGGGCTGGCGCCCGTGGCGATCGGCCTCGCGCTCACGCTGATCCACCTCATCAGCATCCCGGTGACCAACACCTCGGTCAACCCGGCCCGGAGCACGGGTGTCGCGGTGTTCGTGGGCGACTGGGCGGTCTCGCAGTTGTGGCTGTTCTGGCTCGCGCCGATCGTGGGCGGCGTTCTCGGCGCCGCGATCTACCGCGCGGTGGCCGGAACGCCGGAGGCGACGGCGGTCGAGGAGTAGGCGGCCGGGCGAGGCGGAGGTGGGAGCAGGCGCGCCAGGGAACTGCGGTCAGCGCACGGGGCCCTTGCTGCCCGCACACCTGCGCGAGGGGACGAGCCGACCACATGGCAGACCTGATCGAGCTGACGCCGATCCTCGATGAGACCGAGGCTGCGGGGTGCATCGAGCGCTTCAACGCGCTCCTGGCCGCGGCGCCTCAGCTCTCCGATGCCCCCAGTTGCGGGGCCTCGTTCGGCAGGCCGCGAAGGCAGTGGGACACGTTCTGGGTCACCCCTCTCGGCCCGGCACGGCATGGCAAGCCGGGGTGGTTCGGGACGGCGGGGATCGTCGAGCCGGGCGGTCGGCCCGAGATCATCCTCGAGTTCACGATCCCGGCATCCGGCTACGACACCGGCAAGGGGGCCCTGTTCGCTCGCGACGCAGAGGACCGCGTATGGCTCTGTCGCCGTGCCAACATCAACGCCGGCAACGGCCGGATCCCCCACCGCGATGTCCAGCGCGACTACCCCGGTGCTGCCGGGACGTCGGCACAGGGCGACTGGCTGGCCCTCGCCTGCCGCCTCGACGTCGGTCCCCCCGAGGTGCTGGCTCAGCTCGAAAGCCTGATCAGCGGCGTCCGGGCCGTGCGGGAGATGCACAGGCCCGGTCCTGGCGTGGAGTCTCCGCCCCTGTTGGTCGCACAGCTCGACAGGCTCCTCGCCCACAAGGGCCAGGTCATCCTCCACGGCCCCCCGGGCACCGGCAAGACGTGGGCCGCCAAGCGCTACGCCGAGTGGCTCAACGCTGAGTACGGGCAGGGGACGCACCCGGGGCCACCCACGCTCGTCAGCTTCCACCCCGCGTACGGGTACGAAGACTTCATCGGCGGGTACCGACCGTCGGGGGCAGACGGCGGCTCGCTCACGTGGCGCATCGAGCATGGCCGGTTCCTCGATGCCTGCGCGAAGGCCGGCAACGGTGAGGATGAGCCCTGGCACGTGCTGATCATCGACGAGATCAACCGAGGCAACGTGCCACGCATCTTCGGCGACCTGATCACGGCCATCGAGATCGACAAGCGCGAGGACGGCGTGATGCTGCCTTGGGGTGAGGTCCTCACCGTCCCGAGGAACCTCCTGATCATCGCGACGATGAACACAGCCGACCGCAGCATCCGGTCACTCGACGCCGCGCTCCGCCGGCGTTTCGGCTTTGTCCGTGTCGACCCCGACCCCAGTCTGCTGCCGGACC
>CAZRDB010000050.1:0-27857 GCA_964598695.1 uncultured Armatimonadia bacterium
CTGGAGGCGATGGTCCTCCGTGAGCCGGCCGACCTGGTGCTGGGCTCGCTCGCCACGATGGGCGACCGGGCGTCGCTCCGGCGGCGGTTCGTCGAGGCCGTCGACTACACCCGGAAGCACGCCGAGTGGGAGAAGGCGACGGCTGCCGGCCGCAAGCTCGACGAGCCGAGGGAGCCGCGGGGCGCCGGGCCGATCCTCCAGCTCCTGCGGGGCGAGCAGCGCGCCCGCGTGGGCGCCTCCTCACGTGGCCAGATCCTCGCCGCGCTCGAGCTGGCCCGCGACTTCGGCGTGAAGCTGACGCTTGACGGGGTGGTCGAGGGCTGGATCGTCGCGCGGGAACTCTCGCGCTACGACGTGGCCGTGGTGATGGCGCCGCGGCAGATGCAGTTGGCCGATGAGTGGATCAACGCGGAGTCGGGCTCCACCATCGAGCAGGCGCGGATCCTGCGCGAGGCCGGGGTGCCCCTGGCGATCGTGCCGGCGAGCATCGGGTTCGACACCGGGGGCGACTTCGGCGACGATCTCTTCACCCTGCCGCTCGATGCGGCCTATGCGGTGGGCGGGGGCCTCGATGAGCAATCGGCGCTCGAGGCGATCACGCTCGGCCCGGCGCGGATCCTGGGTGTCTCCGACCGGATCGGCAGCCTCGAGGTCGGCAAGGATGCCGACGTCATCGTGATGAACGGCAACCCGCTCCACTACCGCACGCTGGTCGATGTGACGCTCGTGAACGGCAAGGTCCTGTACGAGCGCGACAAGGTTCCGTACTTCTCGCACATCGGCGCCGAGCGGATCCAGCGCGCCAAGCCGTGGGAGGATGCGCCCGAGGAGGAGACGCCGGCTCCGCCCGAGCCGTAGGCGCCGCGGGGCGAGGCTACGGCAGGAAGCGGACCTCGCCGGTGGTGAGGTCGTAGATCGCGCCCACGATCCGCACATGGCCCGCCTCGATCGCTTCCTCGAGGATGGGCTTCGCGTGCTTGAGCGCCAGCACCGTATGGCGGACGTTGGCCTCGACCGCGTTGTCGAGCCATGCCCCGGGGAGGCCGCGCGTCTCCTCGACCACCGGCCGGATCTCCTCGATGAGACGGCCGATGGCGCCTGGCGCCGCGCCG
Source organism: uncultured Armatimonadia bacterium (assembly GCA_964598695.1). Lineage (GTDB taxonomy): Bacteria > Armatimonadota > Zipacnadia > UBA1398 > UBA1398 > CAZRDB01. Next base: position 1,113 of record CAZRDB010000050.1, read on the forward strand.
CCCTTCTCCACGGTCGCCACCGTCGCCTGAACCGCGCCGCAGCCCGAGTGTCCCAGGACCACGATCAGGGGCGTGTGGAGATGCTCGACGCCGTACTCGATCGTCCCGAGCGCGGCCTCGTCGACGACGTGGCCGGCCGTTCGGATGACGAACAGGTCGCCGATGCCGCGGTCGAAGAGGATCTCGGGCGGCACGCGGGAGTCGGCGCAGCCCACGATGGTGGCGAACGGCTTCTGGCCGCGGGCCACCTCGGCTAGGCGCGCCGCCGACCCGTTCGGGTGCACCGGCCTCCCGCGCACGAAGCGGTCGTTGCCGTCGCGCAGCAGGTTGAGCGCATCCTGCGCGCCCGGGGCCGCCGCGTCGTTCGTTGCCTGGGCGGGCTCCCCGTGGGTCGTGGCCGGCTGGGCCGTCGAGGCCCGCGGTCCCGAGTCGAGCGCGAGGGCCCCCACCGTCAGGGCGGCCAGGGCCAGGAGACACAGCGCTACCGCGGGCCAGGGCGCTCTCGATCGCGTGCGGGCCATTGCGGGGCTCCTTTCGAGCGTGGGGACGTCTTACGGGATGACGTGTACCGCTTTTCGGGCGGGTGAAGGCGCCTCCTGCCACGACTGCGGCGCGCGGGTGTCTCTTCTGCTATGCTCGACTCCTGAGGAGGACTGTTCCCATGCGTATCCGTCGCGCGTTGCCCTTCGCGATCCTGGTCTGCCTCGCGCTCCTGGCCCTCGCCGGCTGGGCGCAAGAGGCGACGGAGACCCCCACGGACTGGGAGTCGCTCGCGGCGCAGTACAACTACGACCCATCCCTGCCGCTCGACGTGAGCGCGGCCGGTGAGATCGTCGCCGACGGCCAGCTCCGCCGCGTCGAGTTCACCAGCGTCAACGAACAGCGCGTGCCCGCGATGGTGGGGCTCCCCGCTGCGGGCCAGCACGGCGCCGGCCCGTATCCCGCGGTTGTCTTGGGCCACGGCCTGGGCGGCTCGAAGGACGACAGCGGGCTGCGCATGGCGGCCCAGATGATGCTGATGCAGGGCTACGCCACCATCACGATCGACTACCCCAACCACGGCGAGCGACGCTCGTCCGAGATGGCCCAGCTCAAGGGCCTGACCGACCCGACCCAGATGACGCCCGAACTCGCGGCCGCCCTGTTCGAGCAGATCCTGCAGGGCGCGAAGCAGACCGTCTTCGACCAGCGCCGCGCGGTCGACTACCTGTGCTCGCTGCCGCAGATCGACAGGGACCACATCGGCTACGCCGGCGTCTCGCTCGGCGCGATCCTCGGCACGGTCTTCACGGCGGTCGAGCCTCGGGTCAAGGCCAGTGTCCTGATCGTCGGCGGGGCCGACTGGAAGCTGCTCCTCGAGAAGAGCATGATCCCCGGCCTGCCGGAAGCGCGCGCGCAGGGCGCGGTGAACGCGGAGGAGCTGGGGAGCCGGCTTGCCGTTTCCGACCCGAAGTACTTCGCGAGCCATGTGCAGTGCCCGACGCTCCTGCTGTTCGGCGCCCAGGACGACATCGTCCCCTACGAGCCGTGCGGCAAGCTCCTCGGCGAGCTGATGGGCGGCCCGAAGACGATCCAGGTGCTCGAGGACTGGGGCCACGGCCCCAAGCCCGGCGCGAGCTTCCTCCCGTTGCTGACCCTGCTGCAGCAGTTCCTCACGACGAACCTGCAGCCCGCGCAGTAGCGAAGACCGCGGAGGGCCCGGCGATGGCCCGCACGGAGGCCCACCGAGCGGAGTACTGGGAGCCGGCAGGGGAACAGAGCGTCCTCTGCCGACTCTGTCCGCACGAGTGCCGGATCGCCCCCGGCTCGGCCGGCCGCTGCGGGGCGCGGCGCAACGAGGGCGGAGTGCTGGTCGCCGCCACGTACGGCGTGCTCGCGGCCGCCCACGACGATCCCATCGAGAAGAAGCCGTTGTGGCACTTCCACCCGGGCCGGGAGATCCTCTCCGTCGGCTCGTGGGGCTGCAACCTCCGCTGCTGCTACTGCCAGAACCACCACCTCTCGCAGGAGGCCGGCGAGGGCTGTCTCCGCGCGCCGGGGGATCTGGTCGCGCTGGCGGCGCGCGCCCCGGGCAACCTCGGCGTGGCCTTCACCTACAACGAGCCGCTGATCGGCTTCGAGTATGTCCGAGACTGCGCCCGGCTCCTCCGCGAGCGCGGCCTCCGGGTGGTTCTCGTCACGAACGGCTTCCTGAACCCGGAGCCGCTGGAGGAGCTGCTTCCCTGGGTCGATGCGGCCAACGTCGATCTCAAGAGCCTGGACGACGGCTTCTACGACGCGCTATGCTCCGCGCGGCTCGCCCCGGTCCTCGAGGGCCTGCGGCGGTTCCATCGGCACACCCACCTCGAGGTCACGAAGCTGCTGGTCACGGGCCACGTCGACGCCGTCGCGGACGCCGAGCGCGTGGCGGAGTGGATCGCGGCCGAGCTGTCGCCGGAGGTGCCGCTGCACCTCTCGCGGTACTTCCCGCGCTACCGCTGGTCGGCGCCGGAGACCTCGGAGGCGATGCTCCACCAAGCTCTCGAGCGCGCCGGCCGCCACCTGCACTACGTCTACGCCGGCAACACGATGCGGCGCGAGGGCTCCGACACCTCCTGCCCGGGGTGCGGTAGCCTGCTCATCCGCCGCGACGGCTACCGGGTCCGCGTCAGCGGCCTCGAGCCCGGCGGGGTCTGCGCCACGTGCGCCAGGAAGGTGCCTGTCGTTGGGATCTAGCGCTCTACCGCCCGTCATCCTCGCCTCGGAGTCTCCCCGCCGCCGCGAGCTGCTCTCCCGGATCCTCCCCCGCTTCGAAGTCGTCCCCGCCGGGATCGACGAGGAGGCCGCCGGCGCGTCCGCCCCGACCCCCGGGGCGGCGGCGCTCGCCTCCGCGCTCGCGAAGGCCCGCGCGATCCACGCGACACGGCCCGAGGCCCTGGTCCTCGGCTGCGACACGGTGGTGATCGTCGACGGTCGGGCGCTCGGCAAGCCGCGCGACGAGGCCGACGCCGTGGCGATGGTCCTGGCCCTGGCCGGCCGCAGCCACGAGGTGGCGACGGGGATCGCCCTGGTCCTCCCCGGGGCCGAGGGCGGCGCCCTGGAGGCTGTCGAGCGGACGACGGTCGTCTTCCGGCCCTTCGGCGAGCAACAGGCGCGTGCCTATGTTGCACAGGGGGAGAGCATTGACAAGGCTGGAGCGTATGGGATACAAGGTCTTGGCTCTCTGCTTGTGGAGCGGATTGAGGGCTGCTACTACAACGTGGTCGGCCTACCGCTGCACCGCCTCGGGCGGATGCTCGAAGAGGCGGGCTTCGAGCTGTTCCCACCGTAGGCGAAGGGACTTGCTCACGTGTTCGGGTACCGCACCGGGGAACGACCGATGAACCAGCGCTGGACCTCGGTCCTGCGCTACACGGCACGGTCGCTGTTCTCCCGCTTCTCGGTCGACATGGGGATCGACCTCGGCACCGCGAACACGGCCGTCTACGTGGTGGGGCGGGGGATCGTGCTCAACGAGCCCTCCGTCGTGGCGGTCGACCGCGACACGAACCGGGTTCTCGCCGTCGGCTCGGACGCCAAGCGGATGATCGGGCGCACGCCGGGCTCGGTCCACGCGACGCGGCCGCTGCGCGATGGCGTGATCGCCGACTTCGATATCACGCAGGCGATGCTCACCTACTTCATCTCGAAGGTGCAGAACCGCCGCTTCCTCTCGTACCCCCGCGTCCTGATCGGGATCCCCTCGGGCGTCACCGAGGTGGAGCGCCGTGCCGTCGTCGAGGCGGCCTACCAGTCGGGCGCCCGCGAGGCCGGCGTGATCGAGGAGCCGATGGCGGCCGCGATCGGCGCCGGAATGCCGGTCGAGGAGGCCACCGGGAACATGGTGGTCGACATCGGCGGCGGCACGACCGAGGTCGCGATCATCTCGCTCGGCGGCATCGTCTACCACCACTCGCTCCGCGTCGGCGGGGATGAGATGGACGAGGCGATCATGGCGTACATCCGCCGCGAGGCCAACCTGCTGATCGGCGAGCGGACGGCCGAGGAGGTCAAGATCGCGATCGGCTCGGCCTACCCCCTCGCCGAGCCGCTCGAAGCCGAGGTCAAGGGCCGCGACATCGTCACCGGCCTCCCACGCAGCGTGATCCTCACCTCCGACCATGTGCGGGAGGCGACCTGCGAGCCGCTGGCGGCCATCGTCGAGTGCGTGCGGCAAGCGTTGGAGAACACCCCGCCCGAGCTGGCGGCCGACATCATGCGCCACGGGATTGTCCTGTGCGGCGGCGGCGCCTTGCTGCGCGGCCTGGACACCCTCCTGGCGGTCGAGACCTCGATCCCGACCTACATCGCGCACGACGCCATGAGCTGCGTGGTGCTGGGGGCCGGGCGGTGTCTCGAGGACGACACGCGGATCCTGCGCGGGATCATGGAGCAGTAGCGGTGGACGACGGCGCGCTCCGGATGTCGCCCCGGCCCGAGCTTGCCGCGCGCCCGGACCGTATCCCCGGCCGCGCCATCGCCTCCTGGCTCCTCGTCGGCCTCATGCTCGGCTTCTCGGCCGCGTTCTTCCGCTCCCACAAGCAGGCCGTGCTCGCCTCGCGTGCCGCCGAGGGACTCTTCGAGCAGGCCGCCTACCGCTACGAGGTCCTCGGCCCCCGGTTCGGCAGCGAGGACTACCTCACCCCGGCCCTCGCCGAGCTGAACCGGGCCTGTGAGGCCGCTCAGCCCGGCCAGCGGATGGAGGAGCGCGTCGGCGACTGGCTCGTCTCCAAGGGCCTGCACGAGGAGGCAACCGAGTTCTACCTGCGCGCCCTCGCGCGCCGGCCGAGCGCACCGCTCGCCAAGAACGCCGGGCGTGCGGCGGCGACGGCCCGCGACACCGATGCCGTCGCCCAGGCCTACGGCGTCTGGATCCGGCTCGCGCCCCGTGATCCCGAGCCCTACAACTCGCTCGGCTACTACTACGCGGTCGAGGGCGTTCGGCTCGACGAGGCCGAGCGCCTTGTCCGGCAGGGCCTGCGGCTGTGCCCGCCGGGCAGCCTCACGCTCCTCGAGCTGCAGGACTCCCTCGCCTGGGTCTACTACCGTCAGCAGCGGTACGCCGAGGCGTGGGGGATCATGCAGGAGATCGCCCGGACGGGCCTCCACCAGCTCGACCCGATCATCTACGAGCACTACCTCGCGATCCGCCGCGAGGCCGAGCAGACGCCCGCCCCGATCGAGCAGGGGCCGCAGGGCGCTGCGAAGGACGCGTGATGCGCGCATTCCTCCTGGTCATCGACGGCCTGGGCTGCGGAGCGATGCCGGACGCGGCCCGGTACGGCGACGAGGGGAGCAACACGCTCGCGAACACCGCGGAGGCCGTCGATGGCCTGGCGCTGCCGCACCTGGCGGGTCTCGGCCTCGGCCACATCCTGCCCATCCGCGGCGTCCCCGCGGTGGCCCGGCCCACGGGCCTGTACGGGCGCATGGCCGAGCGCTCGGCCGGCAAGGATACGACCACCGGCCACTGGGAGCTGGCGGGCCTGCCCGTCGAGCAGCCCTTCCCGGTCTACCCCCGCGGCTTCCCTCGCGAGGTGATCGAGCCGTTCGAGGAGGCCGTCGGGCGCAAGGTGCTCGGAAACGTGCCGGCCTCGGGGACCGTGATCCTCGATGAGTTGGGCGCGCGGCACCTCGCAACCGGCCGGCCGATCGTCTACACCTCGGCCGACAGCGTCTTCCAGGTGGCAGCCCACGAGGCGGTTGTGCCCGTCGAGCAGCTCTACGAGTGGTGCCGGATCGCCCGGGCCCAGCTCGCCGGCGCGCACGCCGTGTGCCGGGTCATCGCGCGTCCCTTCGAGGGGGAGCCGGGCGAGTTCCGGCGGACGCCGCGTCGCAGGGACTTCTCGCTCGCGCCGCACGGCGAGACGCTGCTCGATCGAGTCCTCGCGGCCGGGATGTCGGTCCGGGGCGTCGGGAAGATCGACGACATCTTCGCGGGACGCGGCCTGACCGACTGCGTCCACACGCGCGACAACGAGGACGGGGTCGAGCGGATCCTGGAGCGGCTCCGGACGCCGTTCGACGGCCTGCTGTTCGCCAATCTGGTCGACACCGACATGCGCTGGGGCCACCGCAACGACGCCGAGGGCTACGCGCGCTCGCTCGAGGGGTTCGACCGGCGCCTGCCGGAACTCCTCACCGCGGCGGCAGGCGACCTGGTGCTGATCACGGGCGACCACGGCGTCGATCCGACCACGGCATCGACCGACCACTCGCGCGAGTACGTGCCCATCGTCATCCGCCACCCCGCGGGCCTGGCGGGGCCAGTCGGAACGCGCGAGACCTTCGCCGACGTCGCGGCCACGCTCGCGGCGTGGCTGGGGCTCGCCCCGATCGGCCCCGGGCGGTCGATGCTGGACCGCTGAGCCGGCCTCGCGGCAGGTCTCCGCGGAGCCGTGGGGAACCGTACCGGCGGATCGGGGACGGGAAGGATGCCGCCGATGGCCCCATGCCTGCTCGTCTGCCTCACGGTGCTCGCGCCCGCCGCGGTGAAGGCGCCGATCACGCCCGCCGTCGAGCCCTTCGACCTGGCCGACGTGAGGCTCCTGCCCGGCCCGTGCCTGAAGGCCCAGGAGCGCAACAGGGAGTACCTCCTCTCGCTCGATCCCGACCGGCTGCTGCGGCCGTTCCGCATCAACGCCGGTCTGCCCGCGCCGGGCGAGCCCTACGGAGGCTGGGAGGCGCCCGAGTGTGAGATCCGCGGCCACTTCGTCGGCCACTACCTGACCGCGCTCGCGCTGATGTACCGCGGCACGGGCGACCCGGCGTGCAAGGAGCGGGCTGACCTCATGGTCCGTGAGTTCGCCCGGTGCCAAGAGGCGTTGGGCGGAGGCTACCTCTCGGCGTTCCCCGCGACCTACTGGGACCGGCTCGAGGCGATGGAGAAGCCCCCGTGGGCGCCCTTCTACGTGATCCACAAGATCATGGCCGGCCTGCTCGACGCCTACCTGCTCTGCGGCAACGAGCAGGCGCTCCCCGTGCTCCGCGGGATGGCGGAATGGTTCGAGAACCGCATCGCCCCGATCCCCGAGGAGCAGTGGCAGCGGATGCTCCACGTCGAGTTCGGCGGGATGTCCGACGTGCTCCACCACCTCTACGAGGTCACGGGCGACCCGATGCACCTGCGGCTCGCCAACCGGTTCAACCAGGAGCGCTTCCTCGAGCCGCTGTGGAAGAGCCGGGACAACCTCACCGGGATCCACGGCAACACCCACATCCCGAAGGTCATCGCCGCCGTGCGTCACTACGAGCTGACTGGCGACCGCCGCTACCTGCGCGCCGCTTGGTTCTTCTGGAAGAGCGTCGTCTTCGGCCGCACGTTCGCTTCCGGGGGCACCACCGCCAACGAGATCTGGGGTCCGCCCTACGAGATGAAGGGCACCGAGAACCAGAACCCGCATGAGACCTGCAAGACCCACAACATGCTCAAGCTCACCCGGCAGCTGTTCGGGCTCTCGCCCGAGCTGCGGTACGGCGACTACTACGAGCGCGCCTTCCTCAACGGGATCCTCGGGACCCAGCACCCCACGACCGGCCAGCTCATCTACTACGTCTATCAGGGCGCCGGCGCGCGCAAGCAGTGGGGCGGCCCCGAGGATGCCTTCTGGTGCTGCTACGGTACCGGCGTGGAGTCGTTCGCCAAACTCGCCGACAGCGTCTACTTCCACTCCGACGACGATCTGTACGTGAACCTCATCCTTCCGACGCGCCTCGTGTGGCGCGCGAAGGGTGTCACGCTCGAGCAGACGACCGGCTTCCCCGAGGAGCAGGGAACGACGCTCACCGTTCACTGCGCGCGTCCGACCCGCTTCACGCTCCAGCTCCGGATCCCCGAGTGGGTCGCGCGCCGCGCCACGGTTCGGCTCAATGGCGAGGTCGTCGCCGAGGGCCCGCTCCCAGGGTACCTACCGGTGACGCGCACGTTCCGTGAGGGCGACCGGGTCGAGCTGTCGCTTCCGATGTCGGCCAGCTCCGTCGCCCTGCCCGGCGACCCCGAGGCGATCGCCTTCCGCTACGGCCCGCTCGTGCTCGCCGCGGTCGGGGTGCCGGCCTCGCAGACCGCCCCCACGAAGCACCCGCGGCAGGCGGCGGCGTATCTCCTCACCGCGCCGGCCGGCGACCCGGCGAACCTGCTCGAGCCCGTGCCCGGTGAGCCGCTCACGTTCGCGCTGCGCGGCGGGCCGGTGGGCGTGAAGCTGATCCCGCTCAACCGCGTGGCCGACGAGACCTACCAGGTCTACCTGCCCATCGTGCGCGAGGACAGCGAGCGCGTCGCTCAGGCTGCCCAGCAGCAGGCCGAGGCCGAGAGCCTCGCGCGGCGGGTGGTCGACGAGGTCGTGCCGTTGGACCCGGCCGGCGAGGCGGCGCACAACCTGCAGGGCGACAACACGCAGGCCGGCCCGTACCAGGACTTCGCCTGGCGCCACGCGCCGGCGCCGGGCTGGTGGAGTTGGGACCTCCGGGTCCTGCCCGATCGCCCGATGGCCCTCCTGCTCACGTTCTGGGGGAGTGACGTCCCGCCCCGAACCTTCGACGTGCAGGTCGACGGCACGACGGTGCTCACGATGAGCCTGGATCGCAATGACCCCGGCCGGCTGTTCGACCGCGCGATCGCGCTCCCCGCCGATCTGACGCGGGGCAAGAGCAAGGTCACCGTCCGCTTCGTCCCGCATGAGGGCAACATCGCCGGCGGATGCTTCTACTGCGCGACCGTCCGGGCGGACTAGGGCGGGCGGTGCTCCGGCCCACGCCGGCCAGGACCGCGGGAGGGTCTCGCTTGCGCCGCACGAAGGCAGGGAAGCGGGGCCGAGGGGCGCGGACGGCGGCAGGAGGTACGCGCAATGGGCGGGTTCTCGGAGCGGCGGTACGACTCGATGCTCTACCGGCGGTGCGGCCGGAGCGGCCTGCGCCTGCCCGCGATCTCGCTGGGCTGCTGGCACAACTTCGGCGGGATCGATGACCAGGACGAGGCGCGCGCGATGCTGCGGCGGGCCTTCGATCTCGGTATCACGCACTTCGATCTCGCGAACAACTACGGCCCCCCCGCAGGCTCGGCCGAGGAGAACGTGGGCCGGATCCTGGCGAGCGACTTCCGGGCCCATCGGGATGAGCTGATCCTCTCGACGAAGGCCGGCTACTTCATGTGGCCCGGCCCGTACGGGGAGTGGGGCTCGCGCAAGTACCTCATCGCGAGCCTCGACCAGTCGCTCCGGCGCCTCGGGGTCGACTATGTCGACATCTTCTACTCGCACCGGCCCGACCCGGCCACGCCGCTCGAGGAGACCCTCGGCGCGCTCGACACCGTGGTGCGCCAGGGAAAGGCGCTGTACGCCGGCATCTCGAGCTACGACGCGCCCACGACGGTCCGGGCGCAGGCCGTCGCGCGGGAGTTGGGCACGCCGATCACGATCCACCAGCCGTCGTACTCGCTGCTCAACCGGTGGGTCGAGCACGGCCTCACCGAGCACTGCGGAGCGCTGGGGATCGGCCTCATCGCGTTCTGCCCGCTCGCCCAGGGGCTCCTGACGCGGAAGTATCTCGAGGGCGTGCCCGAGGGCTCGCGCGCCTCGAAGCCGAGCGGCTTCCTCCGTCCCGAGCAGATCACCGAGGAGCAGCTCGGCCGTGTGCGGCGTCTCGACGCGCTCGCGCAGGCGCGTGGGCAGTCGCTCGCGCAGATGGCGCTGGCGTGGGTGCTGCGCGACGAGCGCGTCACGAGCGCCCTGATCGGCGCCAGTCGCGTGGGGCAGATCGAGGAGAACGTCGCGGCGCTCGAGCGGTTGGCGTTCGACGAGGCCGAGCTACGCGCGATCGACGAGGCGCTGCGGTAGGCACACGGCCCCGCGGCACGGCACGGTGGAAGGTGGTTCCGATGGGCAAGTGGTTCGTGGTGTGCGCGGTGCTGGCCGCACTGGCGGTGGGGCTGGGCGCGTGCTCGGGCGGCGGCGCTACCCCGGCCGACAACGAGACGACGGCTGCGGGCGTGGTCGATGCCACGGTGGGGACGCTTCAGTTCTGCTCGGTCTTCTACCCGGTGCTCGGCGCGTACCACGGCGAGGCAACGACGGACGGCGAGGCGGAGGCGCGACAGGACGGGCTCGATCTGCTCATCCTGGAGCAGGCCCTCGAGGATGCCTTCGACGCTCCGGACGGCGCGGTGACGATCGTGCGGAACTCGCTGACATCGGTGACGGTCACGCTGGACGAGCTGCCGATCCTCGGAGGCCTCCGGACGGCCAGCGGCAGCATCACGATCGCCGCGAGCCTGGCGACGAGCACCATCACGCTCTCGAGCACCGCGTTCGAGGTCGGCGACTACTTCACCGTCGATCTCTCGGCGACGGCGTCGGGCCGGCTGGGCGACTCCTCGGTCGCGATGGAGATCACCGTGCATGGCGGCGGCCACACGGCGACCGTGACGCACGCGGGCGACTTCGTGAGCGGCCCCTCCACCGACGTGTGGAACTCCTCGCTGACGCTGTCACTGGACGGCGGCGCGGCGATCGCCGTCAGCCTGGACGACCTCGCGCTGCCCGCCGACGGCGCCGGCTGCCCGACCGGGGGAACGATCACCTGCGCCGGCCCCGGCGGCGGCACGTTGACGATCGCGATCACCCGGGCAGCCGGGGTCTCGAGCTGGACGGTGAGTGACGGGACGACGACGAGCCCGCCGCATGCCATGGCCTACTGCGCAGACCCGTAGGGGGTGCGGAGACCGCGCGAAGGTGCTTTAGCGGTCGGCGCGAATGCGACCGAGGGCGCGCTGGATGCAGACGGAAGGATGAGGCTCATGGCGCGTCGTGGCTTGAAACGCTTGCTCGTGGCGGGTGCGGTGGTGGCGCTTGCGGCACAGGCGCTCATCCCGCTGGCTGGCTGCGCGAAGAAGGGCGCCCCGAAAGGCCCGGGCGAGATGCCCGTCGCGAGTGGACCCAAACCGACCGGTCCGGGGACCGGAGCGGGCGCCCCGGCGAGCACGGGTGGCGCCAAGGGGTCGGTGCAGGGCCGCGGCGGCACGGGGCCGAGCGCGGCGCCACGGTCGGGAGGGCCCGAATCGCCCTCGGGCGGCGGCAAGTAGCGCTCGGCGAGATCGGCAAGCACACGGGGGCGGGAGGAGTCCTCCCGCCCCCGTTCGTCGCCGGCGTCTGTCGGTCGGCCTACTGGTACTCGGGCGCGAGGTTGTTCATCTGGTTCTGAAGCCAGCCGACGTGCTCCCAGTCGCCGCCACACCACCATGCCCAGAGATGGTTGTCGGGCGGGGTGGACCAGTCGGCCCAGTTGAGCGGCGAGCCGATCGTGTTCTTGAGGCGCAGGGCCTTCGCATGGCCGTCGTACATGGCGAAGTTGCTCAACCCGTTGTGGGTGGTCATGATGCCCTTGCTGCCGTCGAACCAGGCGCGGCCGCTGAGGAACTCCATCCGCCAGTCGGCGTTCCACTCGCGGCTCTCGCAGATCAGAATGCTCGAGGCGGGCCGCGGCGTCGCGTCGAGCTTGCAGTTCCAGCACCAGGGGTGTGCCATCGGGTAGTTCAGCGCGTAGCTGCGGTGGATCCCGTACTCCACCTCCCCGCGGATGTACACCCAGAGCGGCTCATCGGGTTTCTCGAAGCTCGGGCAGGTGTAGATCTGCCCGTTCTTCGCGTACGGGTAGACGCGGTAGCGCCAGTCGGTCTCCGGCCCGTACCAGAAGGGCCAGCCGGAGGGCACGCTGTAGGTCGAGTCGTCGAGCCACCCCATCGGACCCGTGCTGTCGTAGTCGGAGGCGTACTGGATCACGGCGAGGCCGAGCTGCTTGACGTTCGACAAGCAGGACGTCTGACGGGCCTTCTCGCGTGCCTTGGCGAAGACCGGGAACAGGATGGCCGCCAAGATCGCGATGATGGCGATGACAACGAGCAGTTCGATCAGGGTGAAGCCTCGTGCTCTTCTCATAGTCTCCCCTCTCACTCGCGGAGTGCCGTGCGACGGTTCAGCCAAAGTACTTCCGCAAGGGGAGACACGGGCGCCGCGGCAGGTCTCTCCCCGTGGGTACAGCCACCTTCGTGGCGGTGCGCGGAATACCTCCGGCCGCTGTGGGACCTCCGGGAGTGGGTGGGGATCAGGGCGTCTCGTCGTCGAGCCGCCGCACGCGGATGTCACGGAACTCGACCGCGCCGGCGGTGACGGCCAGCGCGAGAGGGCCTTCCTGCGGGGGAAGGTAGAAGCCGGAGTACCAGAAGAGGCTGCCATCGAGCACGCGCACGCCGTTGAGCCGCACATCGAGGCGGAGGCCGCGCTCGGTGATCTCCAGGTCGTTCCACTCGCCGGCAGGGAGAGCGGCATTCCACCGCGGCACGCCGAGGCCGCGGAGCGCCCCGGACGATTCCGGCCCGGCAGGCCTGCCGGCGTCATCGGCGAGGCAGATCTCGACGCGGTTGCGGCCGTCGGACGCTCGTCGCAGCGAGACGAATCCTCGCGCGCCCGGCTCGACCCGGTACCGCAGCCGCAGCGTGTAGTCGCGGACGCGCTGCCGCGCGGTGAGGATCGTCTCCGCCGCTGTCTCGCAGCGGAGCAGTCCGTCGTCCGCCGACCAGGCCCCGGAGCCGGCGGGGTCCCAGCCCTCGAGGCCCGGGCCGCCGAGCGGGAGGAAGCCCTCCTCGGGCTCGGGGCGGATCCGGACGTTGCGGTACCAGACCTGGGCGCCGTGGTTGGTGAGTCCGAGATAGCCGCGGAGGTTGCGGTCGGCCGGCTTCATCCCCTCCGGGAGCGTCGCGTTGAGCGCGGGGTCCGCGAGGTCGATGTCGTACAGCTCCTCGCCGTTCAGCACCGCGCGGACCCGCGTGCCGAGGCAGCGGATCTCGGCTTCGTTCCACTCGCCGGCGGGCCTGCCCGCGTCGAGTCGAGGCGCGACGATGTCGTAGAGTGAGCCCGTTGAGTTGCGGTTCGGCGCGGCGGCGGTCGCGCCGAGGATCTGGAACTCGAAGCCTACGGCCGACTGGCGACCGCGAAGGGGGGCACGGAGCCAGACTCCGCTGTTCCCGCCGGCTTCGATGCGGTACTCGAAGCGCAGCGTGAAGTCGCCGTAGATCGCGTCGGACCGCAGCCAGCCGCTCCCTTCCCCGGAGCAGGCGATCGACTCGCCCTCGGCCGTCCAGGCATCGGCGCCCATCGAGCGCCAGCGGGCGAGCCCTGCCTCGCCCGAGAGGGGGAGGAAGCCCTCGTCGCCTTCCTGCGCGACAACGGCGGTGGAGAGCGCGAGGAGCAGGAGCGTTCCGGCGAGTCGTGTGTGCAGTGTCATAGCGCGTCCTCTCCGCGGCGGGCGGCCTGCCGACGGGTCTGCGGCGGATGGCCGGGGAGGCGTGGGTTCGCCGCGCGTGGGGGGGGGAGCCTGCAGCGATTTCGTCGGACGAAAAAGGTATAGACACCCCATGGGGGCGAATTGGTGTCGAGGAAAAAACACTATATCTCTTGACAGCATTTGCCCCGATTCGTTTAGCATCTATATGCAACACGGCTGACTCGCCAGTCGAGAGCGTTGTCGCAAGGGAAGGGCTCGATCGGATGCCAAGGTCAGCAAGGCACGAGGCTGGACTCGCGGTCAACGAATCCGTACTTGAACTCTCCCCCGATACGCAGAGAAGGTTCCGCCGCTACGCGCTGGGCTCCTTGCCCGACGAGGTCATCGTCGAGCTGTCGAAACAGGGGGACCTGGAGGGGATCGACTACCTACTCCGCAAGTACCGTTCGGTGGTTCTGTTCAAGTCGCGCTCGTACTTCCTGCAGGGCGCGGACCGTGACGACATGATCCAGGAAGGCATGGTCGGCCTCTACAAGGCGATCCGCGACTTCCGTCCCGATCGCTCGTGCTCGTTCCGCACCTTCGCCGATGTCTGCATCACGCGGCAGATGATCACGGCGGTCAAGAGCGGTGTGGGCCAGCGCCAGCTCCCCGTGATCTACTCGCACTCGCTCCGCGCCGCCAGTCGCGATGAGGGAGCGAACGATCCGCTGGAGGCGGCGCCCGACAGCGACATCCAGGATCCGGAGCGCCTGCTCATCACGCGGGAGACCGTGCGCGAGCTCGAGCGGCTTCTGCGCGAGAACCTCTCGCCGTTCGAATGGACCGTGTTCGTCGGGTTCACGGACGGCAAGTCCTACCTGCAGATCGCGGAAGAGAACGAGTGTACGCCGAAGTCGGTCGACAACGCGCTGTGCCGCGTCCGCCGGAAGATGGCGCGGTTCCAGTCCGAGGAGGCGCACGCCTAGCCGCGTGCCGCGCCACCGCACACGCATCGGGGGCAGGGAGTTAGCGGTACTCCTTGCCCCCGATTTCGCCGTACTGGAGCTGGTAGTCGAGCCCCGACCAGGTGAGCTTCACCGGCCCCACGCGCCAGGCCAACCACATCGTCCAGTTCTCGGACGCGGTGTCGGCGCTCATGCTCCAGACCAGGCGCGCGCAGTTGTCGAACCGTCCCGCGCTGAGAACGAGATCGTCGACCCCCGTGATCGTCGCCGTCGTGCGCGCCGCGTGCTGGCTCGTGTCCGGCGCCGTCAGGGTGCTGGGCAGGCTGAACGTGTCCGAGAGGCGGATCCCCGACCGCATCAGCGGTCCGTACGGATCGAGCGTCCCCCACGGGCCGCCGCGAAGCCGCACGCCGTTCGCGTCGAACGAGAGGTCGAGGTAGGTCTCCGGTTCCGTATCGCCCGGCACCGCGAAGGCGAACCGGTAGGCGCCGGCGGTGTCGGCCGGCGCGGCCGTCATCCTGCGCCACTCCCGTGTGTCGACGGCCGACCGCAGCCGGAGGAAGTCGTCGGCCCCCGTCGCGAAGAAGCCCGCGGCCGGTGCCTCGGGCGAGGGCGTGGGCTCGTCGAGCCCGCAGGTGATCGCGCCCGGCTCGACGACGATCTCGCCGGCCGCCGGGGTGTAGGCGCCGGTCGGGTCCGAGGCGCTGATCGTGTGCGTCCCGGAGCGCACGGAGGGGAACAGGTAGAGGCCGCGTGCGTCGGTCACCGCGGTCTGGCCGGTGCTGAGCGTCACGCGCGTGTTGTCGACGATCCGGTATGTGAGCTGGTTGGGCGGGTAGGGGAGGAAGGCCAGCGCCGCCGGTCCCTGGCTGCCGCTGGCGACCGGGGCGGCAAGGTAGCCGTCGACCGTCCCGGTCCGGCGGCCGGAGGCATCGTCGAAGAAGGGGCTGTCGACCCCCGAGCCTCCTCCTCCCGCGCAGGCCGCCAGGCAGAGCGGCAATGCTACGAGCAGACCCCACACGCAGGCGTGCCTCATCGCGCGCCGTCTCCTCTCTCCGCGCCCGGGAGCGCCTCGGGCGCGCGCGGTCGGACGGTGACCTCGAGCGGGCCGGCCGCGCCCAGGTCGAGCCGGAGGACGCCGTCGTCGCCGGCGGTGAGCCGGACGGTCTCGCTCGGGCGGCCATTGGAGCCACGGACGACGACCTCGAGTTCCTCCCGCGGGAGGATCGGGAACGCGCCCGCTGCGATCTCGAGCGCCAGCGGCTGCACGGTCCCCCCGGCGGCCACATAGCCGCCCTCGATGGGGCTCCAGCTCGCGTCCGAGGGCGCAACCGTCGCGCGCAGGCCATCGGGGCCGTACTCACTCACCCAGACGCACGTGGTGGGGCTCGGGATCCGCACCGGGAGCCTGTCGGCGATCGCGAGCACGGACTCGCCGACGGGGATGTGCAGCAGCACGTCGTCGTGGCCCTCGGCCGCCGTCTCGGTCAGCGCGCCCCGGAAGACGGCTCGGTCGGAGCCCGCGCGCTGCGCCGTCGCCCACTCGGTTCCAGCGTCGTAGGCCGCGGCGACCACGATCCCGTCGCCCGTGCGGACCTCGAGGTGGGGCGGCGCGAAGTCGTCGCCTCCCACGTTCTCGACCATCGCGCCGCGGGTCATGAGGTCGGCCCACAGCGGTGCGCCGAGGGCGTCCTGGGGCGTCAGCCCCGCGAGGGCCGGGGTGGTCGCGAACAGCACGGCGCCGCGCCCCACGTAGTGGGCCGAGAGACTCGCGAAGAACAGGGCATTGCCGCGCTGCGCGACACGGCGGGAGCGGAAGACGACGATGGGCGTGGCGCCCATCGTCAGGCGCGCGTCGCCGATCACCGGGCCGAAGACGGCGCCGGAGGTCCGGGCGCCGGGGACGAGCGAGGGGAGCGCCGGACAGGGCTGCTCGACCGTACCGCCGAGCTGCATCGGCAGGATGAAGGGCACGGCCAGGATCCCGGTGAGGCCCATCAGGGTGGCCGGGAACTCGGTCATGGTGCCGCTCTGGTGGAACCCGAGTCCGAGGTCGGTGTAGAGCAGGCCGCCGCCCTTCACGTAGTCCCACAGCGCGTCGGCGAGGCCGCGCTCGACATCGTAGAGCTGCGGCGCGAGCACCACCGCGTAGCGCGAGAGCGCGGCGGCGTCCACCTCGTGTGCGGGCAGGACGTCGATCCCGCCGTACCGGCTGCCGCGCGCGAAGGCCGCGAGGATCGCGAGAGGCTCCGAGGGCCAGCCTCGGGCGTCGAGCAGGCCGGCCAGCAGGTAGCCCGTCCCGCTCCGCGCGCCGCCGTGCAGGGGCTCGTAGAGCAGCGCGATGGAGCTGCGGACCGGCAGGGGACCGGTGCTCTCGGTCCAGCTCCGGATCTCCGGGAGCAGCTCCGCCAGGGCCTCCTCGGCCGCGACGGTCTGCCAGTCGCTGAGCACCACCCCCCAGGCGCCGTGGGCGAACGCGGCCGCCGCCTGACGGCGGAGGAGCGCGGGGTCGGTATCGGCTCGGACCTCGAGACCGTGGAAGGCGGCATGGAGCCCGCCCGCGCGAGCCACGTCGACGGCGATCGGGTTGCCGAGCAGGGGATCGGGCCCGGCCTCGTCCGGGCGCAGGCCGGTGACGGCGCCGAACATGCCGAGGGGGAGGTTCGCGAGCGCCCAGTAGTTGCACTCCTCGCCCGCGACGACAGGCCGCTGGTACGGGTCGTAGCGCTGGTAGGTGCGGAGGAAGAGTGCGAGGGCGTCGCGGTGGAGGAGAGTCTGGAAGACGGCCACATCAAGCAACGGGGCGCCGAGACCGAGCGGCGAGATCGCGGCTTGCGCGCGGGCCTGACCGGCCGTCGCCTCGTCGAACGACGAGTAGCGGACGTCCCAACGTTCGTTGAGTGTCGCGACGACGCCGTAGCGGCCCTGCAGGTAGGCGGCGAAGTCCTGGTCGCGCAGAGCGACCGACTCGGAGAGACGGCGCGGGGTCATCCAGCCGATCACGCACGGGTGGTCGCCGGCGAGCGAGACGAGGTGGTGGATCTCGGCGCCGAGGCGGTTGACGGCTGTGGTGTCGTAGGGGCTGAGGAGGCCGCCGGGGGCCGTCCTCGGGTCATCGCACTGCACTCCGAGGATGAGGCTCACGTCCTCGGTGTCGCACGCGGTCAGGAACGCCTCGAGGCGGCGCGCGTCGCCCTCGGTCTGCGCGAATCGGGGCGGCAGTTCCACGAAGGCGGTATCGAAGCCGGCGCGACGAAACGCCGGCGCCTCGGTCGCGCTCGAGAGCCCGTAGGCGGCGACGCAGGGCCTCCGCTCGGGAGGGACCGTCCGAGCGCTCGCGGGCGCCTCCTGCGCCGCGCAGCAGGCGCTGAGCAAGAGAAGCGCCGCCCCCGTGGTCCACCCCCGCGTCGCGCGGCGCGCGCGCCCATCTCGTACGTCCATCACGCCACCCACCCTCCGGCCTGGCGACGGGAGCGGTGGCACCACTCCGGCTTGCCGATCCGCCGACGCTAGAGCGGCCCCAACTCGATGGTTCCCCCGCCGCCGGAGGGAGCCACCGTGCCCGAACCCGCCGGCGGCTCCGCCGGCTTGGCCACCGCGCTGGGCCGCGCCTCGATCGCGCGCGAGCCCTGGTCACACGCGAGGTTGTGGTAGTCGCGCGCGCGGTCGCAGGCATCCTTGCTGTTGAGGTCGAGGGCGCACTTGCCCTCCGCCAGCGCTTGGTCGAAGTTGAGAATCGAGAGGACCAGGCCGCCGTGCCACTCCTGCCACCGCTCGGGCGGGGCGACCGCGTCGAGCGCCTGCGCGAACTGCTGCGTCGCGACGGAGGCGGCACTGACGGCCTCGCGCAGCTCGGTCCGGCTGCGCTCCACGCTGCCGGTGCCCTTGACGGTGTGGGTGGTGTCGCTCAGGAGGGGTGTGATCCCGTCCGCGATCGCGTAGATGTGCAGTCGGATGCAGTCGGCGAATGCCGGCATGTCGGCCTCGGTCAGCGTGAGGGGCTCCTTGCGGGCCAGGAGCAGCTCGGACACGGGCGCGAACCCGGAGTCCCCGGGCCGGGCGGCGAGGTGCGCCGCGATCAGCAGTCGGAGCGCGTCGTCGGAGAACGTGTCGGCACGCCGCAGGCGCCAGCCATCGAGCAGCTCGACCGCGCGTGGGGCAAGGCCCTTCGCGATCAGGCAGCGGCACATGTCGGTGAGCACGCGGGCGTCCCACGGGTGCTCGAGCCAGACGGTCTCGAGCTGCTCATAGGCGCGGGTCCAGTCGGGCTCCGGCTGCTGCTCCATGTACTTCTCGGCGAGCGCCACCCGACCCGCGTGGTCGCGGGGCCGCTGGAGCAGCCAGTCGCGGATCTCGACGATGGACATCAGCCGGTACTCATCGACCTTGCGGTAGTCGATCGAGACGGCGCCGCGGATCTGCTCGAGGGCCATGTCGACCATGTTCTGGTCCTCGGGCGTCCGGGCGTAGCTGCGAGCGACCTCCCAGGCCTTCTGCGCGCCATCGAGATCGCCGAGCTTGCGCTTGCACATCGCGACGCCCGAGGCCGCCTCCCACAGCGCGCCAGGCGTGAGGCCCGGCAGCCCGATCAGCGGTTCACGGAGGTCGATCGCCCCCTGGAAGTCGCCCTCGTTCTCGACCTCGGCCGCTCGCCCGAGCCGCAGGTTCGCCTCCTCGGGGGTGATGGCCGCCGGGGGCGTGACGCCGCCCTCGGGCGTCGTCGTGCCGCCATCCGGCGGAGGAGTGGTTCCCCCCTCGGGCGTCGTCGTGCCGCCATCCGGCGGAGGAGTGGTTCCTCCCTCGGGCGTCGTCGTGCCGCCGTCGGGCGGGGGAGTGGTTCCGCCATCAGGAGGGCTGGCGGGGGCCTCGATCAGTTGTGCCTCGGGGTAGTCCTTGCCCTTCTCGCGCAGGCCCTTGATCGCCTCGACGGCGTAGACCGAGGCGAGCCCCGCCATGTCCTTGTTGCTGTCGTCGATGACCCGGACGTGGTAGAGCTTCGAGACGCGGTCGACGATGTTGACCTGCATCGCGTCGACGGGAGCGTCCGCTCCGGGGGGCGTCACCTGCGTCGCGACGGTCCACAGCGCGCCGTCGTACTGGAACTTGGGGTCCCACGAGAGGGCCGTGACGAGCCGGAGTGCGAGAGATGGGTTCATGGCGACGCCGGCGGCGAGGTAGTCCATCTCGTCCTTGGTGATCGCGCCGCCGAAGAAGACGGCCTGGACGGAGGGTGACTCGCTCGAGTAGGCGACGATCTTGGCCACGCGCTGGAGCACGACCTCGAAGTTCTGCTGGAGGCTGAACGCCTGGCGGTCGGTGACGCCGGCGGCGCGGTCGCCACGCGCGTCGAACACGAGAAACCGGTACTTCTCGGCCCGAGCCGCCCCGGCGCCGACCGACAGGCACAGCAGCAGAGCCAGCAGGCCGACGGAGCGTCGCAGTCTGTCTCGGCTTGCCGCGCGTGGCGCCGTGGTCATCGTCCTGCTCCCAAAGCGCGCAGCTCGCGGTCGATGGCGTTCAGGTGGGCGCCGGCCGAGGGGCTGCCGCTCTTCTCCCAGAGTGCGCGCGAACTCTGGAGCCCGCGGACGCGCTCCTCGGGGGTCGCGGCCTTCTGCGCCTCGATGTGGAGCCGGGCTGCCTGGTTCGCGAGGTCCTCGCTCGAGCCGCTTCCACCGGAGGAAGGCCGTGCGCCGCCACCGCCGCGGGGCGTGACGCTGAAGCGGCCGCCGCCCGAGCCGTTGTCTTGGGGCTGGATCGTGCGCGTCCCCGAGCCGCCCGGCTGGATGGTCCCGCGGGGGGCCTCCGGCGTCGGGGCTCCGCCGCTCGCCGCGACCGGCGCGCTCGGGCCGGGCTGGTACGGGGCTGGCTGCGTGCCTCTGGGGCCGCCGCGGGTGAGCCCTCCGCCCTGCACGTTGCTCGTGGCCCCCCATCCGCCGCTCGCCGAGGCGGCGGGGAGGTCGGTCAGGAAGCCGCTCGGAGCGCCGGAGCCGTCGGTGTAGGCCTGGCGCTCGCCGCCGGTCACCTGGCCGGCAAGGGAGTGGCGCGGCGTCGGGCCGGTCGGGGTTGTCGAGGCCGCCGGCGGCAGGGCCACGGGCGGGAGGGTCGTCACGGCGCCCGGAACGGGCGGGATCCCGCCATCGGGCGCGGGGACGGGAAGGAGCGGGAGTTCGGGCGTCGCGGACGCGGCGGTGCGACCCGCCTGGATCCCGTCCTCGACCCCCAGAACGGCGTCGCTCGAGGCAGACTGGCTCTCCGATCCGGCGAAGACCAGCGCGCCGAGCCCCGTGCGCTCGAGCGACGGGTCGGGGGCGAGGCCCGCCTGGCGGCGCCAGACCTCCTGGAGTAGGGTCTTCGCGGCGGTGTCGGTGGGGTCGTGCGAGAGGATCGCGGTCAGTTCCCGCTCGGCGGTCACGAGATCGCCCCCGGCCAGGGCCGCGCGGGCCGACTCGAGCTGGGGGCTGCCGAGTCCGGCGGCGACGGCCCCCGCGCCACTCGGGGTGTGGCGGGGCGCCCACCAGCCGAAGTAGGCGGCGAGGCCTCCTCCCGTGACCAGGAGGAAGACGCCGGCGGCGACACCGGCCGCGACCATCAGACCGCGGCGGTCGGTCGGGCGTCCGGCCGCGCCGGCAAGCGCGGGGTGTCCCGGCGCGATCCGGGCGAGCCTCAGGCGATCGACGCGGCTGGAGGGGTCGAGCTGGAGCGCGGCCTCGTACTGGCCGATCGCGTCGGCCGTTCGGCCCGCGCGCTCGTAGAAGCCGGCGAGAGAGGACCGGGCCCCGGCGTGTGCGGAATCGACGCGCACGGCCTCCTCTGCCATCTCGATCGCGCCGCCCAGATCGCCCACGGTCTCGGCGTCGACGGCGCGACGGAGCAGCTCGGCGACCTCGTCCTCGCCCGGCTCCCAGATCGGGCCGGTCTGGCGCTGCGGCGCCGGCGGCTCGGGCATGGGCATGGCGACCGTGCGGTCCGGTACGGCGGCGTCTTCGCGCAGGGGGGTGGCGCAGTTCCGACAGAACAGGCTTCCCTCAGTGTTCTCGCTTCCGCATTCCCTGCAGTACACGGTGTACCTCCCGCCGTCACGCGCTCCGCGGCGCGCGACGCCACTCGCTCATGGACTGGGCCGCAAGGTCACGGCGGACCGAGCGCCAGCCTATTATACGGCTCGACACAGGTCCCTCCTGCAGTGCTTCGGCCGGGAGGGGGCGTTGCAGAGCCCCACTCCGGGCCGTTCCTCACGTTTGGACGTCCGGGGGGGCGTGGCTGTTCCGGGCCCCGCGACTACGGTTCGGTGGCCCCGAGACGCTCGCGCAGGCGGTCCACGGTCTCGACGACGGCGCGGGGTGCGGGGCCGCCGGGGTGACACGCGCGCTCCAGGGCCCTCTCCGGGGCCTGCCAGTCGGCGACGAGGTCGTCTGAGAGGTCGAGACGGAGCCCCTGCTCGCCCAGCGCGGTCTCGAGGCTTGCACGGTCGACCGACGATCGCCCGACCTCGGCGGCGAGCGCGACGGCGCGGCTGACCGCGCTCTTGGCGGTTCGGAAGGCGAGGCCGCGCTCCTGGCACAGGGCCTCGACCAGGGCGGTTGCGCCGAGGAAGCCCCGGTCGGCCAACACGCGCAGTCGGGGAGCGTGTACGACCATCGAGCGCAGCACGCCCTCGAGCACCGCGAAGCAGGGCAGTCCCTCGCGGACGGCGTCCATCACCAGGTACTTCGTCCACTGCTGCTCACGGTTGTAGCCGAAGAGGCTGCGTCCCACGAGGTTGCGGAGCGCCTGGGCGGAGCCGCCCACGGCAGCCGCGCGGGCCTTCACGACCTCCAGGGAGTCCGGGTTCCGCTTCTGCGGCATGATCGAGGAGCCGCTGCTGTAGGCGTCGGCGATGCGCAGGCCACCGAACTCCTCGGTCGAGAGGAGGATGAGCGAGGCGGCGAGGGAGGAGCCGTGCGCCACCCCCATCTCGAGCAGGCCCACCAGCTCGCACTCGGCCTCGCCGCGCGTGTGGACCGAATCGAGCGCACTCTCCTCGACGCCGTCGAAACCGAGCAGCTCGGCGGTGCGCGCACGGAGGATGGGGAAGGTCGTGCCGTAGGCGGTGACGGCGCCGAGGGGGCACCGGCGGAAGCGGGCGAGCCACTCGGCGGCGCGCTCCGCGCACCGGACGAACCCGCCGGCGAAGCCCGCGAGCACGTAGCCGAGGGTGGCCGGCGTCGCGTGCTGGTGGTGGGTGAAGCCGGGCATGACGGTCGCGCGGTGCTCGAGCGCCCGCTCGAGGAGCGTCTCGGCGAGCGCGCCGGCGGCCTGGCGGATCTGCCCGGCGGTGTCCCGCTCCCACAGGCGCATGTCGCACAGGACCTGATCGTTGCGGCTGCGGGCCGTGTGGAGGTACGCCGCGTCCTCGTCGCCGATCAGCTCGGCGAGCTTGCGCTCGACGTTCGAGTGGACGTCCTCGAGCGCCGGATCGAGCCTCAGTTCGCCCCGCTCGAGCAGTACGGCGAGCCGGTCGAGACCCTCGAGGATCCGGGCTCCGCTCTCCGGGGGGATGATCCCGGCCTCGACGAGCATGGTCGCGTGGGCCACATTGCCCCGCAGGTCGTAGGGGAGCAGCACCTCATCGCAGGGAGGCAGGCTGGCTACGTCGCGGCCGGCCATGAACGCGAGGACCTCCTCGGTCGGCTGCTCCGCGAACATCTCTCCCCAGAGGCGCTTGGCCATGCGTACCGGTTCCTTTCGATGCGCGGCATCCCGGGCGCGTGCCCGGCGGGGGGCGTGGGGGCGCGGGACCCGTCCATCTAGCCGCCGATCTTCCATCGGTAGACGCGGATCACGGTGGCGTCGTAGGCGCCCTTGACCGTGTCGACGCGTGGGGTCGAGAGGAGATGATGGAACACCTGGTCGTCGCCGTCCAGCACTCCCTTGGTTCCCTCATCGGCGAGCAGGGCGACGACGTGGCTGCTGTCGGGCGCCATGACGAGCATGTCGCCCGGCTGAACCCCCTCGGGCCCCCACGCCAGCGGCTTGCCGCTCGCGTCGAGGTAGACGCCGTTCGCATCGGGCTTGGCCTGGGAGCAGACGGTCTTCGCCTGGTCGGAGAGCCCGAAGGTGCTGGTGTAGTGGAGGTTCTCCAGGCCGAACGCGCGCGCCGCGGCAACGAGCGTGTCGCAGCAGTCCGAGCCCTGGAACAGCTCGGCCTGATGGTCGCGCGCCTTGCCGGTCGGCGTCTCGCTGCCGAACACGTAGGGCACGTTTGCCCACGCGAACAGCCAGCCGGGGTAGGAGTCATCCTTGCGGATCGAGACGCGCGGCACCCCGGGGCCCATTCCGCGCCTCGTGTTCTGCTCGAGACCGGCCGAGGCGATGACCTGGGCCTTGGCTCCTCCCGCCTGCCCCTGGAAGACCTCGACCTGGTACCGCATGGTGCCGAGGCCGGGGAGCCGCGCCGGGTACTGGATCGGGTCGACGTCGACCTTCACGTACCACTTGTTGTCCCACTCGGCAACGCGGTTGCGGACGTACTTGATCTCCGCGAAGGCGAAGCGGTCGCCGGAGCCGTTGTCGTACTTCTCCTTCTCCGGCTCGATCTTGTACCAGCGGATGTTGAGGGGGCCGCACTCCTCGGGCCACGGGCTGAGCCGGTCGGCCGGGATCACCGTGTCGCCCCACTTGGCCGTGGGGGCGTCGGAGTAGTAGAGGTTCTTGCTCGTATCGCCCGGCATCGAGCACTGCAGGAGCAGCGCCAGGCCCGCCTCCTGGTCGGCCCGGAGGAAGACGCCGCCGCCGCGGGCGGGCTTGCCGGTCTCCGGCGTGTAGACGACGACCCGAGCGGCGCGGAGAGCGGGCGTGCGCGCCGCCTGCTCGGCGGTTGGGATGAGCACGTCGGGCTCCGGCGCCAGCGAGGCCAACCGCGAGGCGAGGCCCTCCGACTCGACACCCAGCATGACCGTCTTGACGGTCCGGGAGGACTCCTTCTCCGGCTTCGCCTTGCGGTTGCGGGCGCACGAGCGGAGGCCGCAGCAGCAGGAGAAGAGGACGAGGAGCGCGAGGGCGACCATCGCGATGAGGATCGGCGTGCCGGCGGGCGTGGGGGGATGCACTCGTCGTACGACCCGCCTGGTTCTGCGCATGCGCTGAGCCATCGCAACCGCACTCCCGCCCACGAACCGACAGCGCGCAGCCGCCGGTCGCTCTCGTCTGCGGCCCTCACGGGACCCCAAGTGCCCGGGCCCTCCTGGCCTCATCTTACCTGGACGCCTACCGGACGGGAAGCCGAGCCACGGGGCCTCGGCGGCCCGCTGCGCCGCGCCTCCGTGTTCCCGCGATGGCACGGCGACTCCTCCGCCGCCGAACGGTGCAGGCCCCGCGCGATCGGGGTCGAAGCCATAGGCCTGGAACGCTCCCCCAGAGAGGATGTCCCGCATGACCTCGTACGAGATCGTCCGGCGCGCGATCGAGTTCGACAGCCCGTCGCGGATCCCGATCAGCTTCCCGCGGCTCGGCCACGACGACCGCGCCGGCGCCGACATCCGGGAGGGTGAGGGCTGGCGGCCGCGCGTCCCGAACGAGGACGAGTGGGGCGTCGTCTGGACCCTCCCGCCCGAGGGCATCTCGAACATGGGCCAGCCCCTCGGCCACAACCTCACGAGTCTCGACCGCATCGACGAGATCCCCTGGCCCGACCCCCACGACGACTACCGCTACGCGGCGATCCCCGAGCAGCTCGAGGCCGCCGGCGACAAGTACGTCACCACCGGCGTCGGCTTCACCTTCTTCGAGCGGATGCACTACCTGCGGGGCATGCCCGAGCTGTTCGTGGACCTGTACGAGGACCCTGAGCGTGTTCACGAGCTGGCCGAGCGGGTCATCGCCTTCCCGATCGGCGTCGCCGAGGAGATCGGCCGCCGCTTCCGGGGCAGGGTGCACGGCATGTGTATGACCGACGACTGGGGCACGCAGGAGGCCGCGTTCACGAGCATCCCGATGTTCCGTGAGTTCTTCAAGCCCTACTACAAGCGGCTGTTCGACGCGATCCACGAGGCGGGGATGCACGCCTGGATGCACTCGTGCGGCCACGTGAACGACATCATCGGGGAGTGGATCGACTGCGGCCTCGACGCGATCAACCTGCAGCAGCCGACCAATCTCGGGATCGAGGAGATCGGCCGCCGCTACCGGGGACGGATCTGCTTCGAGACTCTCTGCGATATCCAGAAGACGCTCCCCTGGAAGTCGGCCGAGGAGATCCGCGCCGAGGTCGACCTCCTGCTCGAACACTGGATGGCGCCGACCGGCGGGTTCGTCCTCTGCGACTACGGCGACGGCGCCGCGATCGGCGTCCCCATCGAGAAGAAGAAGATCATGCTCAAGGCGTTCCTCGAGCGCGCCGCGCCGGACCTGGTGCTCCCGTCGCTCGAGGACACGGACTGAGCGGGGCCGAACGGAGGGAAGCCGATGACGGGATCCTGTGCGATGGTGGTGCTCACGGCGGGGTGGGCGGCGCTCGGACAGCCCGCGGGTGGACGGGAGTGCTTCGCGATCCACGTCGTCGACCGCGAGACGGGCCGGGGCGTGCCGCTCGTGGAGCTGCGCACGGTCAACGAGACGGCCTACTGGAGCGACAGCAACGGAGTCGTCGCGCTCGACGACCCGGAGCTGATGGGCCGGCGGGTCTTCTTCTCGGTGCGGAGCCATGGCTACGAGTACCCGAAGGACGGCTTCGGCTACGCGGGGACGGCCCTCGACGTGCGGCCCGGCGGGAGCGCCCGCCTCGAGATCACCCGAATCAACATCGCGGAACGCCTGTACCGGATCACCGGGGCCGGCATCTACCGCGACAGCACTCTCGCGGGTGAGCTCGTGCCGATCCGGGAGCCGCTCGTGAACGGGGGCGTCGTCGGCCAGGACACCGCGATGGTCGTCCCATGGGGCGACAGGCTCTACTGGTTCTGGGGCGACACGTCGCGCGCGGAGTACCCGCTCGGCCTCTTCTCGACCTCAGGCGCGACGTCGGCCCTCCCCGGCCCCGGCGGCTTCGACCCGAGCCAGGGCGTGGATCTCACCTACTTCGTCGGCGCGGACGGCTTCAGCCGCGCGATGTGCCCGATCGAGGGCGAGGGGCCCGTCTGGATCGACGGTGTCTGCACCGTTCCCGATGCGGCGGGCGAGGAGCGGATGATCTGCCACTACCGGCGCGTGCGGGGCCTCGAGGCCGTGCTCGAGCACGGGGTCGCCGTCTACGACGCCGCCGCGGACGTCTTCCGCAAGCGCGCGGAGATGGACCTCACCCGCGCCTGGGAGTGCCCGCGGGAACACCCCCTGGAGTGGGAAGAGGGCGGCGCGCGCTGGCTGCTCTTCCCGACGCCCTACGCGACGGTGCGGGCGCCGGCGACGCTCGAGGCGCTCCTCGACCAGGACCAGTACGAGGCCTACACATGCCTCCCCGCCGGAGATCGCTACGTGAAGGGCCAGGCGACGGTGGAGCGTTCAGCGGACGGCTCGCTCGCCTGGGGCTGGAGGC